>JAZNBZ010000195.1:0-4448 GCA_045587285.1 Candidatus Flemingiibacterium sp. | reverse complement strand
GACATTCTCAAATGTACTTTCAAAGGTTATCATGACACTTGTGTTTTCATCGCCTACTATCTCGGAAACCGCATTCTTCAAGCTTTCCTCAAGCATTTTTGAGTATTCGGAAAGCTCATCGGTAAAGCCTTCGGAATTATTTCTTCTGCATAAGCTTAACCATTACGGCTTTTTGTGCATGGAGTCTGTTCTCCGCTTCCTCGAAGATCTCGTTTGCGTGAGCCTCGAACACCTTCGCAGTGATCTCCTCCTCACGATGTGCGGGCAGACAGTGCTGTACCATCGCGTCCTTTGCCGCAACGCTCATAACCGCGTCGTTTATCTGATAGCCCTTGAACGCTTCTCTGCGCTTCTCTGCCTCGCCTTCCTGTCCCATAGATGCCCAAACGTCGGTGAAGATAACGTCAGCGTCCTTTGCCGCTTCGAGTACGTTATCGGTGAGCGTGAACATATCCGCGTACGGCTTTGTGAAGTCGAGCACCTGACTGTCGGGGCTGTACGCCTTCGGACAAGCGGCGGACACCTTCATACCTGCGGTAAGACCGCCGACGATGAGCGAGTTTGCCATATTGTTGCCGTCGCCGATATAGCACATTTTAAGACCGTCGAAGCCACCCTTGAACTCACGGATGGTGAGAAGGTCAGCGAGCACCTGGCAGGGGTGGCAGTAGTCGGTAAGACCGTTGATTATCGGAATGCTTGCATACTTTGCAAGATCCTCAACCTCCTTCTGCTCGAAGGTGCGGATCATAATACCGTCAAGGTAGCGAGAGAGTACGCGAGCGGTGTCCTCAACCGGCTCACCGCGTCCGATCTGAAGATCGCGCGAGGAGAGGAAGAGTGCCTGACCGCCGAGCTGGTACATACCAACCTCGAAGGATACGCGCGTTCTCGTCGAAGCCTTTTGGAAGATCATACCGAGCGTCTGTCCCTTGAGGAGCTTGTGCTCGATGCCGTTCTTGGTTTCGTATTTAAGCTGTGTTGCAAGATTTAATATGTCGTTGATTTCCTCTTTGTTGAGGTCTGCCATTTTGAGAAGATCGTTCATCATAGTAATTTATCCCTTTCTGTAAAATCAAATTTATCAAATATATCCGCCGTCGATGCCAAGCACCTGTCCGGTTACGTACGTCGCACCGCACAGGAAATACACACACTGCGCGACCTCGCGCGGCGTACCCATTCTACCGAGCGGTACGCCCGTGAGAAATTCGTCAACATCCTCTTTCGTGAGCGAAGCGTTCATATCGGTGTCGATTATGCCGGGAGCGACGCAGTTTACGCGCACGCCCGACACGCCGACCTCCCTTGCGAGCGCCTTCGTAAAGCCGATAAGCGCCGCCTTGGTCGTCGAATACTGTACCTCGCAGGACGCGCCGACGCGTCCCCAAATCGACGACACGTTGACTATACTTCCCTCGCGCTCACGCACCATAGACGGAAGCGCAAATCGCGTGCAGTCCATCGCACCGAAGAGATTTACGTCGAACATTCGCCGCTCGTCATCGACGCTCATCATATCGAACGGCGCGAACGCGTCGATAGCGGCGTTGTTTACGAGTGCATCAAGCTTGCCGCCGCCAACGCTGACGGCGTATTCAACGAGCGCCTTGCACTCGTCGGTCTTGCCGACGTCTGCGCGAAACGCATACGCCTCGCCGCCGTTTGCATTGATTTTGTCCGCAAGCTCACCTGCCGCCGCCTCGCTGCTACAATAGTTTATCACAACTCGCCAGCCGCGCTCTGAAAAATACTCGGCACACGCTTTTCCAATTCCGCGTGATGCGCCCGTTATAAGTACGGTTTTCATCGCTTATCGCCCACGAACTTGTCAACGATTTCGATCTGACGAAGTACGGACTCCTTCGCGGGACCGCCGCGAACGTTACGTCCGTTCACGCAGTTAAGAAGGTCGATTGCCTCGTAAACGTCCGCGTCAAATATGTCGCAGACTGCGCGAAGCTCGTCGAGCGACAGCTCCTCGAGCGTCTTACGATTGTCGATACAGTAAGCGACGAGCGTGCCCGAAACCTTGTAAGCATCGCGGAAAGGCATACCCTTCTTAACGAGGTAGTCGGCAAGGTCGGTCGCGTTGATAAAGCCCTGCGCCGCCGCACGGCGAAGTCTGTCTGCGCGTACGGTCATCGTTGCAAACATCGAGGTAAACACCTCAAGGCTGATAAGAGTGTTGTCGATAGCGTCGAATATCGCCTCCTTGTCCTCCTGCATATCCTTGTTGTATGCAAGCGGAAGCGACTTCATCATCGAGTAAAGCGCCATCATATCGCCGTATACTCTGCCCGTCTTGCCGCGTACGAGCTCGGCAACGTCGGGGTTCTTCTTCTGCGGCATAATGGACGAGCCCGTGGAGAAAGCATCGTCAAGCTCGATAAAGCCGAACTCGGACGAGCACCAGAGGATTATCTCCTCGGAAAAACGGCTCATATGCATCATAAGAAGCGAAAGGTCAGAGGCAAGCTCGAGAACGAAATCTCTGTCGGAAACGCCATCAATCGAGTTTTCCGTTACCGCAGGAAAGCCGAGCAGCTCGGCAACACGCTCGCGGTTTATCGGATACGTGGTAGATGCAAGCGCACCCGAGCCGAGCGGCATTACGCGAGTACGGCGCTCTGTGTCACAAAGTCTGTCGTAGTCGCGCATAAGCATCTGCGCGTACGCGAGAATGTAGTGAGCAAAGGTAACGGGCTGTGCACGCTGAAGATGCGTGTAGCCTGCCATAACGGTGTCGGTGTGAGCCTTCGCCTTTTCGCTTATTGCTTCAAGTAAATCGAGCACGCGTGCTTTTACCGCCGCTATCTCGTCGAGCAGATACATACGAATATCAAGCGCGACCTGGTCGTTGCGCGAGCGCGCGGTGTGAAGCCGCTTGCCCGTGTCGCCGATACGGCTCGTGAGTATGGTTTCGATATTCATATGGATATCCTCGGCGTCCACGGAAAATTCGAGCTTGCCGTCCTCAATGTCCGCGAGGATTTCGCGAAGTGCCGCAACAATTTTGTCAGCCTCGCTCTTTTCGATAATACCGCATTCACCGAGCATAGTCGCGTGAGCGATGGAGCCGTTTATGTCCTGCGCGTACATACGTCCGTCGAAGGAGATCGACGAGTTAAAATCGTTAACGCGCGAGTCAACGTCCTTTTTAAAGCGTCCTTGCCAGAGTTTCATTATAATCTTCGCGGAAAATCCGCGTCCTTTCGTTTTGTGTTCTTTATAAAGGCAAAAATCCCTCATAGCGAGGGATATGCATTCGTGAGCGCTTCACGCTCACGGCATGGGAGGCGCTGCGCTCAAGCGCCGCTCCGCCCTCCCCTGCACCCCACCCGGCTCGGCTATACCTTGCCTGATACTGATATATCCAAAGGAGGTCGGATAGCCAAGGAGTTAGGGGGGTGGGGGAAGAAACTTCGGCGTTTGAGATGGTTCTTCCCCCACCCGAGCGACGGTGCGCCGTCGCGAGAAATTAGGTGATTAAGCGAAACGCATATCTCTTCTGATCAAGCTTTGCCTTAACCTTGATCGGCAGACCGAACAGATTGATAAATCCTGCGGAGTCAGCCTGATTGTAGTCCTCGTCCTCACCGAAGGATGCGGTCTGCTCATCATAGAGCGTGTACGGCGAGGTAACGCCTGCGTTGATGAGGTTGCCCTTGTAAAGCTTGAGCTTGACGTCGCCCGTTACGGTTTCGTTTACCTTGTCAACGAACGCGCAGAGTGCCTCGCGAAGGGGTGTGAACCACTGACCGTTGTAGCAAAGATCAGCCATCTTGGGCGCGATCTGCGCCTGCATAAAGTGGAAGGTTTCCTTATCAAGGCAGATTGTTTCAAGCACGTTGTGCGCCTTGTAGAGGATGGTGCCTGCGGGAGTTTCGTAAACGCCGCGGCTCTTCATACCGACAAGACGGTTCTCAACGATGTCGAGAAGGCCGATGCCGTTTGCGCCGCCAATCTCGTTAAGCTTGGTTACAAGCTCAACTGCGCCCATTTCAACGCCGTCAACTGCGGTGGGAACGCCCTTTTCAAAATGAATGGTAACGTATGTAGGCTTGTCGGGAGCCATCTCGGGGGATACGCCAAGCTCGAGGAAGCCTTCCTTGTTGTACTGCGGCTCGTTTGCGGGAGATTCGAGATCCATACCCTCGTGAGAAAGATGCCAGGGGTTCTTGTCCTTCGAATAGTTGGTTTCGCGGTTTATCTTAAGGGGAATGTTGTGTGCCTCTGCGTAGTCGATCTCCTCGTCGCGCGACTTGATGTCCCACTCTCTCCAAGGAGCGATGATAGCCATATCGGGCGCGAAAGCTTTAATAGTCAGCTCGAAACGAACCTGGTCGTTACCCTTACCGGTACAGCCGTGGCAGATAGCGTCTGCGCCCTCTGCGAGAGCGATCTCTACAAGACGCTTTGCGATGCAAGGACGCGCGTGGGACGTG
>JAZNBZ010000194.1:0-19738 GCA_045587285.1 Candidatus Flemingiibacterium sp. | reverse complement strand
TGCAAAATTTTGTATTTGACGATCCAGTTAATTATATCATATTTATTTTGAAATTTCAACGGTTTGTTCATTTATTTGCGTTTTTTGACTTCACTCAATTCACAAAATGCGTGCAGCGCCCGATTCAACTAAACACATTAGTGAAAAATCCACTAATGTGTCGAATTTGTGTACGTATTTTTTAAAAACCATTTACAGCGCTGGCTCGATTCCAAGAAAGACGGTGTTGAACACGCAACTCAGGTGGTTATCTATTTCGTATGCCTCCCCACCATTTTCAGCCAGCAGATTCTGCTTGCTTTTGCATCCTTTGCTTTCTACTTCCAGTGGTTTGGTCTTGTGCTTGGCGCATACATTATGACTCTCGGTGCTGTTAGATGGCAGCCCGTAATCACCGAAGCTACCTTCGATGCCGAATAATTGATATTTTGTTTTATAGCAAAACAGCGGAGTGAATTTCACTCCGCTGTTTTTTCGATTTAGATGCTCAGTGGCGTTTCTCCTGCGGAAAAAGGTGGATCAATAAAAGCCTTCGTTTCTTTCTTCAGTGGATATTGGTCAATGTAAAGAGCAAATCCGACACCATATTCATCCTTCCGTGCAAGCGTAAGGATCTCGTCGCGTTCCGCGATCGCATGCTCTCCGATGTGGTAGAGGTACTGTATCTCCGTCCACATCGCCATTCCCTCATATACGGGAAGCCGCATTTTAGGACCGTATGTCTTTCTTATATTCTTGGCATTCCAATGAGTGTATTGCCATATGTGAGTAAGCTCGTGAGCAAGAGTTGCAATAAGAGATGCTCGCGGTATACCGTTTTCAATATAAACGGTATATTTGCCCTTGTGTTCAACGGCTACGCCTAAAATCAAAACGTTCTTCGGCGGATCTCCGAGACCCTTGCGAACCTTCTTCTTGAGCTTTCGCTCCTCAAGCATCTCAACGCTTATCGGTACGTCTATAGTCGCTCCGAAGAAAAGCTCCATATTAATCAAAACATCGTTAAATATGGAGTTGAGTTCCTCAACAGACTTAACAAGCGAGCGATTGCAATTAGTACAACGCTTTCTTCCGTCGGGTAGCCTATAATGATCGACTCCGGAAATTGGAAGACCACAATATGAACAAAATTCGGTAGCGTCATTCTCAACGACGATCACGCCGGAGCCGTCCTTATTTTGTCTTGCCTGACGAAGTGCTCCACCATCATATTTGAGCCGCTCGGTCAAAAAAGCGAGCGTTTCGGCATAGTTCACTCCGTCCGGAGCATCATCTCTGCCGTAATTGATAAAGTTTTCGCTTTTTTCTTGAGAAATTGTGGGCTCCTCGATGGGTGCAACGGCATCTTCTTCAAACACCGTAGCGTCCATTGTGGGTTCGTCTGCTAAGTTATCAAGGGGAGCGATTTCCTCAGGAGCGGAAGAGCTTTCGCACTCGGGAGATATCGCTTCGACACACGACTCTTCCGTAACGTCGGTAGAGATGCCATTCATTTCTTCATTATCAGACTCCGGATACATCAAACTCTTCCTCCTTTTCCTCAATATTATCTTCATTCGGCTCGTTGGTAGGCGTATCGTCCGCGTCCCTCATTTCCTCGGATACCGCATCGGTTAAAGGCTCTTTTTTCTTCCTTGAGGCTTTTTTATCTTTTTTCTTAAAGAGATTTGCAAAAAAGCCTTTCTTTTTAGCTTTCGTCTCTTGCTGCTCTTCCTCTGAAGCTTCAGCAGTGCCGTCCTCTGTGGCTTGTATTGGCTGTTCAATCGTTTCCTCAGGCACATCCGAAGAAAGTTCATCGAAAGGCGTTGGTTCCGGTTTCGCTTCGGTTTCCGCCACGTTTTCGGGCTCTAAATTGTCGCACGAAGGCTCAACCTCAACCGTCACAATGGAATCGTCTGCTTCCTTGACCTCCTGCTCCGCCTTCTCAGACTCTCTTTCGGCTTTTTCAGCCTCCTTCTTTTCCTCTATAGCCTGATGACGGTTTTCCATTTTTCTGTCGAATTCTTCCTGCGAGCAAGCCACCCACTTGCCGTTTACCTTTTTGTGGGGTTTTCCGTAGATCATCATATAATCCTGCGCAGGAACCTCGGGAATATCCTTTTTCTTTCGGGAACCGCCAAATAGCTTGCTAAAGAAGCCCTTCACTTTATCGAAGGCGTTCTTTATAAAGTTCTTTTTGGCAGGCGCTTCGGGTGCAGCATCTTCTTCCACCGCGGGCTCCTCAGTATGCAAAATCGGTTCAGGATAGTAAAATTCCTTGTTCCACGCAAGATAATCGGAAACAATTTGCATTATGCGCTCGAAGTTTCTTTCGACGGCCACAAGAAGACCAATATCAAGCTGGCTGTCCTCAATAATATAGATACAATTTTCTTCAACCGCATCTCCGGAAAGCGAATATGTAAGCGGCTTCTCAAAATCACCCTTTGTAGCAGCTAAAATGAACGGCTGATTTTCAGCAAACATTGTTCTGAACACCTCGTTCATAAGAAGCGTAAGAGTTGTTCTGATTTCGCTTGTAAACATATCGCCAAAGCTCGAAAAGTCAAGCTTTAGAATATGTTTGTTGATATATCTTCTTTGAGGAACGTTGTTGATAACGACCTTTGTTGCATTTTCAAAATCGCTGTACGAGCTCATACGCCAATACGCAGGGGTATCAACAGAGAAGTTGGCAAACTGATTATAAATTTTCACGCCGTTTATCGACTTGAGCATACCCATACCATCGTTGTCATATGTAGCGTCAATGCATATGTTTCTGACGTGACGATATGCGTATCTTGCGTTTATATGGTCAGCCGCTCTTCGTACAATGACCTGATTATCCCCAGAGAGGGACAGCATCTCGTAATACTTTCCGTTAAGAGTGATGAACTGTCCGGGAAGATATTTCTGAAGAATATGTCCCTTAAGTTCGGTTCCGAGAAAGGTGCTTTCGTTGCCTTTTTCCGCAATATATCTGGCGCTTTGCAGATCGTCTATTACGTACTGCTTGAAGTAGGTGTCAGTTATCACGAAATAGTCCTCAAACTTCCCTGTTTCAACGGAAAATTCGCGCTTGTAGACTATTGTATCGTCTGTGAACACTTTAGTTCCAAACGGAGTTTTGATAACGATCTTATCCTCGCCGTCCTTACAGTAGATAGCACAGATATTTTTCCAAATAATCTTTTCAAGCTTGTCTTCCGTGCTGTCTATGCCAATAAGTATAAACTCCTTGAGGACTTCTTCTCTGAGGATTCCGAGAATGCTCATCTGCAGGCATATTTTAAGAATGATATTTCTCTTTGTTCTTGCGTAGTCCGCAGATATGTACGGGATCGCCTTGGGATCGGACGTGAATATCTCGTTATTCTCTATCATATAGTCACGAAGCATATAATCAGAGGATATAACGTTCACAAACCCTTGGTTTTTCGATATAGTAGCGAACTCTCGCTTAACCTCAAACAGATTGCAGAACTCATCTTCAACCGAAATAAAAGAGTTGTCCTTGGTCTGCTCGTTGCAGAAGTTAAAGGATACCTTGAAATACTTATCAAAGGTTTCCTGTGTCGCAGGTAAAGAGGTCGTTGCGAGCAGATCGTGATAATACTGCTTCGCGATCCAATGCTGGTCAAGCACCGGATAGGCGTCACCGCCGTACCACACGACTCTTTCTACATTGTTTTTGAGGGCGACAAGAGATATTTCCGTTCCCATACCAAGGTATCTGGAAATACCGGGGGTGATTCTGTGCTGAAGGTGCTCGCTGTCCGCCTTCCAGCACATATATGAGCTTGTACCCTCTGGGAATTCCGTCGCTGAAACCTCTGTTATGTCGGTCATAAGAATGTGGGAAAGCGAGTCAACAAGACCGTCGCAGTTTTTGTCTACCGAGCAATATACCGCGTTGTTGCTCACGCTAATATTTCTCACAAGAAGATTGAGGCCTATCTGTGCGGTGGTTACAAGCCTTGAAGGCTCGAGAAGGAACACAAAGGACACATCATTGAGAAACGCTCTGTTCGCTCTGTGTAATTCAAGGTCGTGAACGCCGGATCTTGTTACAATACCGATATCACAGGCATCTTCCTCTTTGCCGAGTTTTTTGATGTTCCAAAGCATAGGAAGTCCCGTTACCTGGAAGAAGCCGTCATTACACCACTCTATAATGTCATCTTCTGTTCCGTGTCTTCCAAGCACAATAAGTACTTTTCCGCCGCGAAGGAGCGCGTTATGCATAGCGTAGAACATATACGGCGTGAGCTTATAGTAGAACGGAGTGTTGAAAAGAAGACTTTTTCCTGAGGTAAGCTCGATACCGGAACGCACGTAATCAGCGCTCGGCTTGAAGCCGGATATGGCCTTTTTGCGTATGAACATCGCATAGTTCTCGCCGATTTTGCCATATTCTGCTTTTATTTCTTCCAAGATCTGATCGATGGACACGCCTCTGACAACAGCATCGTTAACACTCGTTCCGTCCGATATAAGCTTATCAGAGAAAAGCTCGCGTAGTTTTTTACGAAGAATTACATAATTCGTTATATGCCTTGAGTTGTCTATCTCCGCAGAAAATACAGAGCTTAACTGGTCAAATTCCAATCCGTCTATAAAGAACGCCACTTCTCCCATAATTATAACCGGAAATACTGGGTAGAATGGAACAAGTATAAGTCCTTTATGGCAAAGATAGAACGAAACGCATACGGCCAATGCGGAGATCACAGCGGCTGCATAGTATGCGCTCTTTAAGAACGTCTTTGCCTGACCGAAATGCTTCTTAACATACCACAAGTCCGTTTTTTCGTCAAAATCGTAGAATATACCTACAAATTTGTTCGAGATTGACGTGTTGTGCTTTTTGGGGGTGAATATAAGCAGCAGTACCTTTTTCACCACAAGGAAGCAAGCCATCGAACATATGTTAAACAGGATCAACAGCACATACGTTACGTTGAATTTAGTCAAAAAGTCACTAATCAGCTTGGAAACAAAGGACAGTGCCGTTGCAGCCCAATTAAGATAGCTAATCTGCGTTAACTTCTCTGCCCAGCCATTCAGTGTGAAGATCATCGAATAGAAGAACGAATAGAATACGTTGCTGAGCTTGTTCATAAATATGAACAGCACTATAGCTACTGCTATGGCAACGAACGGCATAAAAAACTGTTTGTTTCTTACGTTCTTCTTTAAGTTCATCTTTGCATTAATAATAACGAAAAGCACGAAGGGGATAAATGCCAAAAGCAACAGTAGATTACTGAGTGAATTAGTCATATATTTCCTCCATTCTAAGCGTTATTTTGGTGACAAAATCAGACGGGAGCTCTACCTTGTTACCGGGCGCAAGATAATCAATAAAATGTCTGTCATCCGGCAAATACGGCGGGTAGTAGTCGTATTCTCTGTTTTCAATGCCGAAATTGTATTGATAAGGAACGACCATAAGATCGTCGAGCGGAAGGCTGTCATCAAGAAAGTCCTCGTATTTATCAATAACCCTTGCGCGCACCTTTTCAATATCATTCCTATGCTTTTTTCTTATGCGGATATCTCTGTCGTATTTATCAACGCTGTTTTCAGAGAAATTTAGAACTCTGTAGCCGCGTCTGACATTGGCCACACAACTGAGATAGTCGGAATATTTACTCATAGCATCGCGTACCTCATTCTCGATGCCGCGCACCTTTTCGTTGAAGTCGTTAAGTGCTTTTTTCAAAGGCAAACGGAGCAATATTACCGTCACTCCCAAAACGACCAAAAGAACGGCTATGCATAGCAAAGAAAACAGTATGGATGTCGACATAGAGCTGATTGTAGCCTTATTTGTGAATATAATCGGCAAAAACGACACCAGGAATAGTGCCAGACATATAATGCCTAATACGATATTCGTCTTTTTCTTCATACGTCGGTTTATAACCGAGGAAACGTTTTCACTCTCTTTCTTTATCTCCTCGTGATAACGGGAGAGGTCAAAGACGTTTGTTACGTCTGTGTTGACCATTTTGTCGTTTTCGGCGTCCGTATACTCGCGAACATCGTCTATCTGGAATGAATTCATAGCGCGGATCAAATTGTAGTCCACGTCACATTCATATTCCAGCTTCTCTATGGATTTTTTCAGAGCGCGTCTGGGCTGTTTGGCAAGCTTTTCGACAGATTCGGCGGTCTTTTTAGTCTGTGCCGACCAATTGAATAGATCATCTCCAAACGAATCGCTGAAATAACCATAGTCACTCTGGTTTGCGTAAAGCTCCTCCTCAACAAAGTCCTTATTAGGCGCTACGGGAACAGTAACCTTAGCACAAAACAGCTTTTCTGCATCGGAGTCAGTCAACTCCTTAGGAACCTCTCTCTTGATTTTTTCGATTTGTCCGTCAATGAGTTCTATTGAATTGTTAAGCTTACATATGTACGCAGAAGCGATAAAATTCAAAGATTTCTCGTTGTTTTCGCTCTCAAGGCAATACAACTTTCTCGGACGGATAGTTCCACTGGGCACTTCGTTAAGCGAAAACAGAAGCAGATTATACAGAAAACGTATGCGGTCGTATCTGTAATTCTGGTGTGTTGAGGGCAAAATATCGGACGCTATAAACCTGATTTTATCGAAATACATATTTCTTCCGACAAAATCGGAATATTCAAATCCTACGTGATTTTCCCAATACACACGGTCATCACAAAATCCTGTTTCTGTCGTTCTTTCAGCAAAGCAAAATACTTCCGTAGGCAGCGCTATACCCATAGAACCCTTTCTGATTAAAAGACCGTCGTCCGGGAGCATTTCTTCAAGGCATTCCCTTCTGAGCTCATCCTTGAGCTTATCAAGCTCAAGATGATACACGCGCTCAAAATCCAAAAGATGCTTTTCAAAATTCATCGAATCGAGAACGTTGTCAAAAAAATCGGTCGTTTCATAGTTTTTAACGCTACCGTTATTTTGAAGATCGTTTGGAGTATAACAAAGGCAGGTTGCAAGGCGCTGAAGCGGAAACCGGAGCGCATCTCTGAATATCTCGGCATTATCCCGAAGGCGCATCTTTATACGTTCGCCGCACTCGCGCTTCCAGCAATCGAAGGATTCTTGAGATGCAAAATCAGAGCTCCACTCTGTAGGTGACGCAGGATCTGCGTCACCTACATCATCGAGCGGATTTACAAGCTGATTTTTTGCTTCGCACTCACGCATTCTCTCATAGCTGATAGCATCATACGGATTTTGTAAAAGTGCAAGGCTATCATCCTTGAGAATTACAGCACGCCACGTTGAATGTCTTCCAACCGTTTTTACAAGCTCGGGAACACATTCGTATAAGTTTTTGCCCAGAGGATTCCATTCGCAAAACGCAAACTCTTTATTTAATCTGTCAAGAAACGGCTTGAAATACAGTTTATTGTGTTCAATTGCGTCAAAATGCTTTTTTTCCGCTATTATGACAGTATACATAAAGCATACCTCCGTTTTTGTTTTGGTAGATTAAGCTCTTGCGCGCTTTGCAATATGATCGAGAAGGGTCTCATAATCCTCGGGCTCGGGAGCGGAGCGAACCTCTTCCTGAATCTTTCTTCTGATTACGTCAAGAACCTCGTTGTCCTCCATATTGGAAGGAACGTTAATGCCATCGTGTTCGGCATACTTTCTGTAGTTTTCCTGGAGTAGGTCAAACTCGTTTATAAGTCTGTCGCAAAGAACGAACTTAACGTCCTCTTCTTTTTCCCAAGTCTCATATTCTTCTCTGAATACGCCGATAACAGCATCTACCATAGCGTTGAGCTCGGAAACGTATCTGCTGGAGTTAGGCAGCGAGTAATAATAGATAAGCGGGATCGCAAAAAGGCTGGTTGTGTTCTCTGTAACCTGACCGTCGAAATTGGGGTCCTCGCGCTTCTTAGCTACGTTCTCTTCGATCGTATTTGCGAGAGCTACAAGCTCCTTGGCAGACAGAGAGTCGGATTTTCTCTTACCCTCGTAGAATTCAAACATATCGAAGTTTGCCATATCCTTGAAGAATTCCGTCTGCTCATAGTTGCAGTTCTTCATAATACTCATTGCGCGCTTACGCTGCTTTATTACCTCGTTGATATCCTCAACGACCTTGGCATTTACGTAGAGAGCGTCAAGAATCTCATAGAACTCATCGCAAAGCGTTCCGTTCGAAACAACGAGCGATTCAAAGCGATCGTTGGAGTTCTTGTAGTTGTATACAAGCTTACCGCCTGCCTTGAGCGAAAGCGGGTTGTGCTGGATAGCGCCGTGAACGATACCGTAGATAAACGCCTTGTGAATACCGAGTACAATACTCTTCTGATACTCGTCATCTATTTCGGGCATCTCCTTGATGCTGTCCCAACGCTTGTCGATATGAGTGGACATAGATGCGTTCTTGGTGGAATCGGGGCCTATCGTCTTAGAATAGTTGTGGTAAGCCTTATGATATGTACCGGATTCCTTCTTGCCTGTCTCCGTGACGTAAGGAGCCGCAAACTTCTTAAGCTTATCGGGAGTTACATTGTAGAGCGCATTGAAAAAGCGAATCTCATATTTAGAAACCGACTCACACGGATCGCCCTTTTCGAGAAGAACGCGGACGTTGAATTGGCGGTTATCGGTAAGGCTTGTGTTGTATGCACAGCGATTGATCTCTCTGGGTTCAACGTTGAGCATTCTCTGAATAGAGGGCGCCGCAATTCTCGAACCCATAGCGATCTTGGTCTTAAGATAAGACTCTGCGTCGCTTGCCTTGAAGATGAATTCCGCACCGTTCGAACGTGCCTTTATTCCCTCGGTAAGCTTGTATTCGAGAACAATGGAATTTATAACGTCAACGTTGATCTCCTCACACTTATCGAATATCTCGTCCTTAAAGTATCCAATGAGAATATCGTCAAAAATATCCTTGTGACGGTTTTCAATCGAGAGATCGTCGCCCGCGATGGCTCTTTCCATATTGAATACGGCGTTTTTCTTAACCTGATCAAAGATAGCGCCGTTAATGTCAGAGCAAAGAAGCGAGGACTCCTGCGAGATCTTGCTGAGAGCTGTACGGCTGAGTTCTGCAAGTACCTCACCGTCAGAGCAGATATTCATAACGGAATCGCCCTTCTTGTACTTGAGCTCATTGGATATATCGTCCTTTATGCGGCTGAGTCTCTTGACCTTTTCTTCAAAGGAGTTGAAGAAGCGCTCATACTCCTCTGCATAGGCTTTGACATAACCGTAAGCCTTTTCATATGCCGCGTGCTTTGCCTCCTCGCGGCACCACTCTTTAGTTTTTTTGAGGTAAGCGGGGAGTGCCTCGTTTGCCGTTTCATAAAGGCTGTTATATCCCTTCATCTTATCGAATACAGAGGGGTTTTCCTTTTCAAGAGATCTGAGTCCCTCGAGACCGATAACAGCTCCCTTTGCAAACTTAAAGGTATAATCTGCGTTGTCGGCGCCCTCAAGCGCCTTTGCGGCATCAAGATGATCGCCTTCCTTGAGCTTTTCTTCTAGTGTACTCTTGAGCTTATAGATTATATAGCGTGCCGCGCACGGGTGTGCAACGTCGTTAAGGCTGTTTTTGAGAAGCTTTTCAACGGAATAATCTTCGTCGATTATAGTTGTAAGCTTTTCGTTAGTAAATACGCCCTCTATGAAGCGCTTGGCGATATCGTCGATCTTATAGGAGCCGTCCTTTGCCTTTTCCTTGACTTTGTTTCTAAAGGCGATAATGTTATCAATGTTGGTGCTGAGCGAATTCTCCTGATTATTATAGTCGATTGCAGTATCAAGTCCCGACGTAGAGTTGAGTGCCCCTGCTACGGAAGGATCTGTTAAAACAACAGATTCGATCTGCGCATCAAGATTAGCGATATATTCTTCTACTCGCTCATCAATATTCTCAAGATATACGCCTACCAGATCCTTGGAGAATGCATCACCGCCGGATTTCGCAGAGCTTTCCATATGCTCCATATAGAACTCGCCAAGCTTCTTGGAGGACTCAAGCGACAGACCGCGTTTTTTCTGCTCCTTCATATAGAGCTTGTGAGCCTTATCATACTTCGTCCACTTCGAGGACTCGCCCTCTCCGCCAATACTGTCACTCGCGAGGTCGCAGGCAACGTAGTCAACGATTCTCTCATACGGATAACGTATTATACCTGCACCGATACCGCCGAATCTATTGCGTCCTCGGGACTTTGCAAGCTCCTTGATGATATTGTCCTCTGTCGAAGCGGCCTTTCTCTGCATCGGACCGATATTCTGCTCGTAAAGTGCGATGGAAGCCTGCTCCTTATACTGCTCATAGCTTGTAAGCGTGCTGTCCTCGGCGTCCTGACCGTCCATCAGGAAGCAGAAGTCGATGGGGAGAGTCGAGAGCGACTTGAGCTTATCAGAGCCTGCTATCGGAACGTCGATGTGGAGGTCGCGGTACTGCCAGAGATCGGGATCGAGATCCACAAATCCGGAGCCCTTCATCATAAAGGCATTAAGCTCTTTTATGGTCGAATATCCGTTACGTGCCTGGCTGTCACGCTCCGTCTGGGAATCAATAACGCTGTCAAGGGTTTCGGGAAGAAGAAGGAGTGCTCTTGTAAGAAGTGCCGCATTCGGATACTTTTCCTTGACGTAGTTGCGAATGAACATAGAAATGGGAAGAATCATACCCGAGCCGGTACCGCCGGAGGAGGAGCTTGCAATAATACAGCGCATCGACTGCTTGAGCTCTTTACCGGTCTTTCTGAAGAGGTTGTCGATAGAGTCATACAGCGGACGGATTCTGCCCGTCTTAATGGTAGCGTCAACTGCAAGACGGGAGATCGCACGCACCTGACCTGCACCTTCTGACATCGTCTTATCGTACATTACCGCGCTCTTGGGGAACCAGCGCTTACGCGCGTCGTCGTCGTTGTCAAGAAAAGCTCCTACTGTTTGAGTTGTGGACGTCTGAATGATATGCACAAAGGGGAGCTCGTCCTTTATCCTCTTAAGGTCGTTAACGTCAGTGTCCATACACAGGAAGCTGATGTTTTCTCTTTCTGCCGGATGGCATCTTTTAGCTATTCTCTTTACGATATCGCAGCCTGCGCCGCCGATTCCGAGGAAAAGATACGCTGCATTGACTTCGTTGGGCTTAAGTTCTTCATAAATTCTTTTGTTTTCCATAATGTACTCCTTTATATAGTTGCTTACAGATTATTTTTTATCGAACTTTATGTCACAGGACACAGAATATTTAGTAGGTCTGCCGTTTATGTCTTTTGTACCCGAATAACTGATAGCACCTTGTGGGAAACGGAAATCCTTTACACTTTCAGACGTGCGGTAGAGACTGCCATCTTTTTTACTACGTGCAAACGATTCGTTGCCGATGTCTATCTTCGCCACGTTGCCTGACGCCCTCGTGGTTCCGTTTAGCACCATAGCCTTTCTCTTTTTGGATGGGAGATATCTGTAGCTATCCTTTGCAGGGACGAGCGTTGCGCTCCAATAAGCGTCCTGAAGATCTCCCGTGCCCTTTATTTTAATGGTACGTTTTTTGCCCCTTCCGGAGTAGATAGCCGCCGCCTTCAGGTTGGACATTTCTCGATTGGCAACCTTTACCGAAATGTTATACGGCTTGATCTTCTTGGGTAAAACCGGCGTTCTGAGCCAAAGCCATATGATAATAGCTATCAGAAGCAGAATCAGGATAGATACAAGCCATTTTACCCACAGCGGAATAAGACTCAACGTTACCGTCGTGGCAGTGTCGGTTTCTGTAACTCTGCCTATGTGGTCGGTATATTCTGCCGTTACACTGACAGTATAGCTTCCCTCCTCAATATTATCCGTTGGCAAAAGCTTGATAAGATAGGCGGAGGACTCCTTGTCCGGCGTGAGCATATACTCAATACCGCCGCAATCAACGTTTAACTTGACAGCATCGAAATCCTCGGAAGATAGCTTTTTTCCGCCGATAGACAAACCTACGACTATCGGGTTGCTTTCATCAAGCTCTCCGATGGTGATATAGCTATCGGGTGCGATCATTTCCAAGCGAAGCGGAACAAAGTCGTCAACGATTATGTACGTGAGCGATTTCTGCGTTTGAGCGTTGTCGCTTCCCTCCTGCTGGTACGAAGCGAAAATAGTCACGGTACATGAGCCGCATTCGGTGTTTTGGGGATTCGCGGGGTCCTTATACTCAAGCCACAGGTTGTAATGATCGTCTGCAAATTCCTGCGTTATTTCAGCGTTGCTCTTATCGGGATTCCACTCCAGCTTTACCTTTTGAAGCTCCTCGCCGACAAGCTTGCTTCCTTCATAGTAGATTTCCGCAATATACGGCTTTCCCTCATCGAGGTCCTGTAAGGAATAGACCTCGTCGCCGCCTGAAATCTCAAGCTTCAGGTTCCCTGCAGGTCTTGCAGCAACTTTAATGCCGCCGAAGGGCCAGCCGAAGTCGGTGGAGTCCTTTCTGATCGAATAACCGCTGAGATAGGTAACCGTTAGATTTGCATCAAACGTGTCGTTCATTTTCAACGGAACCTCTACTATGCCGCTATAGCCGTCACAAACTATCTGATTTTTCTGGTCGTTGATGGAATATTCGCCCTTGTAGCTCGGATTGCCCAACAGATCAGACTCTATAAGCTGACCTGTCTTCGCATCCTTCATACCGAAGCTGACTTTGTAGTCGCCTTCGTAAAGCGCTTCCGAGTCTACTGTATTGCCGTCAGCATCAGTAAAAACGAAATCGAGATCAGCATCCGGCTCGTAATACACCTCAATGCTTGCTTCTTTTCCGGAAAAGTCAATCGTATACGTACCTGCTGAGCAATCCTCGAAGGTAACCATCATTCCTTGAAGTGAGCTGTCGGGGACGTTATCGTATAGTCCGTTACCCTTCGTGGAATATTGTGTCGAAGATTGGTTTACGGCGCGCATCGCCTGCCCGTTTGGATCGGTAAGCTTCAAATCGGAGATATTCTCGCCCTGAACGAATACGATAAGCTTGCTCATCGAGATATCAAAATCAATTTTTTTACCCGATCTGTGATTTTCAGGTAAAGTATCTCTACCAAATATCTTATTGCACAGCTCCGTCAGCGAGGACAGAACGTTTGCGCTGCTTTTGGCGTGCTTCTTTACAAAATAATCCGATTCCGTCGTATCCGGTATGATAGCGTTTTCTCCAATACCGAGATACATCATTGTCAGATCTGAGCCTGCATTCTTCTGAATGATCTCATCAAGCTGACGCTTACTTTCTTTTTTGCCCAGTCGGGCGTTGCTGCGATAAAATTCATCACCGTCGGTGAGTACGATGATATATTTTTTATCGACGTTCATTTGCTTAAGTCCGTCAATTGCGCTGTCAAGGCTTTCAATCGGCGTGCCCTTGGGATCGGGAGTATAAATGTTGCGAATATCCGTTGACTGCTTTGAATCCGTTATTTTAAGCGGATTCTCCATTGTATACTCTTCTCCGTTTACCTCAAAAGGCCACATCGGATAAATAAGGAGCGTATCGCCCTTATTTAACATCGAAGCAAAGACCTCCATAGCATATGTCGCTCTGCACCACGCAACATTCTTGGCAGCGTACATAGAACCGGAATTATCAAATACGATCGCAATCGCCCTTGCTTCATCCTTTTTCTTAGCTGCGCTAACGGTCGTTATGCCTGCGCTCACGCAGACAAACAGCATCAGCACGGCGAGTATTGCGCTTATTATTTTTTTCACTATCACCAGCCCCTTATTATCGCTATGAAATGATTATTTACTTTTCCTGTACAAACTCTACTCCATCAACAAAAATAGACGAGCCGTTTTTTTCGAAGCTCTTCACAAAATCGTAGCTAAAGCCCATAAAGCTATAGGTTATTATGATCTCGTCCTTAACGATCTCGTATTCACCCTCGATATCTATGCCGAAAGCCGACACTTTTACTTTGTTGTCATCTTCAAAAATAAAGCTCTGTTTGATTAGTCCGTCAGACATCGTGTACGTGCCTTTTAAATTTGTAGAGCAAGCGGCCATAGCAAACATCATTGCAATGACTAAAATGCCCGTAAAAAATCTTTTTAAAATTTTTCCTCCCATAATGAAATGCCTCCAGTGTTTTTAATTAGTTAATACTTTTTATGCAAAAATGACATTTTTACATAAAACTACTTAATAAGTCTATCACAAAAAACATTAAAAAGCAACATTTTCGACATATTTCGTCTAATTTTCTACATTTTAGACAAAAAAGCATCGAATTAGCAGACCAAAGCGGAGATTTTTTTGTTTTAGTTGCTATCGCACAAAATAACAAAAAGCAGTACAGCCACTTTTCGTAGCGCTGTACTGCCTGATTATATTTAATTTTGAAAGAGCGTTTTTGCTCCAAACGAGTGCGGACCGCGCCCAAGGAATCACATTTCTTCCCTGCGAATGAACTCCTCCTGACCGGACTTCGATATGTCAACGAACACCGCGCTGTAGCCCGTGATGCGAACCATAAGGTCGCGGTACTCGTCGGGATTTTCCTTCGCACGGCGAAGCTCATCCGTGTCGGCTATGCTGAACTGAAGCTGCATACCGCCGCTCATAAAGTAGGACTTTATAAGCGCCTTTATATGCGCCGCCGCATTCTCACCGCGCACCGAGCTGCGCGAAAGGCGAAGATTGAGCGCGCCGGAGTGTATACGCTCAAACGGAAGCTTCGACACGGAGCCCAGAAGCGAGGTAACGCCTGCGGCACACCCGACAGTCGGAGAAAGGTTTTCGCTGAACGCGGTGCCGCGAAGTCTGCCGTCAACGGTTGACGGAGCGTTTCTGCCCTCGTAGATGTGGTTTGAGTCGTTTATGGTGACGTTCATCGAGTATACATCACGCTCGCCGCGCTCGTTCGTTGTTTCGCGGTCGATAGCGTCGAGAAGCGAGTTCATTATAGAAACGGCTACGTCGTCCGCAACAACGTTGCCCGTGCCGTATTTCGGTGCCTTGCGGCACATTTTATGTATATCCTCACAGCCGATAAAATCGTTGTCCGCGATTTTGACAAGCTCCGAAAGCGTGCAAATTTTCTTATCAAAAACAAGCTCCTTAACGGCGCACACCATATCCGTCGCCGTGCCGATGGCACGCAGGCAGGAATATATTACAGGATACTTCACCCCACCGTTTCTGAAGCCCTTGGCGAGCCGAAGAGGATTGCCAAGAAAGCAGTCGGCAACTGACAAAACACAGCCGTATGAAGAACCGTTTTTGAGAATATCTCGGTATCGGTCTGCGGTTTTTTTGATTGCTGCGGCGTATCTGTCGGAAAGCGCCGCTATAATACCTTCGACCGACGAAAATTCGGCATTCGAATGAAGCACCTCGTTAAGAAACGTCGGTATATCCGTGCCAGTAACGCCGAGAGAGGCAGAGCCGCCGCCCATATCCGCCCAGTTGCACGGGTGGATCGAGTAGTTGACTGCATCGGCATGCTGTGCGCCTGCGTAAAGATGTGCCGGGATAAGCGTTTCATCATTATATAGAAGCACGGACGCGTTTTCCGTGACCTTTTTTGAGATAACGTCCCAAAGCGCCTCGTTTGTGTCCTTGGTATATCGGCAAACGCAAACGGGGTTTTTAAGCGCGGGCTCAATGTGCTTTGCAAAAAGAAGGGTAAGCGGATTGCTTTGGTGGTCGCGTACGTTACTGTATCCGCCGATAAGGATATACGCCGGCGAATCGTAAACGGGATTTCGCGTCCAACCGGTATTTGTATAATCACCGTCGAGGTTTGCCATCTGGTGCTCACCGCGACCGAGGTGAAGGCTGAGCTTAGCTGAAAAATCGTCGATATATGCGCCAAGCTCCTCATCAGACACCCCGCGCGCCTTGTCGCTTTCATAAAACGGAAAAAGTATGTCGTCAAGGCGTCCGAGCGTCAGACAAGCCACCATTTTTGATGCATAAATTATATAAACCGTGTAGACAAAAAGTATAAGCTGAAGAGCCTCTCGGAAGGTTTCGGGCGCACGCCTTGTAAGTGCAGAACATACATCGGCGCACTCGGCGTTTCCGGCTTCCCTCGCCGCATTGGCATAGCGGCCGATATACATAAGTATAGCTTTGTAAACGAGGAGCATACCCTCAAGAAAAGCTCGCGCATCCTCGCACTCGTCCTTTTCGGCAGCCTTTTTAACACGCGCTTCGCATTTTTCTATAGTGCCCGGCAACCCGTCCTTAAGAACGTCGTCAAAAAGCAGAGTTATATGTCCCGGATTGTGCGTTACAATAGGATTTTCGTTTGGATCCTTTTTCCAAAGAGCCTGAAGTCGCGCCTCTTCCTCGACACTTGGAACGTGATCGTCGAATCGCCCGAGCAGAAGATCGTACTCCTTCACGGGAAGTGACGCGTGCTCGAGAACGTAGAAAAGTCCCTTGCCCTGAATTATCGGCTGGTGCAATTCCGCATACTCATCCCACGCCTCGTAAAGAAGAAAATATCTCTCAACAAGCGTGCTGTTTATAGGCTTTTCGCGGATAAGCTTCGTTGCTTCATCGAGTGATCGGCGTGCTTTTTCTGTGTTTGTCATAATTTACGCTCCATATCCTGATTGTTATACATACATAATACCGTTACAATATTACAAGTGTATTATACAATAATGCGGAGTAAAAGTCAAGACATCAAAAGGTAAAATTCAGATAAATTCCACGCGGTTATTTGAGGTTACTATAGTTAAAGAGCATTTGTGCAACCTCTGCACGCGATGCGGCACCTTGCGGATCAAGCAATTCGCCCTTGCCGCTTATTATACCGTTGGTATTGCACCATGCGACGGCATCAAGTGCCCACGATGATATTTTGTGTGCGTCGGTATAATTGATGCTATCGGTGGTTGATGTGCTTACTGTATTTTTATACTTAGCATAGCGGTACAGCATTGTGGTGAGCTGCTCGCGTGTAATGGTGCCGTTGGGATCAAACAAGGTATCGCTGATTCCCTTTACCACGCCGCTTTCAGCCGCCCATTTTATTGCCTCTGCATACCAAGCGCCCTCCGCCACGTCTTCAAACGCTGATTTATCGGACACCCTCGGCGAGCCTTCAAGACGCCAAAGCACCGTCACTATCATTGCCCGCGTAGTCGTATCATTGGGGGCGAATACATCCGTATAGTATCCGCTCATAAGTCCCGTAGATACTACATAGTCAACCGCTTCGTGATACCACGAATTTTCACTGACGTCGTTGTAGACCCTCGAAGGACAAACATCTTTGTGTTCAGGTTCAGATTCAGGTTCAGGTTCAGGTTCGGGTTCAGGCTCGGGTTCGGGTTCGGGTTCAGGCTCGGGTTCGGGTTCAGGCTCGGGTTCGGGTTCGGGTTCAGGCTCGGGTTCAGGCTCGGGCTTTTCAAATTCGACGGAAACTGTAACGTCAGACTCCGGCATAATGAAATAGTACCCGTAAGCATCCTTGAGCACGGACACAAATGACACCGTTTTGTTCGCCAATACATAAATCTTTGAAGCCGTAACGTCATCGTCGGGGAAAATATCAACGTATACCTTTTCACCGTATTTAGCAGTTGTTCGGGAAGCTTCGACATCGCCGAGAGCGGCATCGAAAAACGTGCTTACCGTATAGCTTTTTTCGCTCGCTACGTTGGCTGAAATAAATATCATAACTTCAGAGGTTGGCATTGTAAACGAGTAACGCTCGGTGTTGCGGTCATACTCAAACTCAAGCCTAGAACTCGTTTTTACAGCTACTATTTCAATTTGTGAAATAGTGTATCCCTGCTTTGGCTTAGCCGAAAAGCTGACCGTTTGACCCGCAGTTGCTTTGGCTCCCTTAGTACCCGACATCGAAAATTCGATTTCACTGCTGTCTATATCCCGGAATACCACATAATCCTCCATTATGTCGATAACCGTATCGGGCGTCGGCTTATTGTACCCAGCTCGAAGGATTACGGGATAATCGGGCATAACAAAGGTAAATGTGCCGTCTCCCATATTAGTTGCGTCAAGCCACACTTCCCTATAGGTGCCGTATACTGCCTTGTCTATAACCTCTATACCCACTACACATCTGTCAACGCTTGCGTGCGTAACTACGGTGACTGTCGTTCCGGGCAGATAATGCGTTTTTTCAAGCTCCAAATATTTTGTGTCGCTTGTGGCTACGCTGACCGCAAGGTCATCCCAAGTGACATCAACAAATTTAATGCTGACGTATGTATCAGCCTCAGGCATTGTAAAATAATACACTCCCGGCTGTGACCAGGTGGCATAGCCAAGCTCGTCATCGCTGTCATATATTACCTTATCTATACTTTTTCCGAGAGAACGCTCAATGTAAACATAAACGCGCTCGCCCGCCTTGGCTGTGTCGGCACTTAGCGTTATATCGGCATTTGGGTCATTTGAACCGAAAGTTATACTGTATACTTTGGAATCGGTTTCCTGCGATATATCTTCATCTGCCAATACGTTTATCGAAAAAAGCACAGTGAGTGCCAGCAACATCAAACAAACAAATATACCGTATTTTTTCATAGCTATCCTCCTAATCAAAAAGCATAAAAGTTCCTACTTCGAAATAATTTATTTAAATTCTACGTGCCGCAGGTAAAGCCCTTCCGGCGGCGCGGTCATACCCGCACGCGAGCGCTCACACGACGCGATAATATCCGCCATATCGCTCGGCTCGATTTTACCAAGTCCGACCTCGACAAGCGTGCCTACGATAATGCGTACCATATTGTAAAGAAATCCGTTCGCCGCAACGCGTACGCGGATAATATCGCCCTCATCTATGATATCGAGGTGCTTTACCGTGCGTACGGTATCTGCAACGGACGAGCCTGCGGACATAAATCCCGAAAAATCGTGCGTACCGATAAAGGCAGTCGCCGCCTCGCGCATACGCGCGATCGCATCGGAGCGCATCGGCTTCGGAAAGTGCCACGCACGAGCCGTCAGAAACGGATCGGGCGTACGGCGCGCAAGGATAACGTATTCGTATTCCTTAAAAAGCACGTCGTGGCGCACGTGAAAAGCGTCGTCCACAACGCGCGCCGAAAGGACGGCAACACGCTTGTCAAGTGCTCTGTTGAGCGCGTTCGGAATACTTTCAACGGGTATATTTTTGTCTGTGTCGAACGTTGCAAAGTACTGCAAGGCGTGCACACCTGCGTCGGTGCGAGAGCAGCCCTTCACGGGATAACGCTCACCGTAAACCGCCTCAATGGCGTCCTGAATGGCAGACTGTACTGTAACCTTACCCGGCTGCACCTGATAGCCTGCAAAGCCGTCGCCGACGTAAGAAAGCTCAAGCAATATCTTCATAATCACAAAGCGATTGCCGTAGGCAGCATATTAAGAAAAACGATAGCCGCGGTAAAGAGCACCATAACGATGATCGCGCCGAAATCGCGCGCGGCAAGCTTGAGGCGCGTCATACGCGTGCGTCCGTCGCCGCCGCGGTAACAGCGGCACTCCATAGCCGTCGCCAGGTCGTCCGCGCGTCTGAACGCGGAGATGAAAAGCGGTATGAGTATCGGCACGAGTGCCTTCGCACGCTTCATAAGGCTTCCCGACTCAAAATCCGCGCCTCTCGCCTTTTGAGCGGACATTATTTTGTCCGTTTCTTCAACGAGCGTGGGAATAAAGCGAAGCGCGATAGTCATCATCATTGAAAACTCGTGAACGGGAAGCTTTATCCTTGCAAGGGGAGCTAAAAGCTGCTCGATACCGTCCGTTAAAGCTATGGGGGTGGAAGT
>JAZNBZ010000193.1:0-13759 GCA_045587285.1 Candidatus Flemingiibacterium sp. | reverse complement strand
TGACGAGCAATGTTTTTTCGCTCGCTTTCGTTTGCCTTGCCCGTCGGCTTCATATACGGCGGATTAGACACCGCCACGTCAACCGTACCGCCGAGCATCGTTTCGGTAACGTCGCGTACGTCGGCACAGTGCGCGACAAGCTTGTCCGAAAAGCCGTTTATCTCGGCGTTCTTCGATATAAGCTCGGCAAAATCGCTTTGCAACTCTATCGCGTGCACCCTTGCGACCTTTTCGCGCGAGAGCATAAGGAGCGGTATCACGCCCGTACCGCTTCCGAGGTCGGCTGCAACGGCGCGCGTCTGGCGGCGAACGTACGCCGCGAGCAGATATGCGTCCGTGCCAAACGTCAGCCCGTCCGCCTTTTGTATTAAGTTAAGACCGTCGTTTATCTCGGTCAGCGTTTCGTCGTTTTTTAATTTCATAATAATAAATTCGGGGTGCCCGAGGACACCCCATTATAGTTGATTTATTTTTACTGCGATGCAGTTAGTTGGCTTTTTCAAACTGTACGGGGTCGGGAAGGGTGATCTTCTTGATGTCCGCGCCTACCGCGCGAAGCTTGCCGACGACGTCGTCGTAGCCGCGCTCGATATAGTGGATATCCTCGATCTCCGTGCGACCGTTTACGCTGAGTCCCGCGATTATCATTGCAACGCCTGCGCGAAGGTCTACCGCCTTTACGGGTGCGCCCGAAAGGGGAAGACCGCCCTCAATTATAGCCGTTGCGCCGTCTACCTTGATGGAAGCGCCCATACGCTTTAATTCTTCAACGTAGCGGAAGCGGTTGTTGAATATGCCCTCGGTGAGGCAGGATACGCCCTTTGCTAAACAAAGAAGCGCGCCGAACTGCGGATTCATATCCGTGGGGAAGCCGGGGTAGGGAAGCGTCTTTACGTTGACGCGGTTGAGTTCGCCCGTGCTGATGACCTCGATCGAGTCATCGTGCTCAATTATTTTTACGCCCATTTCCTCAAGCTTTGCGGTAACCGACTCCATATGCTTGGGAATGAGGTTGGTAACTTTAAGGTGTCCGCCGGTAGCTGCCGCCGCGCACATATACGTGCCGGCCTCGATCATATCGGGGATTATAGCGTAGGTACAGCCGTGAAGCTCGTCAACGCCTTTTATCTTTATCGTGTCCGTACCTGCACCGCTGATGCGTGCACCGCAGGTGTTAAGGAAGTTTGCAAGGTCAACGATGTGAGGCTCGCGCGCCGCGTTTTCAATGACGGTCGTACCCTTTGCGCGGGATGCGGCGATCATTACGTTGATAGTGCCGCCGACGGTTTCCATATCGAAGTAGATATTAGCACCGGTGAGCTCGTCGCTCTTTGCGTCGATGTAGCCGCCCTCTACGTTTATGGTTGCGCCGAGTGCCTTGAAGCCCTTGATATGCTGGTCGATAGGACGCACGCCGAAGTCACAGCCGCCGGGGAGTCCGACGTAGGCGCATCCCCATCTTGCAAGCTCCGCGCCGACAAGATAGTATGAGCCGCGCATCTTGCGTACGAGCTCGTAAGGCGAAACTCCGCCCTTGGCGTTTCGGGAGTCGATCTCGACCGTATTCTTTGAAATCATTTTTATGCGGCAGCCAACAGACGAAAGTATCTCAAGCGATAAGGCTATGTCGCTGATAGATGGCACGTTTTCGATAACGCAAACGTCGTTTACCATCAGCGTCGCGAGAATTATCGGGATGGCGGCGTTCTTGGAGCCGCTGACCTCGATTGCGCCGTGTAGGGGTCTGCCACCGTTGATGATGATTTTTTCCATAATTCAATCTCGTTTCTCGGCGTGTAATGGTGCGCGGCACGAGCTCGCGCGATGTATGAAAAACGGTCTCCGCCCGCCGTGACGGACCGTGGAATACTGCAAATATGCTAAAAGCTATGTTTGATTAACAAAATGTTAATATTCTTGCTTATACTACTATACTATTATACCACTTTTATATGAAAAATGGAAGGGGTGTTAACAGAAGATTTACAATTAAGCGTAATATTTATCAATTGCTCGAGTACATTGTGGCATTTGTTGCATTATAGACTATTGTAAGTGAATCATTATGGTCAATTTGCCACGCGGGAATGAAGTAAAGCGCGGTTTTGTTCGAGCTCCAATAGACGACGTAGCAGGCGTTTACTGCGCTGACGGAGGGAAGCGTGATATTTTCACTTCGGGAAGCGTCCGACGGGGTGTCATCGCCGGAGTTTTCGACGCTTTCAGACGCCGCGCTTGCGAGCGTTGCTTTAAGCGTTGCCATATCGGTGAACAGAATGTTTATCTGGTCGCACAGCTCAGTATTGTAGTCCTTGTTTGTATCGGAAAAATACCATCTTCCGTGGGCGAATATAAGCTCGCTGTCCTCGAAAACGCATACTGCGTAGTGAGAGTAGATCTCGTAGCCGTCGAGGCACTGCTCGACAAGGAGAAACGTGCGCCCGTTTTCGTCTGTGAACGCGCCTGCAATTTCCGCGCTGAGGTTTGAATCCTTCGTTTGCTGCTTGCAGAGAAACTCCGTTGCTGCCGCAGAAAGGGATTTGAGCCTTGCACCGCTCAGTGCGGTGCCGCTGTTTGACGCCGCCGCAAACGTACTTGCGGTAATTTCAGTATATGCCGCAGAGTCGGGATTGTCAAGGGCGGAGTATCTGAAGTCGAACTCGTTGTCAAACTCTATCAGAGCGCCGCTCTTGGTGGAAATGCTTATTCCGCCGTTTGGCAGAGTATAAAGCATTTCACGCTCGGAGCTTGCAAGCGCCGTTGCGACCTCCGTATAGTATTCGTCGCTGTAATGGCTTTCATATACGGGCGCTTTGAATTTTTTAGTTGGAATAATATCCGCTGATACCGAATATCCCCTCTCGTAAAGCAGCTCCGCCGCATCGCGTATCTCGCTCTCGGCGAGGTATCCGCGCGTGCGATCCTGTCTTGCGATGTTGAATAGCAGGAAAAGATTCGCCGCAACGAGTATGGCGATAAGAAGATTTTTAACGGATGACCAGTTCACGGCGTATCACTTCCTTTCTTTAATTTTCGTATATTACGAACCAGTCGGCGTTGCCGTCGGTATAATAAAGGCGCATAGAGTCGATCGAACGGCTTTCTTCGAGTTTGCCCGTTTTATCAAGGCTGTTTAGTATATAGCTCTGAGAAAGCGAGAATTCCGTTTCGTCGGTGGGCGTGACGACGAGCGGATGAAGGCTCAGCTCGCATATCGTTTCCTCCGTCAGAACGGCACGAAGATACGGCTCACCGCTGATTCGTATTCCGTTATACGTGAGGAAATATTCAATAACGAGCAGAGAGTCGCTGCTGTAAACCTCGCCAAGGCACACGTCAGCCGCGCCGCCGATAAGGTCGCCCGATATGCTGCCGAGGCGGCTGATAAGGCTGTCTACCGCAGTAAGCTTATCAAAAAGGTCTGAGGAGTCGGAGCTTACGTAACCGAGAAGCGAGTCCGTGCGAATACCGCGCAGAGAGCTTCCCGAGGCTGTGGCGTCGGTGGTCTGGAAGTGTATGACGCCGTCCTCTATACGAAGCTGACTGTGCGTATCGACGAACACGTAGCCCGTGCTGTCGGAGTAGCCGTCGAGCTTTTCCTTGTTATATTCGAAAAGATCGAGGAGGGCGTCGTGCAGAGCCTCGTTTCCGACGTCAATATAAGAGGTGGTTATTACCGTATATTCGATCTCGCCGTCGATTAAGGGCTCGTCGCAGGAAAAACGGTGATCGTCGGAAAAATAAAGCGGAAATGTAGTTACGCCCGAGGCTGTGGTCGCGAGCTTCGAGATATAGAAGTCCGAGGTCACCACGTGGTCTGCGGGACGGAATTCATAATAATGCCCGTTGCCGTCCGTCGCGTATGCGACGAAGCGGTGCGCGGCAAAATCGTTGTCGGGAACTATGATAAGCTCGCGGATATACGCGCCGATATTTCCCTTGCTTCCCGTAGCGACGTCGCTTTCGGAAACGGTAAGGGTGTTTGCGGCGTACGCATATATAAGCTGGTAGAGCACGGGCTCGTGATAACGCAGATACACGAACTCCTCGCTTGCCTTAGCCGCGGCAAAGCGGTGCTTTCCCTCTGCGGCAGTAAGCTCTGAGCAAACTGAGCTGCTTCCGAAAAGCTCGAGAATGCAGGGCTTTGCTATCGCATACAGCTCGGATATGCCGTCTGCATCCGCGGCGGTAGCGATAGGCTTCGGCGCGCTCGACTGCTTGTATCCGATAATTTCGGGCAGAAGATGAGAGGCGTCAAGGCCCTTAGGCTCGGAGTCGCTTACAACGCTCCAGAGTCGGTCGAAGCTTTCGCCAAGATCGTTTTTTGAGACCGCTTCCTCGTATGCGCGCATTCCCCTGACGTAAACGATCACCAGTACGAGAAGGGAGAGCAAAAGTCCCGTCAGAAGTGCCGTTTTGAAGGCTTCGCGTGCAAATACAGATCGGCGTGAGGTGGATTTTTTATTCATTAGCTTACACCGATTTCAGTTTGGTTTCAATAGGAAGAACGACGGTGATAACGGAGCCCTTGCCAAGCTCACTCGCCACGGAGATCGAGCCGCCGTGCGCCTCGACTATCTCCTTTGCGATAGCAAGGCCGAGGCCCGTACCGCCCGTTTCGCTCGTACGCGATTTTTCCACGCGGTAGAAGCGCTCAAAGAGGTGCGGCAGATCCTCCTCGGGAATGCCGATGCCGGTGTCGCGCACGTCGATCTGTATCTGACTGTCGAGCGCTCTTGCCGAAAGGGTAACGCTGCCTCCGTCGGGAGTATACTTGATAGCGTTCGAGAGAATGTTTATAAGAACCTGCTCTATTCGCTCCTTATCCGCAGTAACGTGCGGAAGCTCGCCCTTTGCGTCGTACGTCAGCGTGTGTGAGTGCGCCTCTGCGTCAACTCGCATAACCTCGATAATGTGAGAGAGCATCTTATCCGTGTCGAATTTGTCAATGCTCCACTGCGTGCGCTTGTTGTCGAGGCGCGACAATACGAGAAGGTCGGAAACGATGCGCGTCATACGGTCGCATTCCTCGACCGCCATATTGAGGAAGAAGCTTCGCATATCGGCGTTCATACCCTCGTCGGCGAGTATGGTCTCGCACGCGCCCTTGATGCTGGTCAGCGGTGTACGCATCTCGTGCGACACGTTAGCCACGAACTCGCGTCTTGACTTGTCAAGCTCGTAGCGTCCCGTTTCGTCGTGGATTACGGCGAGCATACCGTTTCGTGCCGCGTCGCCCTCGCGGTAGCTGACCGTACCGAAGCTTATGTCGAGCACCTTGCCGCCAAACATAACGTCGCTGACGTTATAGCCGTCGCCGTCCGCGCTTGGACGGTCGATGTATTCGACGTTAAAGTGAGGATTGTATTCGATGCCGAAAAGCTCGGTGAAGCGAAGAAAATCAAAGCCCTCGTTGTACTTGTCACCAAGCAGCTCCTTGACCTTTTCGTTTATGTGCATCACCTGACCGTCCTCGGTGAAGGCGATAACGCCGTCGTTGAGGTAGGTAAATACGGTTTCAAGCTTGCGGTGCTCGCCCGAGACCTCCTCAAGCGTGTTCTTGAGCGTTTTTTTCATATAGTTGAACGCGTCCGTAAGCTTGCCTATCTCGTCGCTCGAGTGAATGTCTATCTCGTGCGAGAACTCGCCTGCCGCGATAAGCTTTGCGCCGCGCGTAAGGCTCTGTATCGGTGCGGTTATTGCCTTCGAGAGGAAGAACGCGAGGATTATCGCGAAGATAAGACCGAGCATCAGCGCCTGAAGGATTATCGAAACGAGCACCCACGTGAAGCGCTGCATCTCGTCCATAGAGTCGCGCACGTATATGATGCACTCCGCCTCGCCGTTTTCGAGCTTTATCGCGTAGTCGGCGTAGTCTGCTCCGAGCGGCTGGGTGTTGTCGGGCGTACCGCGCATAGCGGCAAGCAGATTGGGCGTTTTCTGAAGTGCGTCGCCGAGTCTTGAGTCGGAGCCGCCGAGGTAATTTCCGTCGGCGTCGAGAATGTAAAAATTACGGTAGTCGTCAATACCGAGAATGCCTCGGTAGGTACCGAGTATTTTTAGCTGCTCGGCGGCAAAATTCTCCGCTGACAACGCCTGCTCAAGCTCCTGCGTCAGCGTGCTGTCCTCGGAGAGGTTTTGCTCCATCTGATCCGTAAACTCGCCCATATAGAAGCTGTTTACGTTATTGATGAGGACCGTTCCGATAACGCACATAACCGTTATCATAAAGATAACGAGTATTAGGATGATTTTAAAATAAAGACTGTTATACATAGCTTACTTGATGTAGTACCCCATGCCGCGCTTGGTCAGCAGGTATTCGGGACGGCTTGAGTTGGCTTCAAGCTTCGTACGCAGTCTGCTGACGGTAACGTCAACGCTCGAGGTGTCGCCGAAAAATCCGTCGTATCCCCAAACCTCGGCAAGTAACTGCTCGCGCGAGTATACCGTGCCCGCGTTCTTCGCCATAAACGAGAGCAGCTCGTATTCCTTTTTGGTGAGCTCGACGGGCTCGCCGTCACGAGTTACCTCGTATTTCGAGGTGTCTATAGAAAGTCCGCGAATGGTAATAACCGAGGACGCGCCGTCTGCCTTTTCGCTTACGACCTCGCTTCTCGAGCGGCGGATATTCGCCTTGATGCGCGCCATAAGCTCGTTTAACGAGAAGGGCTTGGTTACGTAGTCGTCTGCGCCGAGATCTAGGCCCATTATTTTATCGACCTCCTCGACCTTTGCCGTTGCGAAGATGATGGGCGTATCGAGCTTTTCGCGAATACGCTTGCAGACCTCAAAGCCGTTCATCTTCGGGAGCATTATGTCAAGCAGAATAAGGTCAAAGTTGCCCGTGAGCGCCTTTTTGAGGCCCTCTTCGCCGTCGCTTGCAAGCTCGCAGGCGTAGCCCGCGTGCTGGAGATTGTATATTACCGTGATGGCGATCTTGTTCTCATCTTCAACGACGAGAATGCGCTTCTTGTTTTCGAATTCGGACATTTTCATCATTCCTTTCAACTTTGGGGTAATGTGTTTACTCTGCGGTTTAGTCGGCGAACGCCGGGTAAGCGGTACGCACGTCGCAAACGGCGCCGTTCCGCTTTATAAAGTCAAGCACGAGCCGCATCGCCTCTGCCGTGTTGGAGGCTTCCTTAAAGCGAAGCGTGACGGTTTCGTTTTTCCATATCGCGTCAATTGCGGCGTTTGCCGCCGCCTGCGAGCCTTGGGCTGTTGATACGTCTTGCGTGGAATTCCACATAACGTAGCCGCTCTCAAAAAGTTGCGTATAAAGCTCCGAGCTTGCGCTTGCCGCAACCGTGGTTGAGGCGGCGAAGCTCCAGACGTGAGTTTTTTTCTTTATCAGGCGTGACAGCCATTCGTTTTGGCGAGATATCTCGGAAAGCACGGAGCCCTTGTCCGTACCGCTCTCTGCGGTGAGCGAGAGTGCGAGTCCGTGTCCGCCGGCGCATATTTTTGATAAGAGCGCGGCGTCGTTACCGATTTCCTCCTCGGATACGAAGAACGTAGCCTCATAGCCGTAACGCTTCAGGACGGATAATATCGCAGACGTGTATTTGCCCGTACAGCCCTCTACGGTAATATAAACCGTTCTTTGGGAAAGCGTGGGCGTGGGCTCCGAGGTGTCGGGGGCTTGTCCGCCGTTCGTTGTGTCGGAGGATGGAGTGCTCGTTTCGGGCTCGTCGGGGAAGAGAGAGGGATACCTCGTTTTAATCAGATCGGCAAGGTCAGCCTGCTCGTTTCCGTCGGTTATACGAATAGCGGTCACTCCCGTGACGGAGTTGGTTATTTGCTCGTAACCGAGCTCGAGATAAGCGCAGACCGTGCGGATGGGAACGTATCGCTCGTTATGATATTCGGCGGTTTTGAGGTACGTTCGCTCCTTGTCCTGATTCATCGCAAAATCCGTCGTCGTGTCAAACGAGAGAAAGAGCTCGCCGTGCGTGATGACGAACGTGCCGAGCGATTCGTTCATTCGTACGTCTACGTTTGGAAGCTGTACGATATAGGAGATAGGGACGTAGTAAACGGTGTGCACCTGCTCCGCGGGCAGACGCGAGGAAATGGTCCACGCGCGGTCGTTGTAAAACAGCACCGTGTCTGACGACGCGCCGTGAAGCTCCGTCTTGGTGAGCGCTATCACCGTGAATATAGCGGCAATACAAACGAGCGCGGATATAAGTTTTACGTATTTTGCTTTCACGGGAAGGCTCCTTTCATTGAAAATCAGTTATTCTTTGCCGCAACCCACGCGCACGCGAGGTCTACGACCATTCCGTAGCTCTTTTCGCCGTTGTCAACGCCCTGCGCCTTGAGATACGTGTCGTTCATCACGCCCGAAATTTCGGACGCTATGCTTTTTTGATATTTTTCGAAAAATCTGTTGTATGCGGTGATCTCGCCGATGACGCGCGTATCAAGCGACGTGTATACCTCGGCGAAGGCGTCGTAGTCCGCCCTGTAGAGCGCGGAGCTTAGATACTCGTACATACAGAGATATCCGCTGTAGCGCACGTACGGATCGTCCGACTCGATGCATATGAGAAACGCGGCGAAATTCGCCTCGTTCTCGTGCATTATGCCGCGCTGATGCGCAAGCTCGTGCGCCGCGGTGAAGGGAAGATTGTAGTCGGGGAAGTTTACGTTAATGTTTGACTCTCCCGTGTAGTAGGTATACATTCCCGAAATGTGCGTGTAGGTCATTGGCTCGGACAGCGCGATCGGCTTTATGCGCGAGCTGAGTCTGGGCAAAAACGCGTATTGGTCCGAGGCTCTGTCGCAGGCGTCGAGAAGCAGCCCGTTCATCTCTTCGAGCGTGTACGGCATTACCGAGCCCTCGCCGTATAAGTAGGTTACGGCGTCAAGCTCGTCGTTCATCTTTTCTATCATATACTGTGCCGTACCGCGAAGCTCGTCAACGGTGACGGGCTTTTCGTCAAGCCCGAGCTTGGCGGACAGCGCAGAGCCGTTGTAGCCGACGGCGGTAGTGAAAACGAAGAGAGAGTAGAGCGTCGAAAGCGCGCACGCCATAGATATTATCTGACGGATACCGCTTTGAATGCTTTTGCTTGCCGCGTGCAGGGACAGCGCTACCGCGACGATAAAAATTATCGGCAGCAGAACGACCAGCGTTTCCGCAAGCGAAAAGGGTAAAACGCTCGTGAGCGTTGCAAGCGCTCCGCGAACGACCGAGCCGACGTATCGGTTGAAAAAGTCCGAAAAGGTCGGCGACAGCGCGCTTGCGGCGTGTACTGCCGCGGCGCTCAGAGCGAGCGCGAACAGTATGAGCGTCGGCACGCTGCAATATTCGCGGATCTTATTTTTAATTGCCTTTATCTGCATCTTTGTGTGATACTCCTTTTATCCTGCCGCAGAGCAGGCTCATATCGCTCGGCAGGTCGGCAGACAAAGTGAGCTGCTTTTCTCCGAGATCTATTTTTAGTGAGGATGCGTGAAGCGCGTGACGCGACATCTCGCGGTCGTATTTTGTAGGCGACGTTTCCGCCGTGCCGTACATTCCGTCGCCGACTATCGGCGCGCCCATATGGGCAAAGTGCACGCGAAGCTGATGCGTGCGTCCGGTTATCGGCTCGGCACGCACGATAGAGCATTCGCCGTTTTCGGCGAGAGTTTCGTACGCGGTGAGTGCGCTTTTAGCGTCGGGAGCGTTCGCGTCGCACACCTCGCGAAGGATGATGCTCGCCTCGCGGCGGCGTATCGGCGCGTTTATCTCGCCCGAGCGCGGCGCGAGCACGCCGCCTAAAACGGCGACGTAAGTCTTTTTGATCTTCCCCGATTTCATAAGCTCGCCGAGCCTTGCCGCACTGACGCGGTTTTTTGCGACGAGCACGATGCCCGACGTGTCGCGGTCGAGTCGGTTGACTGCACGGAACACGAACGGTATGCCGCGCGAGGAAAAATAGTATGCAAGACCGTTTGCCAGCGTGTCGTCGAAGTGTCCTATCGACGGATGCGTCGGCATATTGGACGGCTTGTTGACGGCGATCATATCGTCGTCCTCGTATATGACGTCAAGCGCCATTTCGGTTGGAACGAGGCTCTCGTTTTCATCATCGTGACGGTCGCCTATCGCGAGCGATAGAACGTCGCCCTCGCGCAAAACGCGACGCACGGTTGCGTGCTCGCCGTTTACGGTGATGCCGTGCTCGAGCTTTTTAAGGTGCGTGATAAGTCCGCGCGATATTCCGTTTTTATATAGCCAATCCTTGACGGTCATACCGTCAAGCGCTTTTGTGACAGTAATATTCACGCGCGCCTCCGCTTGACATAATTATCTACTTTATATTATATCATTAAACTTTTATAATATCAAGGTTTTTTCGCGAATAATTGCAAAAAACAAGCAAAAATACCGCCGCTCAAACGAGTGGCGGTATTAGGGATTATTTTACGACTCTTACGGCTTTGACGCCGTAGTATTCGAAAAGGCGGATCTGCTCTTGCCCGATGACCTCGCCGCACATAACTATCGGTATCGCGGGTGGGCAGGATACGCCTGCATCTGCAAGCACTCGTCCGCGTGCATCGCGCACGTCTACGACCTCGCTTGGTGCGAGCATAGCCTCGCGTATCCGCATCGCGCTCTCTGCGCGAGCGAACGTCGGCGCGCACTCGTTGATAGGCGCACGCCTCGGCATATCGGCGAGCGCTTTTCGTACACTTTCGAGCACGCCCTCGCCCATTTCGGGCGTGAACATCATAACGAGGTAGTCGGCGTCGTAAAACTCGCATACCACGCCGCTTTTTTTGAGTATATCGGCAAGCTCGCCGCCCGTGTAGCCGTAGGGCTTCGGTGCGATGGTGAGCTTTAGCGGCTCACTGCCGACGGTCGCGTAGCCTGCTTTTTCAAGTGCGTCACATAGGTCGCCCACTGCGTTTTCAAAGCGTGTGATCTTTGCGCTATATCCGTCCGCCAAATACGCGTTTGCCGCGTCGAGCGACTGCAAAATAAGATACGACGGGCTCGTCGAGGCGAAAAGCGCCATAGCACGCTCTGCGTTCTCGCTGAAAAGTGCAGGCGCGTTCTTCGATACGTGCAGATACGCACCGCCCGTCAGCACGGGAATCGTTTTGTGCGCGGAGTCGGCGCACGTATCAGCGCCGAGATCTATCGGGTGACACGTTTCAAATAGGAAGCGCGTGTACGCACCGTGCGCGTTATCGACGAGCAACAAAACGCTGTGTTTTTTGCATATCTCAGACAGCGCCGCGATATCCGCAACGTTTCCGAGATAATCGGGCGAGGTGACGTACAGAGCCGTCGGAGGCTCGGCCATAGCGGCGAGCGTCTTTTCAACGTGCTCGACGCTTGCAAACGAGAAGATATTGTCCTCGGGATAAAGCCACGTAACGTCAAAGTCGAGCATAGCGGCGGCGTACGTGAACACCGCGTGAGCGTTGCGCCCTGCTAAAATATGCGGACGCTTGCCGTTTTCTTTTGCATAGAGGCAAGCGAGGTACAGCATCGCGCGAATAGAGAGGGACGAGCCCTCGGTCGAGTAGACCGTGCGCGCACTTCCAAACAGCGCCGCCGCGTTATCCTCGCTCTGGCGAATAATGCCGTTCGACTTATAAAGCACGTCCGCGCCGTCTATTTCCGTGATGTCGAGCCCCTCACAGCCGAGCGGACCGACACCCTTGTGACCGGGCATATGCAGACGCGTTGCGCCCGAGCTTGCGTACTCGCGAACGAAGTCGCAGATGGGCGTTTTCATCTTACTCATCGCCAAGCGTTTTCGCGGCTTCGAGCATTATCGCGCATTCCATACGCTTGCGGAAAAGCTCACAGCCGTACTTGTAAATGCCGTTTACCGAGCCGGTCGCGTGGTATGCGTTAGCCGCACAGCCGCCCGAGCAATAAAGCTTTGCCCAGCAGTCGCGGCACTCGGGGCGAGTGTAGACGTTGCACGCGGCAAACTCGCACTGACAAGCGGTGTTTGTGACGCCATTCCAAACGTCGCCGAGCTTGAATTTCTCCTCGCCGACGAACTGATGGCAGGGGTAAAGATCGCCCCAAGGTGTGACCGCCATATACTCCGTTCCCGAGCCGCAGCCCGAGATGCGCTTATAGATACAAGGACCGCCCTTGAGGTCGATCATATAGTGGTAGAAGGTGAACGGCTTGCCCGCGCGGTGACGCTCGAGCATAAGCTCGGCAAGCTTTTCGTACTGCTCGAGTACAACCGGCAGGTCTTCCATAGTAAGCGCGGACGGATCGTCCTCTGCACATACGACGGGCTCCATAGAAAGCTCGTTAAAGCCGAGGTCGAGCATAGTTTTTATATCCTCTAAAAAGTCGGGATTAGCGTGAGTAAACGTGCCGCGCATATAGTAATTTTTGCCGCCGCGCACCTCGACCATTTTCTGGAACTTCGGCACGATGCGCTCGAAGCTTCCGTTGCCCGCGAAGTCAACTCTGAAGCGGTCGTGAACCTCTTTTCTGCCGTCGAGCGACAGTACGACGTTCGAGCACTCGCGATTGGCGAAGTCGATTACGTCATCGTCTATAAGCAGACCGTTCGTGGTGAGGGTGAAGCGGAAGTTTTTGCCCGCCGCCTTTTCGACCGATCGAGCGTACGCGACGAGCTGTTTTATCACGTCGAAGTTCATCAGCGGCTCGCCGCCGAAGAAGTCTACCTCGAGGTTGCGGCGAGTGCCCGAATTTGCGATAAGGAAATCGAGCGCCTGCTTGCCGACCTCAAAACTCATAACGGCACGCTCGCCGTGGTATTTGCCCTGACTTGCAAAGCAGTATGAGCAGTTTAAGTTGCAGGTGTGTGCGATATGTAAGCACAGCGCCTTTACGACGCCCCTCGATTTTTCTTTAAGGCTTCCTGCGAGCGGCTCGAAGGTGTCCTCTGCGAAAAGCTGACCTGCCTCGCGAAGTGCTTCGATCTGCTCACAGCATTCGTCGAATTCCGCGGCGGTAATGCCGTGCTTTGCAATAATTTCAGCTTTAAGTGCCGCTTTATCGGCGCCCTCGTAGCGCTCGATAATGTCGTATGCGACCTCGTCCACAACGTGGACAGAGCCCGAGTATATGTCGAGGACTATATTAAGTCCGCCGAGCTTGTAGCAATGTATCATAGTTAATCTCCTTAAATCAAAAAAGCCGCCTCGCGGCGGCATTTTTGTAATTATTTCTCGCAAGCCTGGTTAGCAATACCGCAGCTGGTCTTGCAAGCGGACTGGCAAGAGGTCTGGCACTCGCCGCAGCCGCCGTTCTTTGCGCTGTCGCAGAGGCTCTTGGTATTTAAAGTAGTAATATGATTCATTTTTATATGCTCCTTGCTATGTAGATTTACATTATCTACTACATTATAGCACGATAATTGTGGGATGTCAATATTATTTTTGAAAATTTGTGATGAGAGTGATTCCGCAACAGCTCTCTTTCCGTTTTGCAGGCGTGTTGCGGCAGACCAGCGGAAATAGTTATGGCGGCTGTGCGGATTACACATTACGACCTCGGTACAGTCTATTTGTATTATCTTAGCGTGGCGTTCCTTGTTTTTAATTTGGCAAGGTCAGTATATCACAGAGAATAGTGGATTTCAAGTTGAATTTTTGGCGCTGTACTTCATGTTAAATTTTTACAATATGATTTTTTTAAAAAACTATTGACAAACAGTTTCAGTTGTGATATAATATTGTCCGTTGAATCCGTTGGGGATTTGTGTAATGGCAGCACGACAGACTCTGACTCTGTTTGTGGGGGTTCAAATCC
>JAZNBZ010000192.1:0-2663 GCA_045587285.1 Candidatus Flemingiibacterium sp. | reverse complement strand
GCTATAATCCGCCGTCTGCCTGCCGTTGAAACGCTCGGCGGCGCGTCGGTTATCTGCTCGGATAAGACCGGTACTCTCACACAGAACCGTATGACTCTCGTTCGCGGCTGGGTAAGCGACGGCGATATCAGCGAGGATATTTCCGACGATAACGGCGCAGAGATAAAGAATCTCGTTAAGCTCGGCGCACTCTGCTGCGACGGCTCGGTCGTATTCGACGGCACGGGTACGGTCAAGCACATCGGCGATCCGACGGAAACCTCTATCGTCTACGCGGCAACCCGAAACGGTATGCACAAGGATGAAATAAACGCAGAATGTCCGCGTGTTTTCGACCTTCCGTTCGACTCGGACAGAAAGCTTATGACTACCGTAAACAATATCGGCGGCAAGCTTACGGTTATCACCAAGGGCGCGTTTGACGTGCTTATCGAGCGCTGTGTATCGGGCGACACCGAAAAGGCTCGCGTGGTTTGCGAGGATATGAGCCGTGATGCACTCCGCGTTATAGCGGTCGCTACGAAGGTTATCGACGTGTTCCCCGAAAACGCTGACAGCGATACGCTCGAAAACGGTCTTACTCTCATCGGTCTTGTCGGTATGATAGATCCTCCGCGCGACGAAGCACGCGACGCTGTTGCAGTCTGCAAGAAGGCGGGCATCCGCGCCGTTATGATTACGGGCGACCACGTTATCACAGCGTCTGCAATCGCAAAGGATCTTGGTATTTTAAACGAGGGCGACGAGGCAATTACAGGCGCAGAGCTTCAGAAGATGACCGATGAGGAGCTTGACGCTCGTATCCGCAAGATCGCCGTATACGCGCGCGTTTCGCCCGAGGATAAGATTCGTATAGTCAAGGCTTGGCAGCGTGCGGGCGAAATCGTTTCTATGACCGGCGACGGCGTAAACGACGCACCTGCGCTCAAGGCGGCTGACATCGGCTGTGCTATGGGTATCACGGGCACGGACGTTGCAAAGGGCGCGGCTGATATGACGCTCACCGACGACAACTTCGCTACCATCGTTGACGCTGTACGCGAGGGACGCGGTATTTACGCGAACATCAAAAAGGTTGTCGGCTACCTTCTCGGTACTAACATCGGCGAGGTGTTCACGGTATTCATCGCGATGCTCCTCTGGCATCAGACGCCGCTTCTTTCGATGCAGCTTCTTTGGATAAACCTCGTAACCGACTCGCTTCCCGCAATCGCACTCGGTATGGAGCCCGTTGAAAAGGATATAATGGAAGAAAAGCCCAAGCCCAAGAACGAGGGCATCTTCGCGCACGGTCTCGGTATTCAGGTCGTGCTTCAGGGCGTTATGTTCGCGGCTCTTACGCTTGCCGGCTACTTCTTCGGCTGGAAGGTGCTCGGAAGCGAAATGGCAGGTCAGACTATGGCGTTTATCATACTCGCTATGACGCAGGTGTTCCAGTCCTTCAATATGCGCTCGAACAAGTCGCTTTTCAAGGTTGGTCCCTTCACGAACAAGACGCTCAATTTGGCGGCGCTTTCTTCCTTCGTTCTGACGATGCTCGTTGCTCTCACTCCTATCAGAGTAGCGTTCGGACTTGAGCTTCTCGAGCCCGTGCATTATCTCATCGCGTTCGGACTTGCGTTCGTTCCTACCGTTCTTACCGAGCTTCTTAAGCTCTTTAAAATCATAAAGTAACCAAAAAAATCGGCGACCTAAGGGCCGCCGGTTTTCTTTTGTATGAAATTCATAAGGCGGGGAAGAATAATTTTATATTTTAGCAAGTTTTTTCGTTTAAACTACTTGCAATCAGTAACAATTTATGGTAAAATATAAAAGTAAAAATAAATCCGTCCGCGGCGAACGCGGACGTCAAGTAAAACGGAGGATATTATATGAGCAACGTACGTCCCGAATCTATGGCACGCATCAGCACTCGTGAGCTTGCCGACAAGTTCATCGAGGAGCAGGTAGCACAGGTCCGCGCGCAGGTTGGCGACAAGAAGGTTCTTCTCGCGCTTTCCGGCGGTGTTGACAGCTCTGTTGTCGCTGCACTTCTTATCAAGGCTATCGGAAAGCAGCTCGTCTGCGTTCACGTAAACCACGGTCTTATGAGAAAAGGCGAGAGCGAAAACGTAATCGAGGTATTCAAGAATGGTCTTGACGCTAACCTCATCTACGTTGACGCAACCGACCGTTTCCTCGATCTTCTTGCAGGTGTTGCTGACCCTGAAAAGAAGCGTAAGATTATCGGCGGCGAGTTTATAAAGGTATTCGACGAGGAAGCAAAGAAGCTTGAGGGCATTTCGTTCCTTGCGCAGGGAACTATCTACCCCGACATTCTCGAGTCTAACGGCAAGAAGGCTGTAAAGGCGCACCATAACGTAGGAGGCCTGCCCGAATATATGACGTTCGAGCTCGTTGAGCCCATTAAGCTTCTCTTTAAGGATGAGGTTCGCGAGGTTGGCCGTGCACTCGGTCTGCCCTCTGAAATGGTTGACCGCCAGCCGTTCCCGGGCCCCGCTCTTGGCGTGCGCTGCCTTGTCGCTATCACCCGCGACAGACTGCACGCTCTGCGTGAGGCTGACGCTATCCTTCGCGAGGAGTTCGATAAGAGCGGCCTTGCAAAGCACGTATGGCAGTTCTTTATCTCGATGCCCGATATGAAGAGCGTTGGTGTACGCAAC
>JAZNBZ010000191.1:0-4098 GCA_045587285.1 Candidatus Flemingiibacterium sp. | reverse complement strand
AATAAAGACAGCCGCACGAGAGCGGCTGCCTGAGATGGTAATGCGGTGCTAAACTTCAGAACCCCTTCCAGGGGTTAAGCCAGTAGTTGCCCCTTCTAGGGGCTGTGCAAACCACCGGTTCAACCGGTGGTCATGATTATTCCATCGGGTATTTGAGTCCCCATTTTTCGCGGAGCGCGTCCATCTGACGCATAACGTAGAGCGTATCCTCGGGCTTGCATTCCTCGCAGTACGTTTTGCCGTTCTTGATCGCCTTGCAAATTGCCCCGGCGATAAATTCGTATCCGCCTGCCTCGTATTTTGGGAATTCGATCTTTTTGCGCTCGCCGGTTTCGCGGTTGAAATAGTTGATATCCTGCCAGCTATACGGGCAGGCAAAATCAATATATCCCTTCGAGCCGGCAACGGTGATCCTACACGGGCTTATGGTGTCCATCGAAAGGAAAATCGACGCATTTACGCCATTCGGATAACTGAATACCGTCGTGCTGCGAAGGTCAACGCCTCTCTCGGAGAGGAGGGCTGTCGTTTCGAATTTCTCTATCTCGCGTCCGAGAATAACGTCCATAGAGGTGAGCACGTAAATTCCGCAGTCGAGTAATATTCCGCCCGCCTGGTTGGGATCGGGCATTTTTCTGCCCTTCGTATAATCGCCTGCCATCGAAGCGGAGAAGTTGTGCACCTCACCGATCGCGCCCTCGTCGATAAGCTGCTTAACTATCTTGACGGACGGCAAAAATCTCGTCCACATATTGTCGGAGAAGAAAAGGTTCTTTTCCTTGGCAATAGCGTAAAGCTCCTCAGCCTGACGCGCGTTTATGCAAAGCGGCTTTTCGCAAAGCACGTTTTTGCCCGCGAGAAGGCATCTCTTGGAATAATCAAAGTGAAATATATTCGGCAGAGCGATATAGCAAAGGTCGATATTTTGATTTGCTATAGCCTCGTCATACGTGAGTGCGTTGGGAATGCCGAATTCCTCGGCGAATTTTTTCGACTCGTTATCGTCAATAGAAGCGACCGCGTATAATTGGGCATCCTCTACGCACGACATAGCCCTTGCCATAGAGTGTGCGACAGCGCCCGTGCCGAATATTGCCACGTTTACCTTATCCATAAATATCTTACTCCTCTGAACGGTTATTTCTGCGCACTTCAAGCGGCGCAGCTCCAATATGATTTTACCATAATGTTAAGTAAAATGTCAATATGTTGCAAGTAAAATGTCAATATAATACTAACGTAACATTTATTTAACATCGAATATCACATTGACGTAACGTCAATAGGAAAGGCTATGCGTATACAGCGCATAGCCTTTGGTAGTTATTCCATAGGATATTTTAGTCCCCACTTTTCGCGAAGGGCGTCCATTTGACGGAGAATGTAAAGCGTATCCTCGGGCGTGCTTTCCTCGCAGTACGTCTTGCCCGCGATAATTGCATCACACACGGCGGATACGATGTATTCATAGCCGCCGGCTTTTTGCTCGGGAATTTCCACGGCGCGTACAAGCCTATCGGTGCCGCCGTATATTCCGATGTTTTTCCAGTTGAAGGCGCAGGTGAATTCAAGATAGCCGTTTTCGCCGGCGACGGAGATTTTATTCGGGAAAAATGAATCCATAGAGATATAAAGCGACGCGGTCTTTTTGTCGGCGAAGGTAAGCGACGTAACGCTGTGCAGGTCAACTCCCTCATCAGACAGAATAGCGGTCGTCTGAATATCGGAAATATCCCGACCAAGCAAAAGATCAATGCAAGTAAGCGCGTATATGCCGCAGTCGAGTAACATTCCGCCGGCTTGCCCGGGATCTGTCATCATACGGCTTCCCAGGCAATTTTCTGAAATTGCCGCAGATACGTGCTTGACGTCGCCGATAGCACCGTCAGCGATAAGCTTTTTTACTATGTTGACAGCAGGAAGGAAGCGCGTCCACATATTGTCGGCGAAGAATACTCCCTTTTCTTTGGCAATCTCATAAAGCTCCTCGGCAAGCGCCGTGTTTATACACATTGGCTTTTCGCAGAGCACGTTCTTGCCTGCGAGCAGACATTTTTTTGCGTATTCGTAATGCTGGACGTGGGGAAGCGCTATGTAGTAGAGGTCGGGTGTCGGATCGGCGATTGCCTCATCGAAGGTGTATACGTTTGGCACGTCGAATTCCTTTGAGAATTTTACCGCCTTATCGAAGTTTCGCGAGGCAACCGAATGAATTTCCGCATTTGGAACGAATTGCATTGCCTTTGCCATAGCGTGTGCTATACTGCCCGAACCGAGTATCGCCATTTTTACCTTGTCCATTGCTGATCCCCCTTTGGAATAGAGTTCGTTACTTCATTTTAGCATAATATTCGGTATGATGTCAAGGAAAAACAAAAAATATCATTGCAAAGACGATTTACCTCGCATTTGTAAAATATTTCCATAAAACAGCCTCAAAAACGGTCAAACTTCTGCAAAACACAGAGAAAATGTACTTTGTAGTGTTAAATTATATGCAAAAAAACTATTGATTTTATTTTTCAAAAATGATATACTATAATCGATATATTAGTAGTGTGAGCATTTGCGAGTCTCATACGATTTTAAATTGCAAAATATTACCTTAATAAATAATATTCATTTTTATGTTAGGAGCGTATAACTATGATATCCCGTAACGTCACTATTCAGAATAACGTCGGTCTTCACGCAAGACCTGCTACGTTCTTTATCCAGAAGGCAAATTCCTTCCAGAGCTCTCTTTGGGTTGAAAAGGAAGACAGACGCGTAAACGCAAAGAGCCTTCTCGGCGTACTCTCCCTCGGTATTACCAAGGGTATGACTATCACTCTTATTGCTGACGGCAGCGATGAGAACGAGGCACTCGACGGTCTGTGCGAGCTTATCGACACCGGCTTTGGCGAATAATAGCCATAGGTGTTGAGTCGCGCATTGGCGCGGTAGATTTAATAGTTTTGACGGACCGCAGTGCATTTTCGGCATCGGTCCGCCTTTTCTTTGAAATACGCGGTGAGGCAGGTGAATTTTAATGGACGCGCAGATATCGCAAAAGGCACGGGAGAAGCGTGCACAGCTACTCGAAAAAGCAAATTCGCTGCCGCTTCGTCCGGGCGTGTACATTATGCGCGACAAGGGCGGTAAGGTCATCTACGTCGGCAAGTCGCGCTCGCTTAAAAACCGCGTATCGCAGTATTTCCACGAATCGGCGCACCATAACGAGAAAACGCGCCGAATGGTGATGAGCGTTGACAGCTTTGACTACATTCTCACCGATACGGAAATTGAAGCACTCTCGCTCGAAAACAGCCTTATCAAGCAGCACGCTCCGAAATATAACATCAGACTCAAGGATGCGAAATCCTATCCGTATATTAAGTTAACTCTTAACGACGAGTATCCCAAGCTCACCGTAACAAGAAAGCGTCTTGCTGACGGCGCGAAATATTTTGGCCCGTACTCGTCCATATCGGCGGTTTACAGTATAGCCGGTACGGTGCAGAAAACCTTTGGAATAGCGTCGTGCAGCCGCGAATTTCCGCGTGATATCGGCAAGGAGCGCCCTTGCCTTAACCGTCACATCGGGCTTTGCGTCGCTCCCTGCACGGGCGAGGTTTCAAGCGAGGAATATCGGGCAATATTCAAGGAAATAACCGCATTTTTGCGCGGCTCGTTCCGCGAGTGCGAGGATTCGCTTCGCGAGAAGATGGAGTATGCGTCCGACAATTTAATGTTCGAGGCGGCGGCGCGTTACCGCGACCGCATAGACGCGCTCTCAAAGCTTTGGCAGCGGCAGAAGGTCGTCGGCGCGCCCGACGAGGAGCAGGACGTTATCGCGCTATACACCGACGAGGTCTGCTCGTGCATATCCGTTTTCTACATTCGCGGCGGCAGTATAACCGACAGCGAGCATTTCACGTTCCCGGCAGAGAAGATTATCGACGAGGAAAATATGTCTGCGTTTTTATCGGAGCTTTACAATATCCGGGAATATGTGCCGCATGAGATCATCCTCGATTTCACTCTGCCGGAGGAGGAGCTTGCGGCGCTTAGTGAGATGATCAGACAGCGCGCCGGCTTCAAGCCGGACATCCGCAC
>JAZNBZ010000190.1:0-1592 GCA_045587285.1 Candidatus Flemingiibacterium sp. | reverse complement strand
CTCCGCGTATTCGCTTTTTAATTCGATGAGCGCATAACCGCGCCCGAGTGATTTCGCAACAACGCCGACCGTGCCGCTTCCTGCAAAGGGGTCAAGCACGACGCCGCCGCTCCTGCTTCCTGCAAGTATGCACGGCTCGACGAGCTTCGTCGGAAACGTTGCGTAGTGCGTTTCTTTGCTTCCTGTCGTCGATACGTGCCACACCGACCGTTTACGTCGTAGCCCTGTTTCGTTTGGAGCGTTGCCGTGTGATTCCGCGCTTGTGGGCGCGTCGTTGTTGAACGACTGCCCGCGGGTGTAAGCTCCGCCGCCTCTAAACGTCCTACGGTTGCCTTTGCGCCGTCCTGCGTTCTCCCGACTGCTTCCCTTGCTTCCGCGCGGTTGCGACTTGTCAAAGCCTACACACGGCTCTTTTATCGCCTCGCCGTCGAAGTAATAACGCCGCGACTTCGAGAGCAAAAACACGTATTCGTGGGCTTTCGTGCACCGATCGCGCACACTCTCGGGCATACAGTTCGGCTTTTCCCATATTATGTCTTGCCGTAAATACCACCCGTCCGCACGAAGCGCGAGGGCAAGCAACCACGGGACGCCGATCATATCTTTCGGCTTGACGTTCTCCGCCGTCGTAGGAGGGACGCCGTTCACGTACCACCCTTTGCTCGTGTTTTGCTTGTGCCGTTCTCTCGTTTCCTGCTTCTCGTGCGAGCCTTTTCCGCTTCCTGCATAGCTGTCGGCGATATTGACCCAAAGCGTGCCGTCGGGCTTTAATACCCGCCGCACCTCTCGGAAAACTTCGACGAGCTTTTCAATGTATTCGCCGACCGTTGCTTCAAGCCCGATTTGACCCGCCACACCGTAGTCCCGCAACTGATAATACGGCGGGGAGGTTATGCAACAGTCCACGCTGTCGCTCGGGAGCTTTTTGAGCTCCGCAAGCGCGTCGCCTTGTAAAATCTTTTTCACGTCGTCGCCCTCCTATGCTGTCAATACTTTTTCGAGCTCTTTCATCGTTTTGAGCTTCTTCCGAACGCAAAGCTCGGGGAGGTTTTCCCTCACGAGCACGGTCGCCATAACGGGACAAACGCTGTTTCCAATTCTCGCGATTTGCGCCGACTTCGAGTAGCTGTCCGATACTTTCAAAACATAATCGGGAGGGAAGCCCTGCGCCGCCGCGAGCTCGTGCGGCTCTAACATACGCATAGCGACGTCGGAAATGAAATACTGCACGCCGTCAATCTCAATAATCAAAATCTCATCGGCGGCGATCTTATACCCCGCGTAAGTATTCAAAAGCTCCCGCACCTCGTTCCACTTGCCGAGAAGCGCGTCGCCGCTTCCGAGCTTTGTGAGATACGTCCGCACCTCCGCGTGGTGTCCTGCTTTCGCTGTTATTGTGGATAACGGCTCGCCGACGCTTTGCCCGTCCATACCTCGGCGGAAAGTCGCAATATGCGCCGCCAAGAGCTGATTGTGGTCGCCCGCCGTAACGGTCGGGAGGGGCTTGTCGATTTCTCGCCCGCGCCCGTCCTCTCCGTTTCCATACCTCGACGTTAAGGACACCGCCGCGAGGGCGTTGTGGTCGATTGCCG
>JAZNBZ010000189.1:0-5163 GCA_045587285.1 Candidatus Flemingiibacterium sp. | reverse complement strand
GAAAGGGAAATGAGCGGATCGTTTGCAGTGTCAAACGTTGCCTCGTCGCCGTGCACCATCATAGGCGTAGCGGTGAGAGCGATGGAAAATGCCGCCGCGAGGGCGATAAGCTTAAACTTTTTCATAGTGTTTGCTCCTTGTTTTTAAATTCGCATATCACTATTTTACAGTAAAATCGACGAAAAAGCAATAGACTATATGTTAACATTTACGAGCGCGCAAAATTTATAAAAAATTTACTTTTATAACGTCGGAATGCGCGTTTTTAACCGACGCTTTTCGTACTGAAATTTCTTTTGCAAAACTTTCCCTGAAACTATTGACAAACGTGGCGGTAATTGTTACAATTAGGTGAGCTTTTAATATTATTTATTATTATATAATATTAAAACAAAAAATTGAGGAGATATAACTATGACCACTATCACACTTGCGAAAATCGGTACGCACAAAACCGTATCCTTTGCCGTCGATGAGCTTGCGCGCTACTTAAAGCTCATCGACCGCCGTATCATCATCGACCAGCGCGTATTCGACGCGTACGATCCGTCGATCACCGACGCTATCTGGGTGGGCACGAGCGAGTTCGTTGCTTACCGCAAGCTCGTTGACGAGATCAAGATCGACGTCGTGGACGGCGCAGGCATCATTACGGGCGCAAACGAGCGTGCGGTGCTTATCGCGGTATACCGTTTCCTTCGCGAGCTTGGATGCAGATGGATACGCCCCGGCGACGACGGCGAGATAATTCCCAAGAGGGCGCTTGACAAGGCGGCGCTTACCGTGAGCGTAAACGAAACGCCTGCGCTCAGATACCGCTCGATATGCTCCGAGGGTGCAACTATATTTGAGCACTTCTACAATATGGTCAATTGGATGCCCAAGGTTGGTCTTAACACCTATTATTTGCAGTTTCTCACCACGATGAGCAATTACAATCGCTGGTACAGACATCCGTTTAATCCGCACCGCGAGGCGGAGAGGCTTATCAGCTTCGAGGAGGCGTACGGCTCCAGACTTCGTCTTGAGGAGGAGATCGAGAAGCGCGGTCTTGAGCTTCTCAACCCCGGTCACGGCTGGACTATGTTCCCGTTCGGCATCAACGCAAACACCATCACCGACCCGAACGATCCCCGTATTACACCCGAGTATAAGGAGTGCTTTGCACTTATCGACGGCAAGCGCGAGATATTCAATAATCTGCTTCACTTCACGAACCTCTGCTACTCTAAAAAAGAGATACGCGACGTTATGACCGACGGCGCGGTCGAGTATATCAAAAAGCATCCGAACGTATCGCTTCTGCGCTTCGGACTTGCAGACGGTATGAACAACCACTGCGAGTGCGAGGAGTGCCAAAAGATGCGCCCTGCAGATTGGCTTATGACTATCCTCAACGAGCTTGACGAAAAGCTTACGGCTGAGGGACTTGACACCATCGTAGGCTTCTCGCTTTACGTTGACACGCTCTGGCCGCCGGAAAAGGTCAGACTAAAGAACCCCGACCGTTTTATTATGAACCTTTCTCCCTCGAGCCGTACTTATTCGCGTCCGCTTTACGATATGAAGGTGGACCCCGACACGATAGAATTACCGCCGTACGTTCGCAACAAGCTCACGCTTCCGCGTGACGTTGAAACGATTATGGCATTCTTCAGAGCGTGGAAAAAGGTCGTTCCGTGCGAGTGCACGATATTCGAGTACCATCTTATGTGGGACCACTACCTTGATCCCGGCTACACCTCCTGCGCGAAGATACTTCACCAGGACGTTACGGGACTTGACAGGTATCCCTTTATCGGCTTTATAAGCTGTCAGGAGCACCGCGCGGCGTTCCCGACGGGACTTCCGATGTACGCGATGGCAGACGCTATGTGGAATAAGGATTCGAAGTTCGAGGAAATTTCGCGTGACTATTACGCGGCGGCATTCGGCGAGGACGGTCCTGCCGTTGAGGCGTATCTTGCGAAGATGTCCGAGCTGTTCGACCCTGCGTTTATGCGTAACGATCACGTAGAGGCACATAACAACGTGCTCGAGCGTATGGACGGCATCGACGAGCTTATCGACACCTTCAAGGCATCGCATATCGAGCCTAACAAGGATAAGAACGAGTCCTGGACATACCTTTGGTATCATACAACGTACGCGAAGATGTACGCAGAGCTTGTCCGCAGATATGCCAAGGAAGACGAGGCGGGAATAGAGGAGCAGACGAAGGCTCTCACCGAGTACCATTTCAGCATTGAGCCTGAGGTTCACACGGTGCTCGATAATTCGTACTTCGACGAGGTTTATCAGCGCTGGATCAAGCGCGTATTCGCGAACAAGCCCGTTGAGGTCGATTTCTGATTTGTCACGAGGAGAAACATAATGACAACTGTTACCGTTGCTAAAATCGGCACTCATCAGACGGTGAGCTTCGCCACTGACGAGCTTGTGCGCTACCTTAAGAGAATTGACAGAACTATACTTATCGATCAGCGCACCTATGAGGCGTACGATCCCACCAAAACAAACGTTATCTGGCTCGGTCTTACACCTATGGTTGACTACGATATGCTCAATGACACCATAGTTATCGACGTCGTGGACGGCGCGGGCGTTATCACCGGCGCAAACGAGCGTGCGGTGCTTATTGCGGCATACCGCTTCCTTCGTGAGCTCGGCTGCCGATGGATCCGCCCCGGCGACGACGGCGAGATTATTCCCGAAAAGAAGATTGATAAGACCGCCCTCGCGGCAAGCGTTCGCGAAACGCCGTCCACCGTTTACCGCGCGGTATGCTCCGAGGGTGCAACCATATACCCGCATTTCTTCAGTATGCTCGATTGGCTGCCCAAGGTCGGTATGAACACGTATCTTATGCAGTTCTTCGCGCCACTCGGCAATTTCAGACTCTGGAGGATGCACAAATACAATCCCTTCAAGTCTGCCGAGGCGCAACCCACGTTTGACGAGGCGCTTGCTTCGAAGAATCGCTTTGACGAGGAAGCGATGAAGCGTTCGATGATCTACATAGGTGTCGGACACTGCTTCACAACGCGTCCCTTCGGAATAAAGGAAAGCTACATCCACGATATCAACGATCCAAGGCTTACCGACGAATATAAGAAATGCTTTGCACAGATAAACGGCGAGCGTACGCTATTTAATAACACACTCAACTTCACACAGCTTTGCTACTCGCGAAAGGATATTCGCGACACAATCACCGACTTCGCGGTTGAGTACTGCAAGAATACGCCCGCACTTACGATTCTCTCGTTCACGCTTGCCGACGGTATAAACAATTACTGCGAGTGCGAGGAGTGCAGCAAATACTCCGCATCCGAGTGGTACGTTACCATTCTCAACGAAATGGACGAGAAGTTTAGTGCAGCCGGCCTTGACACAAAGATTCTCGCCTCGCTTTACGTTGACCTTCTTTGGCCGCCCGAAAAGGTTAGGCTTAACAATCCCGACAGATTCATTCTTGAGTTCTGCCCGTCGAGCCGCACATACTCGCGTCCGCTCTACGATATGAAGCGCGATCCCGACTCGATCAAAATTTCGCCGTACGAGCGCAACAAGCTCACCTTGCCGCGCGACGTTGAGTCGCTCGTTGCTCACTACAATGCTTGGCGAAAGTCTGCACCGGATTGCAAGGCAGTTCTCTTTGACTATCAGATGATGTGGGATCACTACCTCGATCCCGGCTACGCATCCTGCGCGAAAATGCTCCACCTCGATACGACCGGACTTGAAAAGCTTGGGCTTGAGGGCTACATAAGCTGTCAGGAGCAGAGAGCCGCGTTCCCTACCGGACTTCCAATGTACGCTATGGCGGCAGGCCTTTGGGACAAGAACTCAAAATTCGAGGACATCTCGCGCGACTACTACGCGGCGGCGTTCGGAGAGGACGGTCCTGCGGTAGAAGCGTACCTTGCGAGGATATCCGAGCTGTTTGATCCTGCGTTTATGAGAAACGACCACGCCACGGCTCACTTCAACTGCATTGAGCGTATGGACGCTATCGATGCACTCGTGAATGGGTTTGAAACGAAGTACATCGCGCCGAACAGGGACGTTAACGCTTCGTGGAAGTACCTCTCGTACCACACGACCTACTGCAAAATGTATGCAGAGCTTGTCAGGTGCTACGTTCACGGCGACGTGGCGAAGATCGAGGCGCAGACAAAGGCGTTCACCGCGTACCACTTTAGTCTTGAGGAAGAAACACACACAGTATTTGATAACTTCTACTTCGACGAGGTATATCAGCGCTGGATCAAGCGTGTATTCGCGAATAAGCCCGTTGAGGTCGATTTCTAAAATACAAAAACAATTTTAAGGAGATATAGCTATGACCACCATCACACTTGCCAAAATCGGAAAGCATCAGACCGTATCCTACGCTGTGGACGAGCTTGCGCGCTATCTCAAAATGATGGACGCGTCGCTTCTTGTCGATCAGCGCACGTACGACGAATATGACGCGAGCCTTACGAGCGTTGTTTGGGTAGGACTTACGCCTATGGTTGAATACAATAAGCTCGACGATGAAATTCTCATCGACGTCGCGGACGGCACGGGCGTTATCACCGGTGCATCCGAGCGCGCGGTGCTTATCGCGGCTTACCGCTTCCTTCGTGAGCTTGGCTGCCGCTGGATACGTCCCGGTGACGACGGCGAGATCATTCCCGAAAAGACGCTCGACAAGGCGGCACTTAACGTAAACGTACACGAAACTCCCGACCGCCGCTACCGCGTTATCGCAATCGAGGGCGCGTCGATGTACGAGCACATCTACAACATGATCAACTGGATACCCAAGGTTGGCATGAACGCTTACTACACCCAGCATCTCTCGCCCGCTTCCTTCTACCGCTGCTGGTACGGTCACAAGTACAATCCTTTCCGCGAGGCAGAGGACATCGAATTTGACTCCATTACCCATTCGAGCACCCGTATCGACGAGGAGATAGACAAGCGCTCGCTCGGTCACCTTGCTGTAGGTCACGGCTGGCTTCTTTATCCGTACGATATTTACGACAAGAGAAACTACACGCTTCCGCCCGAAATGGTAGAGGATATGGCGCTTATAAGCGGTAAGCGCGGTATTTTCGGTGCTCAGGTAGGCATCGACGGTAACAGTGGCAACATCGGATTCACTCAGCTCTG
>JAZNBZ010000188.1:0-1595 GCA_045587285.1 Candidatus Flemingiibacterium sp. | reverse complement strand
CCCGTAGTCCACGGACTGCGGGGGTGGGGCTTTTTCGTATTCACTTATGCCTGCGAACTGCCTTTTTGTGACGGCGGACTACCGATCTGTCGGTTGTTGATTTGTGCTTTATTACGTCGCGCACGCGCCTCGTTTGCGAGGTGGAAAGCGCGTTCTTTTTGCCGTTCTTTCGTACGTATTCAACGAGTGCGTCAGAGCGGATTACGTTCGGATAAGTATGTGAAAACGTGACCTTACGGGAGGTGAATACCACCACGCTGTATATCGGTACGTTGTAGTGACCTTCGGCGCGAAGTATCTCGCCGACGATCTTCTGATGCGTCTTATTCTGACGCAGTGGGTTATAGAAGGAGATCTTCTTGTCGTTGTACGTCTGCCACCAGCTATGCTCATCGGGACAGCGAATGTAGCCGTTGTGGCTTTTCACCTCGATGACGCAAATGCCCGCGCGAGTGACCACGAGGTGGTCTATCTCCGCGTACTTTTTTTCATTACTTTTTAAATAGGGAAGATATATTCCCGAGAATACCGCTTCATCTCCGAAAGCCTTTTTGAGCATCGCGTCCATACGCGCTTCGCTTTCTCTGCCGTAGCTCTCTATTTTGCGGCGGCGTGCGGCGGTCTTTATCTTGATGAGCAGAACGAGTACGACAGCAGCCACGGCTACCACCGAGGCAAGCGCTCCCACTAAAACCAAAGTCGTTTGTAGTGTTTCGTTCATATTTTCAGTAGGGCGCGACGCCCCGTTCGGGACGCCGCGCGGTTATTTTATCAAAGGCTCTGCAGGTAGTTTACAACGTCACCGACGGTTATAAACTTTGAGAGCTGGTCGTCGTCTATCGTGATGCCAAGCTTATCCTCACAAAGCAGGATGAGGTCTGCAAGCTCAAGCGAGTTAATACCAAGGTCCTTGGTAAGCGATGCCTCGTTTGTGATAAGCGCGGGATCGATGTTGAGTTCCTCGATGAGGATATTCTTGAATTGCTCGTACATTGATGTATACCTCCGAAATAAATTATTACTTATACAAAAATCTCTTGATCTTCTTCGAGGAGGTCTTTTCAAACTCCTCTTTTCTCAATTCAACAGCGGACATATGCTTGAAGGAGGGAAGTGTGCGGTTTACGTCGTTTACGGCGTCGCGGACGATCTGCTCTATCTCCTCGTCGCTCTTGCCCTCAAGCTTTTCGAGATCGGGGTAGATAAGCGCGGTGATCGCGATCTCGCCCGACTCGTCTGCGCGTCCTATTACGACGGACTCCTTGATAAGCTCGCAGTGCGAGAGATGCTCCTCAAGCTCCTCGGGGAATACGTTCTTGCCGTTTGAGAGAATGATTACGTTTTTCTTTCTGCCGGTGATGAAGATATAGCCGTCGGCGTCGATATAGCCGATGTCACCCGTGCGGAACCATCCGTCCTCGGTGAATACAGCTTTCGTCGCTTCCTCGTCCTTATAGTAGCCGAGCATTACGTTGTCGCCCTTAACGAGTATCTCGCCCGTTTCGTCATCCTCGTGTACCTTGTCTATCTTGACACTGACGCCGTATACGGGAAGTCCGACCGAGCCGAAGCGCGGCGTTCGATCAGGCGGATTG
>JAZNBZ010000187.1:0-1833 GCA_045587285.1 Candidatus Flemingiibacterium sp. | reverse complement strand
ACGCCGAGGACTTCGCCGAGGTTCCGCCTCCAAAGTTCTTCCGCTTGAAGCCCGACGGCGAGGTTCGCCTTATGGGCGCGTATATCATCAAGTGCGGCGAAATCGTCAAGAACGCCGACGGCAGCATCAAGGAGATTCACGCTACCGCAGACCTTGAAACGGGCAACGGCAACCCCGTTGACGGACGCAAGATCAAGGGTACTATTCACTGGCTCTCTGCAAACAACACCGTCGATGCGGACGTTGTGCTTTACGAGAATCTTCTCACGCTTGAAGACCCCTCAAAGCTTCCCGACGGTATGGAGTACACGGATTTCTTAAATCCTGAATCGAAGAAGGTAATAAAGGGCGCGAAGCTTGAGCCTATCTGTGCTGATGCAAAGGCAGGCGACAAGTTCCAGTTCGTTCGCACCGGCTACTTCTGCGTTGACTCCAAGACACCGAACACCTTCAACCGCGTCGTAACGCTCAAAGACGGCTACAAGCCCGCTAAATAAAAGGAGTGATTTAAGTGGCATACAAGATCAACACAAACTGCGTTCAGGCTGGTTACACCCCGAAGAACGGCGAAGCACGCGTGCTTCCGATATATCAGTCCACCACATATAAGTACGAGTCGAGCGAGCAGATGGGACGCCTTTTCGACCTTTCCGAAAGCGGCTACTTCTACACCCGTCTGCAAAACCCCACCAACGATGCTGTTGCGGCTAAAATAGCGGCACTCGAGGGCGGCGTTGCGGCTATGCTCACCTCGTCCGGTCAGGCGGCAACCTTCTTCTCGCTGTTCACCATCCTCGGTGCAGGCGACCATATCGTTGCCTCCTCCGCTATCTACGGCGGCAGCTTTAATTTAATCGCCGTTACTATGAAGCGTATGGGCATTGACGCAACCTTCGTTCATCCCGATATCACCGAGGAGGAGCTGAAGGCTACCTTTAAGCCCAACACCAAGGCTGTATTCGCGGAAACGCTCGCAAACCCCGCGCTTATCGTGCTCGATATCGAAAAGTTCGCGCGTCAGGCACACGCTCACGGCGTACCGCTTATTATCGACAACACCTTCCCCACGCCGATAAACTGCAACCCGTTCAAGTTCGGAGCGGACATCGTTATCCATTCGACCACCAAATATATGGACGGTCACGCTACCGCAGTCGGCGGCGTTATCGTTGACTCGGGCAACTTTGATTGGCTTGCAAACGCCGACAAGTTCCCCGGAATGACCACTCCCGACGACTCTTATCACGGCGTTTCCTACGCACAGGATTTCGGTAAGGGCGGCTACATCACCAAGGCAACGGCACAGCTTATGCGCGACCTGGGCTCTATCCAGTCGCCGCAGAACGCGTTTCTCCTTAACCTCGGACTTGAAACGCTCCACCTTCGCGTTAAGCGCCACTGCGAGAACGCGCAGGCGGTTGCCGAGTATCTCGAGGCTTCCGACAAGGTAACGTGGGTAAATTACCCCGGACTCAAATCGAGCAAGTACTACGAGCTCGCGCAGAAATACCTGCCAAACGGCTCGTCGGGCGTTATCTCGTTCGGCGTAAAGGGCGGACGTGCGGCGGCTACCAAGTTTATGGACAGCTTGAAGCTCGGCGCTATCGTAACGCACGTTGCGGACGCGCGCACTTGCCTACTCCACCCTGCAAGCACGACTCACCGTCAGATGACCGACGAACAGCTTATCGCGGCAGGCGTAATGCCTGACCTCATTCGTCTGTCTGTAGGCATCGAGGACGTCGAGGACATCATCGCAGACCTCGAACAGGCACTTGCCAAGATGTAAGCCTAATTTATAAAAAAAGAGCCCCCCGACACACAATTGTGTGT
>JAZNBZ010000186.1:0-6201 GCA_045587285.1 Candidatus Flemingiibacterium sp. | reverse complement strand
TGCAACGACACGCGTGGTGCAGATAGAGCCGGGGCCGATACCGACCTTGATAGCGTCTGCGCCTGCCGAGATAAGGTCGTGAGCCGCTGCTGCGGTCGCGATGTTACCTGCGATGATCTGCGCCTCGGGGAATGCGGATTTAACCTTGTCAACGCAAGCGATGATGTTCTTGGAGTGACCGTGTGCCGAGTCGAGCACGAGGAAGTCTGCGCCTGCGCCGAGAAGTGCGCCCGCACGGTCGATTACGTCGGTGGTAACGCCGATAGCAGCGCCGCAAAGAAGTCTGCCGTTCTTGTCTTTTGCAGAATTCGGGTACTTGGTAGCCTTCTCGATGTCCTTAATAGTGATAAGGCCGCGAAGGATAAAGTTGTCGTCAACGATCGGAAGCTTCTCAATCTTGTTCGCACGGAGAATTTCCTGCGCCTGTGCGAGAGTCGTGCCAACGGGAGCTGTGATGAGGTTTTCCTTGGTCATAACCTCTTTTATTTTCATATTGTGGTTATCAAGGAAACGCATATCGCGGTTGGTGATGATACCGATAAGGCGCTTGTTCTCGTCGCATATCGGCACACCGGAGATCTTGTATTTGCCCATAAGCTCGTCCGCCTCGTAAACGTAGTTGTCAGCGGAGAGATAGAAAGGATTTACGATAACGCCGTTCTCGGAGCGCATAACGCGCTCAACCTCATCGACCTGCTTTTCGATAGGCATATTCTTATGGATTACACCTGCGCCGCCCTCGCGAGCCATAGCGATAGCGAGTCTGGATTCGGTAACTGTGTCCATCGCCGCGCTCATCATAGGGATGTTGAGCTTTATTGACTTCGTGAGCTGTGTTTCGAGAGAAACGAGATTGGGAGTAACGTCACTCTTGGCAGGGATCAGCAGCACGTCGTCAAACGTAAGACCTTCCTTGAGAAACTTTTCGGCGGGGTTGCAATTCACCATAGTAATCACCTTTCCCGTGGCATATGCGCGACGGGTATCCTTTCTAAAATATTTTTGAAGAATACTATTTAGAATATTATACTCGATTTTCTGGAAAATGTCAAGTACATTTTTGCCCCTCACTGCGTGAAATTATTGTTCACTCTGCCATAAAAAGAAAAGGAACGGCATAGCCGTTCCTCACGTTTATGCAAATATAACCTCGAGCAGGCGTCCCGTAGCCTCGCCGAGGCGCGTGAAATCCATCGCCCCCATATAAATTTTCTCAAGCTCTCCGTGAACCGAGCGAACCTCGGCAAGCCTTGCAAGTCCCGCCTCAACAAGCCCGTCGGCGGATTTGCCGAGCAAACGGCGCCGTGTACGAATATCTCCGCCGAGCCTATCACGCTCAACGAAGCGTGTCATATTTATCTCTTTAACGTCGGCACGCTCCGTACGGCTGACTATCGACGTTGAAAGCTCGGGGAAATAAAGCGCCTCGGTAAGATGCGGCAGAAGCGGCATCGGCGCGCGGTAAAACGACAGTCCGAGCTTTAACGCGGTCCTTTGCATAGCCTCAAAGAAAAGCGGTGCCGTGGCGCATATATCGAGCACGAGGCAAACCTTGTCGGCGTCGGAAAAGCTGTCGAAATGCACCTGCCCGTGCGTTGAGAGGGCGGACAGCCCGCGTATTCCTACTCGACCGACGCTTCCCTTCACGTGGCACTCACGCATACGCTGTGTGAGCAATCGCTCACACGCGCTTTCGAGCTTATCCGCGAGTAAAGCGCCGCGAGCCTCGTTAAGACGCGAGAGAAATAGCGTCCCCGCCGCGCCGAAATAGCCGTACGCCTCACTGAAAAGCTTCGACTTTTTCTCTGTAAGCGCGACTATTTCCTCCCGTTGCCCCTTTAAAATGTCCTCGCACCAATATTGCCCGAGGTTTATAATAGCCTCTGCGGCACCGGGGTATTTTGGATCGTGCGTGTGCGGTGCGGTACCGTCGAGCATCGCGATGCGCCGCCCATTGGGCATTTTTGCGATAACGCCGTCGAGCGAGGCGGGGTCGGACGAGCAGAAATAGCGCTCGCACACGCCGCCAAGCTTCTCTGCCTTAGCGGCAAGTTTTTTCATAAGCGTTGACTTGCCCGTACCGCTGCCGCCCTTGATTATGTAGACGTAGTCAAGCTGCTTCGGGTTGAATATATCGTCATACCAGCATACGAACCCTCCCGACGTGTTCGCCGCGGCAAAAAAATTTTCCATACGTATCCTCCTTTTCTGAGGATTTCTCCTCAATAAAGAATATGCCGTATGGAAAATAGTGTGAAAGCGCGTGTTAAATTTTCGAGAGCTTGTAAAGGCGCTTTGAAAGTCTGTCGTAAAGCAGGTCGTCGCGGTCGATTATCTCGACGCCCATATCCCTAGCGCGCTGCATTAAGTATCTGTCGCCCGTGCGGATATTTGCCATCGTTACGAGCACGGGACGCGCGTACACGCCGCCGAACTGCGTTGCGAGCGTTTTTATCTCGTTGAGCGCGGTGACGTTCGGCGTGCCCGATTTGCAGGAGATGAACACGGGCACGACTCCGCGCGTGAGCATAACGTCGATTTCGTTTATCGTATTGATGCTCGCCTCAAGATTGCCGTCCCAATCGACCACGACGCTTATCTGTACGTCGTCGTACACGCCGGAGCTGATCGCCGCGGCATATACGTAAAGCTCGAGGCAAATCCCCGCGTCACAAAGACACGAGCGCATAAGGCGGTTCTTGTAGTCAAACGAGATTCGCTTGCCGTCGGATTTGTAGTTCTCGATTATACCTGCCTCGGCAAGATCAGCCATTACCGCCACGTTTGCGGCGACTATACGCTCCGTGCCGTATAATGTCTGTGGCGAGCTTACGTGAAGCGCGTCACCCTCAAGATTTTTTGAAATTTGCTGTAGGTATCCAACTACCTTCGACCACACTCTGTGGTGCTTTTTGTATATCGTCCAAACGCGGAAAATATCGTCGGAAATATCTTTGGTGACGTTATCGAGCGAAACGTGTCCGTGCGACTTCATCATAGCGCCTGCGAGCGCGAGAATGGAGCGTATGTTAAGATGCGGCTCGGAGGGGACGTTCTCTGCCTCAGGGCAGTTATATATATTGCGGTAGCAGTATGCATATCTATCGTAGCGAAAAAGCGGAATATTCATTTCCTTTGCGAGCATACCGACCGCCACGAGTGCCACCTCGTTGCCTCCCGTGAGGTCGATAGCGCAGTCGCCGTACGTTGCGAGAATACTTTTAAGCTCGGCGATTATAGCGTCGATATTTTGCATATCGGTAGCGTAAAAGAAGCATTTCGTGTCGAGAGAAAGCTCGCGGACAAACGAAATGATGCTACTTTTTACGCGCTTGTTTTTCAGCTTGCGCGCGCCGAGATAAACGACGTTTTTTGGACTAAACTGTGTCAGCGCGAGCACGTTGTATATCGGCTCGTCGTCGTATATCTCGATTATAGTTTCGACAAAAGCGTTCATAGTGCGCCTCCGTGCAGTTTATAGTATGGTAGTATTGTAGCACAAAATAATGAACATATCAACATATTAAATGATAAATTTCTTGAAAATTTGTTTTCGCGCTTGAAAAAATCCCAAAAATATAGTATAATATTAGTATAAAATAATAACACGAACACCTATGGAGGTGCCTATGAATAGAGAACTTTTAAGCCGTGCAACGATTGCAAAAAGAGCGCTTTTTGACAAGCTGTACGGTGCTCTTAACGAAAAACAGCGCGAGGCGATATACGCCGTTCGCGGTCCGCTTCTTATACTCGCCGGAGCAGGAAGCGGCAAGACGACCGTGCTCGTCAACCGCATCGCGCACATCATAAGATACGGCAACGCATACGAGAGCGAATTCTTTCCCGAGTCTATGACCGAGGCGGACGTTAAGGCGCTCGAGGACGCGATAGACCTTGACGTCTCGGAAATACCGAGCGTGCTTTCCGCGTTCGCAGTCGATCCGTGTCCGCCGTGGAAGATACTTTCCATCACGTTTACAAACAAAGCGGCAAACGAGATGAAGGAGCGCATCGCCAAGGTGCTCGGCGACGAGGAAATGGCAAAAGAGGTGTGGGCGGGCACGTTCCACTCGATATGCGTGCGCCTTCTGCGCCGCTTTGGCGAGAGCATCGGCTACGCGCGCGACTTTTCGATATACGACGGCGACGACCAGAAGCGCCTTATAACGCAGTGTCAGAAGGACCTCGATATTGACGAAAAGACCTTCCCTCCGCGTTCCACGCTCAACGCTATCTCGCGCGCGAAGGACCGCCTTATGACGCCCGAGGAGTTTGAGATTGAGGCAGGCTCCGACTTCAGACTTCAGCGTATTGCGCGCATTTACAAGCTCTATCAGGCGCGCCTTTATGCGGCGAACGCGCTCGATTTCGACGATATAATTATGCAGACCGTTCGCCTGCTTCGCGAGTGCGACGAGGCGCGTGAGTACTGTCAGCGCCGCTTCGAATACGTCTGCGTTGACGAGTATCAGGACACCAACCGCGCACAGCTTGAGCTGACGAAGCTGCTCTCTGCACGCTCGCGCAATCTTATGGTCGTGGGCGACGACGATCAGTCGATATACCGCTTCCGCGGCGCGACTATTGAAAACATTCTGCAGTTCGATCAGTCCTTCGAGGAGGCACGCATAATAAAGCTTGAGCAGAATTACCGCTCCACGCAGAACATTCTCTCTGCGGCGAACGCCGTTATCAAGCATAATTTCGGCAGACGCGGCAAGGAGCTTTGGTGTGAGCGAGGCGAGGGCGATAAGATCCGCGTCAAGAAGCTAAACAACCAAAACGAGGAAACTAAGTACATAATCAACAAGATAATCGACGGCGTGAGCCGCGAGGGACGCCATTACAGCGACTACGCGGTGCTGTACCGTATGAACGCGCAGTCGAACAACCTTGAAACCATATTTGCAAAAAGCGGACTTCCCTACCGTATTCTCGGCGGTATACGCTTCTACGAGCGCAAGGAGATTAAGGACATTATCGCATACCTTTGCGTTATCAAGAATCCAAACGACAGCGTTCGCCTTCGCAGAATCATCAACGAGCCCAAGCGTAAGATCGGCGAAACCACGGTTGATGCCGTGCTTGCAATAGCTTCGAGCGAGGGCATCAGCCCCTTTGAGGTTATGGAGAACGCGCCTCACTACACGGCGCTTACCAAGAGCGCGCCGCGTCTTGCGGATTTCGTAAGAATGATACGCGAGCTTCGTGCGATAGCCGAAACCGCGCCCGTATCCGAGCTTATAAAGGCAGTGTACGAGCGTACGGGCTACAAGGCGATGCTCGAGGCGCAGGGCTTCGAGGGCGTTGACCGCATCGCAAACGTCGGAGAGCTCGTAACCAACGCCGTAAACTACGAAAGCGGCGATCCCGAGGCATCGCTCGAGGGCTTTTTGGAGGACGTTGCGCTCGTATCGGATATCGACAACTACGACGAGAGCGCCGATGCGGTAGTGCTTATGACCATACACAGCGCGAAGGGACTTGAGTTCCCTGTGGTGTTCCTTCCCGGCTTTGAGGACGGCATTTTCCCGAGCATACAGTCGTCGATGGATCCCGAGGAGCTCGAGGAGGAGCGCAGACTTGCCTACGTTGCGATAACTCGCGCAAAGGAGCGTCTTTACTGCATACACGTACGCGAGCGTATGATCTTCGGTAAAACGCAGTTTAACCCGCGCTCGCGCTTTATAGACGAGATTCCCGAGGAGCTTGTCGATCTCGGATATATGCCGAGGCCGGAGCCTGAATCGGCGCCGAAATCCAAGAAGCAAACGATCTCGCGCGAGTTTTACAGAAAGGCTGACCTCACGGCAAACGTAGGCCGTACGCCCACGAGTGAGCAATTTGAGATAGGCGACCGCGTTAGCCACTACAATTTTGGAGAGGGCGAGATCATCTCCGTAAAGCCTATGGGCGCGGATATTATGTACGAAATAGTATTCGACACCGCAGGCACGAAAAAGCTTATGGCAACCTACGCAAAGCTCAAAAGGATATAATTTAAGCGGCACAGAAAAAGGGTGATGTTCTTATCGGAGAAAACAAAGGGGGTATGGTCATAGCCCGAAGTATTTGTAATACAAATGCGAAACTTGCGATAAAAACAGAAGAGAGAACGAAATGGAAATCCATTCTGTTCTCTCTTTTTCTGCTTCCTGATGAAATCGTGTCAAGCCACGATGAAATCTTCACTTCGTT
>JAZNBZ010000185.1:0-10906 GCA_045587285.1 Candidatus Flemingiibacterium sp. | reverse complement strand
AAAAGCAGGAAGAGCATGCCCGAGATCGAGAATCCGTCGGACAAGATCTGCATATTCACGCCGGCGTCGTCCGTGAAGAAGCCGCATATTGCAAACACGGCAACCGTGATCGCCGCCGCAATCACGAAGCAAACGAGGTATCTAATGAGTAACGATTTCTTTTCCTGATTCATTATTCAACCATCCGATTTTTATTTCAGAGACTGCTTATACTTTTCTTCCTCCGCGTCGTTGCAGTAAACGAAGTGTCCGGGAGTGATCTCGCGGAACGAGGGCTTGCTCACGGAATAATCGTGCTCCGCAATCGGATTATACGTTATTCTCGTGCGCTGCTTTTCGTATACGGGGTCGGGCAAAGGAATCGCCGAAAGGAGCGAGCGAGTGTAGGGGTGCATAGGATTCTTGAAAAGCTCGTCGGAATCGGCAAGCTCAACCATTTTACCGAAATACATAACGCCTATTCTATCGGAGAAATACTTAACGACGGAAAGGTCGTGTGCGATAAAGAGTATCGTCAGACCAAGCTGCTCACGAAGCTCGTTTAAAAGGTTAATTACCTGCGCCTGAATGGAAACGTCAAGTGCCGAAATAGGCTCGTCGGCGATTATCATATCGGGTTGCATAATAACCGAGCGCGCTATACCGATACGCTGACGCTGACCGCCCGAGAACTCGTGCTGATAGCGTCCTGCGTGCTCGCGGACAAGTCCGACAAGCTCGAGTGTTTCGTAAACCTTCTGCTCAATGTATTCCTTATCCTTGACACCGTTTACCACAAGGCCCTCGGAGATTATCTCCTTGACGGTCATACGGGGATTAAGCGATGCGGAGGGATCCTGGAATATCATCTGGATCTTGGTCGCCGCCTTGCTCTTCTTGGCTGCATTGTTATCCTTGCGCGCCTTTGTAATCTCTGCCTTGTTGTCGGCGATGATCTTTGCAAGCTCTGCACGGCGGGCATCGTTTGCGCCCTTCATCTCCTTCTTTGCCGCCTTTATAGCGTCCTTGTAGGAGCGAGTACCCGCAGCAATGCGCTGTCCCTTGAAATACACGTTACCCGAGGTAATATCGTATATCTTGATAATGGAGCGTCCGGTCGTGGTTTTACCGCAGCCCGACTCGCCAACGAGGCCGAATACCTCGCCGCGCTTGATGTCGAAGCTTACGTTATCGACTGCCTTCAGTTCCTTCTTGCCCATTTTGAAGTACTGACAGAGGTTTTCAACACGAAGCAGAACCTCGCCGCTTTCAATATTCTTATTATCAGACATTGTCAGCACCCTCCTTTGCCTTCATACGCGCAATTCTGTCAACTATGATGTGCGGAGGCTCAGCCTTCGGTGCATCGGGATGCAAGAGCCAAGTTGCCGCCCAGTGAGTGGGCGAAACCTCAAACATCGGCGGCTGCATCTCAAAGTCGATTTTAAGCGCGTACTTGTTTCTGTCTGCGAACGCGTCGCCGACAGGAGGATAGATCATATTCGGGGGAGTACCCGGAATAGCCTCAAGCTTTTCGTTCGTGTCGAGGTCGGGCATACTCGAAAGCAGTGCCCACGTGTACGGGTGACGGGGATCGTAGAAAATATCGTCCGCCGTACCGTATTCGACTATCTTACCTGCGTACATAACGCCGATCTTATCAGCGACGTTTGCAACGACGCCAAGGTCGTGGGTGATGAAGATAACCGAAAGATTACGCTCGCGCTTTAAGTTGTTGATAAGCTCGAGGATCTGCGCCTGAATGGTAACGTCAAGCGCGGTGGTGGGCTCGTCGCAGATGAGTATATCGGGGTTGGCGGAAAGCGCGATAGCGATAACTATACGCTGACGCATACCGCCCGAGAACTCGAACGGATACTGATTGTATCTGATACGCGACTCGGGAATACCAACCTCGTCCATAAGCTTTATCGCCTTTTCCTTCGCCATACGCTTGGTGAGGCGGTAAACCACCTTGGACGCCGTTTCCTTGAGGTAGTCAACGAGTGCGAGTGCCTTTGCACCCATATCCACGCCGTCTGCACTCTCAACGTCACGTGTGTATCTCGACGCGATATTATCGAGCATCTTTACGATATTTGCCTTAAGCTCATCAAGGTCGTATACGTTTTTGGGAACGACCTTCCACTCAACGGTCTTTCCGCGTGCGATAAGCGCCTCACGTCTTGCGGACTGACGCGCAAAGCGTGCCTCTTCCTTCGGGTTGTTTACAAGCGCGGTAAAGTACTTGTTGATCGCGTTATTGAACGACGTCTTAAACGTATAGGTCGTGGAATCCTTGAGTATGTCAAGCTTGTCGATACATTCTGCAACGAGTGCACAGATACGCTTGGATACTTCAGCAGCACCCTTCTTGTCGATCTCGCCCTCAAAGTACGCACGTACTGCCGGGAGCTCGGCAAGAACTGCCTTCTTAGCCGCTACAGTCTTCTCTGCGGAATGACGAAGCGCCGCAGTTTCCATCTCGATAAACTCGAGCATAAAGTTTTCGTTAAGGTAATTAAGAGTTACCTCGTTAAGCTCTGCTACGGGCATAGCAGTGAGATCGGCCTCGGGGTTCTTCAGCTTATAAAAGCCGATGCGGAAGAAGTCGGGACGAGTCGCGGCAATAAGTGCCTCAAGGAAAGCCTTGAGCTCGGAGATCGCGGTGATTATCTTGTCAACGTTCGCCTGCGTCTTATCGTTATAAGCCGCACGGAGCGTGTTAAGATTTGCACACGTATCTGCGATCTTCTCATCCTTGCCTGCCGTAAGGAACAAATTCTTAACGTTCGGCAGACGCTTGATAAGCGACGCCATAGCGTCCTTTACGTCGTACTTGCGGCGACGCTCAAGGTGGAACAGGAGGTCCTCAACCTGTCCGATAAGCTCCTCTGCCGTCGTGTAAGCGACGTTATAGTCCTCCTCGAGCTTGATGCCCTCAATGTTAAACTTGTCGAAGGTCGAGATATACTCGTTTATCTTCGCTTCGTTTTCCTTGCCGAGCACCTCGAGCATATTGGTTTTAAGAATAGAGAGGAGAGTGTTGAACTCTTTTCTCGACATCTTGCGAGTCGCCTTATTCTTAAGAAGCATAGCCTCGGTGATCTGTCTGCCTATCTTTACGATAGGGTTAAGCGAGGACAGCGGATCCTGGAAGATCATCGCTATCTTGTCACCGCGGATCTTGTGCATATCCTCCTCGTCGATGCGAAGGAGGTCCTTACCGTCAAAGAGTATCTCGCCGCCCTCGATTATCGAGTTGCCCGCGAGGATACCGAGGATTGCCTTGGAGGTTACAGACTTACCCGAGCCGGATTCACCAACGATAGCAAGCGTTTCACCGCGCTCGAGGTTAAAGGAAATATCGCGTACAGCCTTTACCGTACCACCCTGCGTGCGGAAGGATATTTTTAAATTTTTGACTTCAAGTATTTTTTCACTCATGTCTTAGTCCTCCACACCGCGAAGTGACGGGTTGAACGCGTCACGAAGTCCGTTGCCGAAAAGGTTAAAGCAAATCATAAGAAGCGAAATAATTATCGCCGGGAACAGCATAAGATGCGGGTAGTTTACCCAGATCTTGGACGCATCCGAAAGGAGCGTACCGAGAGAGGTCATAGTCGATCCGCCAAGGTTTACTATACCGAGGAACGAGAGCATAGACTCGCTGAATATTACCGACGGGATAACGAGCGCGGACGAGGTGATTATCGTACCGAGCGAGTTCGGGAAAATGTGCTTCCAGATAATACGCGAGTCGGACGCACCGAGAGTACGCGCCGCCATAACGTATTCCTGATTTTTAAAGCGGTAGAACTGCGTACGGACACGCGCGGACGTACCAACCCAACCGGTCATAACGTACGCAAACAGAAGCGACGGAATAGGTCCGACCTTTTTCGCCAGATGTATCTGGAACAGCGTCGCCACGACGATAAACGGAATGCCCGAAAGAATATCCTTGATACGCTCCAATACGATATCGACGGTCGCACCGTAGTAGCCCTCGATAGCACCGTAGATAGCACCGAGGATAAAGTTGATGATGGATACGGCTACCGCAACGAGCAGCGAAAGTCTTATACCGATAGCCATACGAAGCGCAAGGTCGTAGCCCTGGCTGTCCGTACCGAAGATATACTCAGGCTCAAAGCCGTTTTTGTAAAGATAGTAGTTGTAGTAAAGCACGCGGACCTTATACTGCGCGGTTTCCTTTGTGCCGCCGCCCGTGTACTGATAGTACACAAGATCGCCGTTTTCGTCGCGCATATAGTTGTCAACGAACTGTACGTTCTCCGAGTAACCGATCTTGTCGCCGTCCTCGTCAAGCGGATTTAACTTCGCGTCCGCCTTGTACCAATAGTTAGCGTTGGTGATATCGGGACAATACTCGTTATTTGCAATGAGCGGATAGAGAACGTGAATGCCCGTTTCTTCCTCCCAAGCGCGAATTTCCGCAAGCTCGGACTGCTCGATAGGTCTGTAGAGGAAGCCTACCTCAAGATAGGTTTCAATATCAGCGTTAATGGTCATCTTCTTCGTAACGCTGTTGTTCTTCACGTCGTGAACCTTGAGAATGGGATTATACTTCTCCGTCACATCCGCGCTCGCGACGGTTTCGCCGTCGTAGCCGTCGGCACCTACGCCGATTGCAAGAGCCGCGAGATATCCGCGCTCGTTAAAGTCGCGGTTTACACCGCCCGTTGCGATGCCAAACTCGGAAAGGAAATTGTTGCGCGGGCCCTTCTTTGCATAATAAGGATCAAGGAAGGTGGTGGGATACTGCGTGAACAAAGGCATAAACACGGCGTAAAGCACTATTACTATAATGATAATAGCCGCGCCGATGGAAGCCTTGTTCTTTCTGAAGCGAAGCCAAGCGTCCTTGAAATAGCCGATAGGCTTGTCGTCGAACTTCTTATCCGTTATACGCTCACCGTGTCCGGCGAACTCTAGCTTTTCCTTCGGAATAGAGGAAATATTCATATTATTATTCGTCATATTACTTTTCCCCCATTCTGATGCGAGGATCGATGAAGCCGTAGCTTATGTCAACAACGATACCTGCAAGAAGTCCGATAAAGGTATAGAATATGGAGTCAACCATAAATACGTCGTAGTCAAGGAGCTGAACCGCCTTGATATAGAGCTGTCCGACGCCGGGAATCGAGAATATCTGCTCGATTATCATAGAACCGCCGAGGATACCGATAAAGCTCGAGATTATCATCGGGAGTATCGGAACCATAGCGTTCTTGAGCGCGTGACGGGTAGTAGCCTGCGCGCGGGTAAGTCCCTTGGTACGCGCAAGGAGCATATAGTCAGACGTCAGCGTTTCGGTAAGCTCCGCACGGGTGAAGCGGCAAAGACCTGCTATCTCACCGAACGAAAGCGCAAGTATGGGAAGCACCATACTGTAGAACATCTTTCCGGTGAAATACGAGCCGCCTGCATCGGCAAGCGAGTAAAGCACCTGCGGGAACCAGCCGAGCTTAAAGTAGAAAATATACTGAACGAGGAATGCGTAAACGTAGCTCGGGATAGACACGAAAAGCATAACGCCCGTGCTTATAACGTGGTCCTGCCACTTGTTCTTCTTTATAGCCGCAAGCACGCCGAACGCGATGCCTATCGGAATCGAGAAAAGCAGCGAATAGAGATTGACGAGTACGGTGGGAAGAAGTCTGCCGAGAAGCGTGCCAAGCGCAGGCTTATTATAGGCAATATACCACGACGTACCGAAGTCAAGATCGGTAAATATGTTCTTTAAATAAATGCCGAACTGCACGAGAAGCGGCTTGTCGTATCCAAGCGCGGTACGTCTTGCCTTAATAACGTCCGCGAGGTTTTTGTCCTGCGGAAGCTCGAACGGCAGCGCCCTGATGAGCATAAAGCATATCGTCGTGATGACGAACAGCGTGAAGAACATCAGGAGAAGTCTTTTTACAATGTATTTGAATTGACTCATAATTCATTTCCCCTTTTCGGTCAAATAGTCTGCTTTGATAAGTTCGCGCCGACAGCCTCTGAAGCTGCCGCATTATACTGTTATACATAGGGTCGACCCCATGTGGTCGGTCACATCAAACGTAAGCGTTATATGAACGACCACGCGGAGTCGGTCCTTGCGACCAAAACTCTTGCCTTGTATGCAAAATAGTATTTCCAAAACTCTGCACACAATGTATTTTTAACTTGGTATCGGATTAAAGCGTCAAGGAAATATATTAAGACAATGGGAGAAAAAATCTCCCATTGTCTTATTGAATAACCTTCAGCTAAAGCCTTTGTGGCTATGCCACGAGCGCCCTAATTACTGATAGTCAAGCTCGCCGAGCTCTGCAATCTGATCTGCTACGAACGTTGCCCATTCAGCATCGTCGTAGTTGTAGCTCATAAGGCGGCTGCCGCCGAAGCCGTACATAATGTTGTAGTCCTCGGTGTAGTAGCTGCACTGATAAGAGAGCATCGAGCAGATGGTGGTAGCGCAGAGCGGGATGCGGTAGTAGGTCTTAAGGAATGCTTCCTCAAGCTTAGAGGTGATCTCAAGCTTAGTGGAAGTAGCCGCAGAAGCGAACTGACCTGCACCGATCATCGAGCCGGACCAAGCCTGCCAAGTCATAGTAACGTCCTCACCGCCGATGTTGAGGGTGAGAGTTTCGGTGGTAGGATCGTAGTTAGCAGCCTCGTTGATGGAGTACTGATCGGGATCCATATAAACCTGGAAGTTTCTGAAGGGGTAGAACGCTGCACCGCCCCAAGCGCCGTAACCGATAGCGTACTCGCCGCCGGGAACTGCGTCGTAACGGTTGTCAATGTTACCAACAGCCTCGAGAGTGATGGTGCCGAAGCCCGAGCCCTCTGCTGCTGCATTGATGTACTTGTTCATAAGAGCAAGCTGCTTGTTATCGTCAGAAGTAAGAGCACCCTTAGCCCAGCCGATCTTGATGGTGATAGCGTCGCCTGCGGTGTAGATACCTGCAGCAACGAGCTCATCGCAAGCGGTCTTCATAAGGTTCTTAGCCTCGGTGAGGTTGTAACCGGTGATGGAGTCGTGTGCTTCCTTGAGGGTTGCATACGCCTTGCCCTCGCCGTACTCAACACCGTAGAGGTTAACGATAGCGGTCATAGCCTCGTCGGTGTTACGGTAGTTAGTGTTAGGACCGTCAACGCCGTCTTCCTTGTCATCATCATAGATGTCGTAGAAGTAGAGGCTGTTCATAAGGGAGAATGCAGGCTTGTAAGCCTGAGTAGCGGTAACGAACTCAGCGCGATCGATCGCAAGCGAGAAGCCCTTACGGAAGTTCGTGTTGGAAAGAACTACGGAGTTTACGTTGCCCTTGGATGCGTCCATTTCCTTCAGGTCGTCAAGGTTAGTGTTGAAGAAGAAGGACATAGTGTAGGTCTCGTCAACCTTGTAAAGCTGATCGGAAAGGCTGTAGGTGGAAAGCTCGTCTGCGGAAGGCGACCAGTCGGAGAGTTCACCCTTGAGGAACGCCTGCTTTGCAGTAGCCTCGTCCATAACGTCGATAACTACCTTGGTGGTGGTGTACTGACGCTTCTTTTCGCCGTCTACCTCGAAGTTGGTGGTGGAAACGAGGTTGCCCTCTTCGTCACGTACAAGCTCGCCTGCAGCGTCACGGTCCCAACCGTACCATTCTTCGTTCTGAACGAATACGATCTGCTTTTCTTCCTGGAGGGACTCGATCTTGTAAGTACCGTAGGACATCGAGGTCTCCTTGGAGGTGCCGTAGGTGGTGGTTACAAGCTCACCGGTGGTGTCCTTGAGCTCATCGTACAGAGGTACGTAAACGAGCCAAGTAGAGGTGCACGAGGTGAGGAAGTAGTTGTAGCCGATGTAGGTCTGGGTTACGTAGCGGATGGTGTACTCATCAACTGCGTAAAGACCAACCTTATCGAATTCAACCTTTTCGCCGTACTCGCCGGTGAAGTAGAAGAGGAACTCCATATACATCTCGTTGTTAACGGTGCCGTCCTCGTTGTAGAGAGTGAGACCGAATGCAGCGAGGTACTCGTCCATCATCTGCTCGATAGCTGCCTTGTTCTCATCGGTAACCTTAACGTAGCCGTATGCGTTAGCGGTGTCAGCAATGGACTTGTAGTTAGCAGCATCGATATAACCGTTGTCTGCCATCCAGCCGAAGCTGTAGGAAGCCATGGTCATGCCCTCAGAGGTAGGAGCGATGTAAACGTCGTTAGCAGTGAGGTCGAAGGAGTAGTCGGGAGTGTCGGTGTATGCGGGAACTACAACGTCGTAGATAGGAGCCTCGGAGTTGTAGTATGCAAGACCGCCTGCTACTGCGGACTCACCTGCATAGTACAGGTTAGCGCGGTAGTTTCTCATCTTGGAGTCGAGGAGGCGCTTCATAGACTCGATGTAGTCCTCAGAAGTGATAGCCTCGCCGTTCTCCCACTTTGCGTTGGGGTTAAGCGCGATCTCGAAAACGTAACCTGCATCAGCAGTGGTTGCGCCCTCGGGAAGGGTTACACCGTACTTCTCGAGATCCTCGGGATGATCTGCGGTAACGTCGGTGATAGCGGTTGCCATTTCATAAACCCACTGATATACGCCGTTCTTCGAATCGAGAATGGACATATCAACGAAGGGAGAAGAAATGTAGGACTGGATGGAATCGTCAGCGTTGGTTTCCCAAGTATGATTATTCCAGTTGGTGCCAAGTGCGGTGGTGTAGGTCTTGTAAGTATAATCGTGAGCTACAATGGTGTCGTCAGCGGGATTCTTGTCGCAGGAAACTGCAGCAAAAGCAACAGACATTACCATAAGAGCCGCGAGAATGATACTTACAATTCTCTTGGTATTGCTCATAGCAAAAACCTCCATAAAATATTTTGCGCTTTGCGCAATGTTAAACGAAAACAGCAAAATAATGCTTCCTCTTGGTTCTTCTACGGCAGAAAGATACATTCGCAAGCATTATTATAACAGTTTTTCGTTTTATACGCCAATATTATACCATATCTCGCCGAGTTTTGCAAGGGCTTTTTAATGGTTATTGCGAAAAATATTTTTAATATAGTAGCACGATTTTGTTGGAAATGTCACAAAAAAGTCGGTTTTCGTTCAAAAAGCCGCTTCATTCTCTTAATATATACGCAAAAAAGCACGCTCGGCGGAGCGTGCTTTTCATATTTTCGCTTATTTAACCGGCACCTTTACGATAACCTTGCGCGACGTGCCGTTGCCAACGCCGGGCATATGCGCGTCCTCGGGACAGAACACGGCGAAATCGCCGGTATTAAGGGTAAGAGTAACACCCTCTCCAACCTCAAGTGCACAGTCCTTTTCAGCGTCGTAGGGATCGGTAACGGTAAGCGTCTGAAGGTCTGCGTAAACGATCTGCTCGCTGCCCTCGAACACGTACTGAATGTCGATAAACTTCTTGTGAGTTTCGTACTTCTTACCCTCGGCAGGTGCCTGATTGATGGTGACTACGTTGTAGTAAGCATCGCCCACAAGCTTGTAGCTGCCGTTTTCGATGTCGGGCTTAATGGTTTTAAGAAGCTCTATGTACTTTTCGAGATCTGCGGAAACCATACCGCAGGATTTAAAGGTTTTAATATTGCCGAATATCATAGCTATTCCCTTTCGTGAAACGTATTTTGCAAATCAAGTATAGCACAGAAAAAAATTATTGTCAAGTTTTTTATTTTGCGGAACTTTTTTATTTTTCGCGCGTCTAAAGAGTATCAACCAACGGAGGTATTTACTATGAAGCTGTATCATTTATTATCCGTCATACTCGCGTGCGCGCTCGCGCTCTCGCTGTGCGCCTGCACAATTTCGGGACGCGGTAATGACCTTCCCGATGATGACACCGTGGAGCTCGGCGACACAACAGACACGCCCGACACCGAAGACACCTCTACAACGGGATTTAAAATACTCACCGATCCCGCGATACCCTCCGAGGAGGATATAATGCGCGTTTTCGAGCACGCAAGCTCGATATGGAATCAGATAGAGATTTCATCGCTCGATGCCATCGGCGGCACTGAGCCGGTAATCATTGACGTTACGTACGGATCGAGCGAAGCGGTATACACAATGTACTATTTACCCGTGCGCGACTACGAAACGACGGCTGACCTCGAAGCACGTTTTCGCGAATGCTTCTCGAAGGCGCTTACCGAGCATAAGCTTGAGGAGATGCTTGCGTTCCAGTACCGCGAAATTGACGGACGGCTACACGTTGCTCCGGCTGACCGCGGCACGGATATAAGCGCCGGTAGCTCACACGTCGAATATGAGGTTATCGACGACACGACCATCTCCGTCGCACGCTTCATTAACGTGCGCGATTATGCGCTCGTGGATACTGACGATATATGGTACACCGCGGCGATTGCCGTTCAGGAAATGATGCTCATATACGAGGACGGACGCTGGGTATTCGATAACTTCTACGTATGCGACAGTATATCGACGCTCGCTCTCGGATACGACTACGCGAAAGACATCGCCGCTACGTTCTTGAAAGCCGAAGCACTTGCCGCACACTTCACGGGCCACACATCCGCCTACCTCGGTGACGGTGACTCCTTCGAAGCGGTCGACGAAAACGGCTTCACACAGCAGTACGACCACTACGGTCTTGCAAGCTCACTCACAGAGCTTCGCTCATTTTTAGAGGAAGTTTTCACCCCCGAGCTTGCCGATAAATTTATGAACACAAAGGTGTCGGGACTGCCGCTTTTCACCGAGCGTGACGGCAAGCTCTATAAATTCGGCGGCTACGTCGGGCTTTATGCCTACAACGACGTTTACCGCGAGATAATCTCCTACACCGAGGCTGTCGGCAAGATCGACATGTGCGTGAATATGCGCAAAGTAAATTACGATAATACGGTATACGCAAACCAGACCTACACCGCCGTTCTCGGC
>JAZNBZ010000184.1:0-2136 GCA_045587285.1 Candidatus Flemingiibacterium sp. | reverse complement strand
CACCAACTACACGGGAGTGGCACTTAAGCGTGCACCTCAAAAGCAGACGGTGGCGCGCTTTGATGCGATGTACCTGTCGCTGAGAAATTTCATTCTCGTAATGCTTATGGCGAGCGGCAGCGTAAAAACAAGGCAGGTCGGCCTTGGTTTCGATATCGACCGCGATACACTTGAGCGGCTTGCAGCTGTGCTCAACGAATACGTCGCCGGACTTGACATGGATGCGATAACGCTCCCAGTGATGCTTGATATGCAGAACCGAGTGCCGGATGGAGAGCAGCTTATACCGCCGATAATTCGCGTTATATACGAAACTGTCGGCGAGGGGGACGAGAGCGAGCTTATGGTTGACGGTGTAAACAATTTGCTCAACTACCCCGAATACTCAAGCATCGAAAGCGTGCGCGATATGCTCGGGCTTTTTGATAAGCAGGACGATCTAAGAGAAGCGATGACTACCGACCTTACCGACAAAACGATCGTCTACATCGGCTCGGAGAACTCGGTCGAGGTGATGAACAACTCGTCGCTTATCTTCAGAACGGTCAAATCGGGCGACAAGGTCATCGGCGCGATAGGCGTTATCGGGCCGAGGCGAATGGACTACTCAAAGGTAGTCGCGCTCGTTGATTATATGTCAAAAAACATCAGCAGCCTAATAGAACCGGGCGGTATGCTCGAGGGCGGCAAGGATGAGGAGGAATAAAATAGTGGCTGACAACAAGACAAAGCCCACCGAGGAGGCGCGCGAGGATAAGTTTGACGAGATCCTTGCCGAGACCGAGGGCGGCGCGACTGACGAAACACCTAAGTCCAAAAAGGACAAGACGTTAAAGGACGACAACAAAAAGCTCACGAAGGAGCTTAATGAAGTCAAGGATGCACTTGCAAAGGCGAGCGCAGAGCGCGACGAGGTGCAGGATAAATACCTTCGCACCGCCGCGGAGTACGACAACTTCCGCAGAAGAAGCGCGAAGGAGCGCGAGGGCGTTTACGCTGACGCTTACGCGGACGCACTCGGCGCGATACTTCCCGTGCTCGATAACCTCGAGCGCGCGGCGTCGTACACCGAGGGCGCACAGCTTGCAGACGGTATACAGCTTATCTTCAAGAGCGCAAAGGAATCGCTTGAGCGCATCGGTGTTACCGAGTTCGGCGCGAAGGGCGAAAAATTCGATCCGAATATCCACAACGCGATGATGCACATCGACGACGAGAGCTTCGGAGAGAATGAGATAGTAGAGGTATTCCAGAAGGGATACAAAAAGGGCGAGCGTATTCTTCGCGAGGCGCTTGTCAAGGTGGCAAACTAAAGCCGGGAGGGGAAACCCCTCCACTATAAAACAACAAAACAAAAATACAACTTATTTATAAAAGGAGAAAATTATTATGGCAAAGATCATCGGTATAGATTTAGGTACTACAAACTCTTGCGTAGCCGTTTTTGAGGGCGGCGAGCCTACTGTTATCACTAACCCTGAGGGTGCGCGCACTACGCCTTCCGTAGTCGCATTCTCGAAGACCGGCGAGCGTATGGTAGGTCAGGTTGCAAAGCGTCAGGCTATCACCAATCCCGACCGCACCGTTGCTTCCATCAAGCGTCATATGGGCTCGGACTTCAAGGTAGCTATCGACGACAAGAAGTTCACTCCCCAGGAGATCTCCGCGATGATCCTTCAGAAGCTGAAGGCTGACGCAGAGGCATATCTCGGCACTACCGTTACCGACGCCGTTATCACCGTTCCCGCATACTTCACCGACGCACAGCGTCAGGCTACCAAGGATGCAGGCAAGATTGCAGGTCTTAACGTGCAGAGAATCATCAACGAGCCTACCGCAGCGGCGCTTGCTTACGGCGTTGACAAGGACGGCACAGAGCAGAAGGTAATGGTATTCGACCTTGGCGGCGGTACGTTCGACGTATCCATTCTTGAAATTTCCGACGGCGTATTCGAGGTTCTTGCAACCCACGGCGACAACAAGCTCGGCGGCGACGACTTCGACGCACGCGTTATCGACTGGATCGCAGAGGAGTTCAAGCGCGAGAACGGCATTGATCTGCGTCAGGACAAGATGGCGCTCCAGCGTCTTAAGGAAGCGGCAGAGAAGGCAAAGATCGAGCTTTCGGGTATGACC
>JAZNBZ010000183.1:0-2371 GCA_045587285.1 Candidatus Flemingiibacterium sp. | reverse complement strand
TGAAAAAAAGCCTGGCAAAAAACTTTATACGACGCTATCGCTTCACAGAGGCTTGGCTAAACGGCACCCACGCTCCCACCAGTTGGGGACCTCGTCGGGACCCCTGCCGGCACCCCAACAACTGTTTGACGGCAATCGAAGTATTATCACACTTTTGGTGTTTGCGTCAGCGCCGCCTTGCTTCGCTCGGCGGCGAAGGTAGCGCACAACGCGCACGAACGTTTTGCGCGGAGCGTAGCAACGCGCCCGCGGCTTTGGCTAACTTTGGCGCACAGCGAAGCGTCTGCGCCTTAATTCGATGCTTCTGACGTGACTTCGCCATCGCTCGGTGCCGCTAAACAGTTGCCGGGATGCAGGGTTCCCGGCTGGGTATGGCGCGGGACACGAAAATCGAAGCGCAAACTTCGGGCGCGTATCGAGAGCGCTGAATTTCGACTTTACATTCGCTGACAAGATGTGAGCGAAGCGTTGAGTAAAGTTTTTTGCTGTCGTTGAAAACGACGCTTTTCATTTCAAAAAAGCCGCGTAATTCCCATACTACCAAAAAGGAGATATAGAAAATGGCATTCAAGGAAAATTTACAGGAATATGCGAGAATAATCGCATCGCTTGGCGTAAACGTAACGAGCGACAAGTACGTAGTACTGCGCTGTCCTATCGAGGCGGCGGAGCTTGGCAGAATGGTCGAGGAGGAGTGCTTTAAGCTTGGCGCAAAGGACGTTATAATGATGTGGGACGACCAGCGCGCGGCGCGTATCCGCGTTGACTACGCGGCACTCGAGCACTTCCGTGAGCTTCCCGAGTGGAAGGCGGAGTCGCGCAACTACTACGCACGCGAGGGGTGTGTGTCAATCGCTATCGTTGCGGAGGATCCCGACATTTTCGCGGGCGCTGACAGCGACAAGATGATGGCGAGCACGCTTGCAACTCGCAAGGGACTCAAGGAATTTTACAAGATAATGGACGAGGGCGGCGTACGCTGGACTGTAGTTGCGTACCCGAACGAGGCGTGGGCGAAGAAGGTGTTCCCGAACGATACGCCTGCAAACGCCGTTAAGAAGCTGTGGGCGGCTATATTCAAGACCGTTCGCATCGGACGCGGCGACGTCGTTAAGAAGTGGAAGCGTCACGACCGTATGCTCAAGCGCCGCGCGAAGGTATTAAACACCGAGCGCTTCGTGGCACTTCGTATGAAGAACTCGCTTGGCACGGACTTCACGGTAGGTCTTGCAAACGGACACGTTTGGAAGGGCGGCTCGGAAAAGTGCCGCGACAAGGTTTCCTATTTCCCGAATATGCCCACCGAGGAGATATTCACGATGCCCGATTGCAGAAAGGCGGACGGCAAGGTGTATTCCGCGATGCCGCTGTCCTATCAGGGCGAGCTTATCGACAAGTTCTGGCTTGAGTTTAGGGACGGCAAGGTAATAAATCACGGCGCACAGTCGGGACTCCGTGCGCTCGACCGCCTGCTTGACACCGACGAGGGCTCGCGCCGACTCGGCGAGGTCGCGCTTATCCCGTACGACTCGCCTATCTCGAATCTCGGCATACTTTTCTACAACACGCTCTTTGACGAGAACGCGTCCTGTCACTTAGCGCTCGGCGAGTGCTATCCCGACACGATGAAGGGCGGCGAAAAGCTTTCCGAGGAGGAGCTTCTCGCGCGCGGCGGCAACCGCAGTGCGAACCACGTTGACTTTATGATCGGCACCGCCGATATGGATATCGTCGGCATCAAGGCTGACGGCAGTGAGGTCAAGGTGTTCGAGAACGGCAATTTTGTGATATAAAAAATGGCGCTGACTGCTTGGGCGGTCAGCGCTTTTTTGCGCGCGGCTACCGCCCCCTCGGTAGGGGACGGCGCCCACGACGTCCCGTTTGCGAGCGCATGCCGCTCGGCTTGACCTCGCGCTTTGCGCGAACGCTACCGCCACCCCGGTAGGGGACGGCGCCCACGACGTCCCGCCAACGAACGCATACCGCTCGGCTTGACCTCGCACGCCTTGCGCGCTCGGGGAAACGAAAAGGGGGAGGAGGAACTATCTCAGTCGCCGACAGCTCCTCCTCCCCCTTTTAATCCCCCTTCACCTCTCGGCTCAAATATATGTAAAAGGGAGCCTTATCACCTCGCCCCAGCTCGGAACGTCGTATTTCCGTAAGCTTCGTACCACAGAGTGCTTATTTAACGGCGCCAATTTCCTAACGGAAATGGAAATTGGCGCATTTCGTCGCGCATCGCTATACGCTCGCGCTATGTAATGGCGCGGCATAGCGCGGCGCGCCTTGCGGTGCGGCGGAATCGTGCCGCACCGCCCTTAGCCATAAGAATCGCGCACCGTCGCGCACGCAAAGCAACCCTTTTAAGACG
>JAZNBZ010000182.1:0-53438 GCA_045587285.1 Candidatus Flemingiibacterium sp. | reverse complement strand
AAAAGCATATAGAATTTCGTTTTTTGCTGATTGCACAGAAGCAGGTTTTTGCATATCTTAACGCCGAGAATTGCCTTAGCCTCGGCGCACTGCTCCATTGTGTCCGCCGCTTCGTGGTCGATACGTACGTATTCGACGCCGATACGCTCAAGTAAGTCGTACGAGCGCATTTCCTTTGGGAGCCGCTCGTCGGTCGGACGGGTGGTGTAAAGCGTGGGATCAATATACATAATTATTTTTCCTTTGGTTTGCTGAAATAAACTATACCAAGCGTTATCGCCGCGCCGAACAGCACGTCGGAGAGAAAATGCGCCCCGACGACCACTCGCGAGAGTGCCACGAGCACTATCCATACGGCTAAAAGCGCGATACATATCGGCTTCAGCCATTTGAATCTATGCGGTAAAAATCGCAGATAGTAGAGAGAGGAGAGAATGACGGTCGCGTTTGCCGTGTGTCCCGAAGGAAAGGAGAAGTATCCCGTAAACCCCTGCGGCAGATACCACGGCGTGTACGCGAAATAGCCGCCGCCAAGCTCGAGCTGGCGCGGACGCACGCGTCCCCAAACGAGCTTGAGCGCCCAAATTATAGCAAATGTCAGAATTGCCGCAAGCACGCATCCGTATGCAACGCGGAAATACTTTTTTAGCGTATCCTCTTTCATAAAAAGCGCGAGCATTATGAAAACGAACGCGATAATAAGCGCGGCGCATACGGCGTAAAGCGTTGCAAGCGCACTCGGCTCGGTGCCGCTGTACTCTGCGAGGTATTTTACTATCTTTACCGTTGTGAACACGGACGTGCCCACACAGCCGATAACGGTGAGTGCGGCTAAAGCTATTCTACCGCGAAGGTGCGAGCATTTTCCGAAATAAGCCGCCATAAGCGCGAGATTAAACGAGGTAAACAGTATGGCAGGCGGCTCGCCCGCGACCTCAAGAGCACGTCCGAAAAGCGAGGCTTCGTCGGCAATTTTCAAAGATATATCAAGGTCGTATACGCTTGCAAGCACGACTGTCGCAAGCCATATAAGCGCGCCAACGGAGGCGCAAACGTGTGTTTTAGTTATCTTCATCACATAATAGGCGGACGAGGGGAACGCGCATCCGTGTCCTCTCGTCCGACGGGTTTTAATTACAGACCGAGTACAGCCGCGCCGATGATACCGGCATCGTTGCCAAGCTCGGCAATTTTAAGCTTGGGTGCCTTTTTAAGATACTCGCCGCCGTAGATCTCCTTCTTCAGAATTTCATTGAGCGGATTCGTAAGATATTCCTTCTCGTTGCAGATACCGCCGCCGATTACGAGAACCTCGGGCTGGAATATGTTAGCCATATTTACAAGACCGCAGCCGAGGTAGCTTATGTACGTGTCAACGACCTCTTTCGCCGCCGCGTCGCCTTTCTTCATAGCGGAGAAGGCGGTCTTACCGCTTACCTTGCCGTCTGCGGCAACCATAGCGCTCATAAGCGTTTCGCGTCCGCTCTTTGCACACTCGTCAAGCTTTTCCTTAGTCATAGTGATAAGCGCGGTAGCGGAGCTATACGCCTCAAAGCAGCCCTTGCGTCCGCAGGTACAAGGCCTGCCGTCCTTTTCGATAACGGTGTGACCGAGCTCTGCGCCTGCATAGTTAAAGCCGGAGTAAAGCTTGCCGCCAATTACGATACCGCCGCCGACACCCGTGCCGAGGGTTATCATAATAGCGTGCTTCACGCCGCGTGCCGCACCTGCGACAGCCTCGCCGAGCGCCGCCGCGTTAGCGTCGTTTTCGAGATATACTGCTTTGAGAGGGATGTAGCTTTTCAGGATAGCGGCGATCTCAAAGTTGGCGAAGGGAAGGTTGTTTGCATAAACAACCGTGCCGTTTTCGGGGTCAACGGAGCCGGGAGCGGCGATACCTGCGTATGCGATGTCGTCAAAGGTGAGCCCTGCGTCAGCAACGAGCTTCGCGCAGAGGTTTGCCATATCCTTGATGATAAGCTCGGGGGCGCGCTGTGCCCTCGTGGGCACGCTGCCCTTTATGACCATCTTGTAGTCAGAGTCAACTATACCAACGGCAATATTCGTGCCGCCAAGGTCGATGCCTATATAATACATAACGTTTACCTGTGCTCCTTGGAGCATTCCTTTCGGGGTTATTGAATATACATAATAATACAATTATATTATAATATATTCGCCCGTCGATGTCAAGGTCTTGACAAAAAAAGAATAGGGGAGTAAAATATATTTATAATACACCTTTAAGGAGGATATTTATGAAGGTATTACTTATAAACGGAAGTCCGCACGAGCACGGGTGTACCTATACCGCGCTTTCCGAGATTGCATCCCAGCTTTCAAAAAACGGAATTGAGTCAGAGCTTCTTTGGCTCGGCACGGAGCCTATAAAAAGCTGTATGGGCTGCGGAGGCTGCTACAGAGCCGGCAAAACGCACTGCGTCTACACGGGCGACGTCGTTGAGAAGGCGCAGAACGTTATGGACGAATGCGACGGAATTATCGTCGGCTCTCCCGTACATTACGCAGGCGCATCGGGACAGATAACGAGCTTTATGGGCAGATTTTTCTACAGCTATTCATCGAAGATGCAAAACAAGCCCGGCGCGGCGATAGTATCCTGCAGACGCGGCGGCGCTTCGGCGGCGTTTGAATCGCTCAATAAGTTCTTCCAGATATGCAATATGCCGCTCGTTACCTCGCAGTATTGGAATCAGGTGCACGGCAACACGCCCGAGGAGGTAAAGGCAGACCTTGAGGGTATGCAGACGATGCGTACGCTTGCCGACAATATGGCGTGGATGCTAAAATCTATCGAGGCAGGCAAGGCGGCGGGGGTTACCGTTCCCGAACGCGAGCCTAAGGCGAGAACGAATTTTATACGACTGTAAACAAAAGAGCCGCCCGTTTACGGGTGGCTCCTACTGTTATTTTTTGCTCTTTTAGGGTTATATACAATGCTCACGATTATGGACGCGGCACCCATTCCGACTGCCATACCGAGGGCTACTCCAAGAGCGGTCTTACCGTAATAGAACAGCTTTTCCTCGTTGTAGAAAAGCAGGTTATAGACCGTTCTGTAAAGCGCGCCGCCGGGGACTATCGGGATACAGCACGGAAATAGGAACGTTACCGCGGGCGCGTGAATAATACGCGCGAGCGACTCGGAGTAAAGCGTCATAAACATCGCGGACAAAAGTGCGGCGATAAACGCCGCTCCGCCGAGCTGTGTAACGAGCTCGTAGACGGCATACGTGAGAAGTCCGCCGAGCGCGGCGAAGGGCATTCTCTTTTTGCTGACGCGGTATATCATAGCGAAGCCTACAGTGCCGAGCACCGCCATAATAAGGCGTACTGCAATTGCAACAGGCTCTGACATTACAGACCACCTCCCACAAGCAAAAGTGAGAGCGCGTAGCCAAGCGCCATCATAACAGCGGTTATTATCGCTTGAACCACCTTGATAGTTCCCGTAAGCGTGTCGCCGCTGAGCAGGTCGCGCATAGAGTTTCCAAACGATACTCCGGGAATGAGCAGCATTATCGTGCCAATGATTATCATATCAAGATTATCGCCGAAGCCTATGCGCACGCAAAGGCAGGACAAAATACCTGCGAAAAAGGACACGAGCGAGATCTTAACCATCTTGTTCACCTGCTCGATCCTTATTTTCTCAACGAGTGCCATAACTATGCCGATACAGCCTGATGCTAAACCGTCAAAAAGCGATCCGCCGAAGAATATCGCAAAGCTTCCCGCGGCGAGAAAATATGCAATTACCGTGAGATAGAAGGGGTAGATACGCTCCTTCTTTATCTCGCGGATTTTTTTGTCAACAACGTCTATTGAGGGCGTGGTTTCACATATCTCGCGAGAGAGGGCGTTATACATCTCAAGCTTCGTTATGTTGTTGCTGGTGTCGATTATTCGCCTTGACTGCGTGGAGTGCGTGCCGTCGGGCATATAAAGTGCCACGAGGATTAGCGAGTGTATACTAAACACGTCAACGTGTCTTGCTCCGTACGCGCGGCTTATTTTTTCAATCGCGATCTCGACGCGGTGCACGTCGGCGCCGTTGGTGAGAAGTCCCTCGCCGATGTCAAGCGCGATGCGAAGAATGTTATCTACAAGGCTTCCTTTAGATGGTGCTTTTTCGGGGAATGCGGTTTCCAAATCCGTCAAGCTTCTGCCTCCTTTGGTGTAACGTATAACGTAAGTATAACACATCGTCTCGCGTTTGTCAATGAAAAAAGCTCGCCGCGTCAAACGCGGCGAGCCGATATTCATTATTTGCCGTAGATCGTGGTTACGTTATAGAACATAGTTGCGATAAGCGAGCGCGCGGCAGGATTTCTGGAGCGGAGCATTCTCGTAGAGCCGAGAGTTCCCATATAAACCGAGTTTTCTATAGCCCATTCAAGGGATTCGGTTGCCCAGTCGCTTATGACCGTTACGTCGCTGTATGCATCGAGAGTGAGCTGGGTGTTGTTCGGAGCCTCCTTGTATTCAAGGAATCTTGCAAGTATGGCGCAAGCCTGCTCGATGGTAATGTTTTTGTTTACGCCGAAGGTGCCGTCGCCCATACCCTGAATGATGCCGTTCTTGGTCGCCCAATCAACGTAGGGCGCATACCACGAGCCGTAAACGGGATCAACGTCGGTGAAGGTCACGTCGGTATATTCAGTGACGTCAACGCCTGCGTATCTGCCGAGCACGGTAACGAACTGCGCGCGAGTCATAGACTTCGTGGGCGCAAATTCAGTTTCGGACATACCGTAGAAAAGACCTGCCTCGGTAACGTAGTTTACAGCCTTGCAATAGGTTGCGCTGTCCTCGATGTCCTCAAACTTGGACTCGACCTTTGCGGTAGTACCCTCAGCCTTTCTCTGCGAGATCAGCCAATTTACCATATCCGCGTCAGCGTATGCAGGCACCCAAGCCCAATGCTCCCAGTTCGTGCTGCTGTTCCAGCTTCCGTTGAATTTTGCCTTGGTAGCCGCATCGGAGGTGTCGTATTCGGTGTATTTTATATTGGTTCTGCCGAGATTCTTGAGCGTTGCGGTCATAGCGCGGTCGCCTCTGACGTTTACGGTTTTATCCTGCATAGTGTGTACGGCCCAAATTGCGAGGTCCTCGCGGATATTCGCCGCCTGAAGGGGATCGGGATAGCCTGCAACGGGAAGTGCCGCCGCGAAGAGGTCGGGCTCACGAAGGATTATATCCCACGTTCCGCCGCCGCCCATAGAGTCGCCGGCAACGACGATTCTGGACGTATCAACGCTATACTTTGCGAGAATTTCCTCGTAAATGTAGTTAATAACCGCGTCCATTGCGGGGGAAACCTTAGTGCTGTCGTAGTTGTAAACGCCGGGCACCCAGGTGGACGATACCCACTGCTCGGGCTCCTTAGGGCATCTTGGCGCGAAGATGATATACTCGTCGCCGGATTTGTTTATAACGTTGGTGGTAAGAGTGTTGCCCTTGCCGCTGGAATAGGAAGCGCCCTCGCCTCTGCCGCCTGCGTTGTGGAAGTAGACGAGCAGACCGTATTCCTTTTCGGGGGAGTAATCCTTGGGAAGGTATAAGCTCGTACCGATGGTGAATGGAACGTATGCACCTTCTGCTATACTCCACGATTCTCCGTAGCTGTACGTGCCGGCTACGAACTGACCGGTTACGAGTTCTTCATCTGCCGCCGCCGTTCTCACGGGGAGTACGGCAAACAAAGAAGCTATCATTACGCAGCAGATAGAAAGAGACAGTATGCGTTTGAAGTTTTTCATTGATCTTTACCTCCGTAAAAATATTGATTATCTTCCGTAGATCATCGTTACGTTGTAGAAAATGGTTGCGATGAGCGAACGCGCCGCAGAGCCCTGAGCGTCAAGGACGGAGGTCTTTTCGAGCGTGCCCATATAAACGGAGCTCGAAAGCGCCCACTGCATAGCGTCGGCTGCCCAGTCGTGGATATTCGCGCCGTCGCTGTAATTGCTGAGCGTAAGCTGCGTGTCGTACGGAGCTGCCTTGTAATCAAGGAAGCGTGCGATTATCGTGCAAGCCTGCTCAACGGTGATAGCACTGCCAACGCCGAAGCTGCCGGCGCCGACGCCCTTGATTATACCGTTCTCGGTCGCCCATTCAACGTAAGGCGCATAGTACGCGCCTGCATCAACGTCAGCGAAGGAAACGCCCGTGTATTCGGCCGTGTCAACGCCCGCGTATCTGCCGAGCACGGTTACGAACTGCTCGCGAGTCATTGAGTCGCTCGGAGCAAACTCGGTTTCGGACGTACCGTAGAAGAGCCCTTCTTCGGTGACGTAATTGATAGCTTTATAATAGACTGCGGTGTCAGCAACGTCGGTAAAGCTCGTGGTTATCTGTGGAGCGAGAGCTTCGGATTTCCTCTGTGCAAGCAGCCAATCTACGATTTCCGCGTCAGCGTATGCAGGCACCCAAGCCCAGTGCTCCCAGTTAGTACTGCTGTCCCAGCTGTTCTGGAACTTTGCCTTGGTAACGGGATCGGAGCTGTCGTATTCGGTGTATCTTACGTTGGTTCTGCCAAGGTTCTTAAGCGCTGCGGTCATAGCGCGGTCGCCGATAACCTTAACGGTCTTGTCCTGCATAGTGTGTACTGCCCAGATAGCGAGGTCCTCGCGGATATTCGCCGCCTGAAGCGGATCACAGTAGCCTGCAACGGGAAGTGCGGCTGCGAAGAGGTCGGGCTCACGAAGGATTATATCCCAGGTTCCGCCGCCGCCCATCGAGTCGCCGCCGACGAGGATGCGGGACATATCAACGTTGTACTTAGCGATAATTTCTTCATAGATATAGTTTACAACTGCATCCATGGCGGGGGAAATGTTGGTGCTTTCATAGTTATAAACACCGGGAACCCAGCTGGGGCTTGCCCACTGCTGCGGCTCCTTGGGGCATCTGGGAGCGAATACGATAAATTCGTCGCCGGATTTATTGATTATTGCCTTGGTCAGCACGTTACCGGTGCCGGAGGAGAAATAGGGACCGGCTCCTCTACCGCCTGCGTTATGGAAATAAACGAGAAGACCGTATTCCTTTTCAGGAGAATAATTCTTGGGCAGATAAAGGCTTGCGCCGATAGTGAAATCGTTGTAAGTATGGGTGCCGCCGTTAAACTGACCGAATATCATGGTATCGGGAACCTCGGGAAGCTCCGGCTCCTCCTCGGGATAAGTCGGAAGAACGCCGGTGGAGATATAGCTGTTAGCATCCTCCTCGGAAAGGAAGAAGGATATTTCGTTGATATAGAAATAGACGTCATCGGACGTGTCGGCGGGGAGGGTGACGAAAAGAGGACAGTGTGCGCCGGCGTTGAATCTCTCAAGGATACCGCTTGCCTCAAGGCTCATAGGAGTAGAGTAAACGTACTCGCCGTTAGATGTGGAAACGTCGCTTGCAAGAGTTACCGTGCTGCCGGTCGCGCTGTTGGATATTTTCATAGCCGCAGATGTGGCAGCGTTGGTCTTGTAGCTTATTACGATCCACGGACGGTCGCCGACCACGCCTGCCTTGGGCTTTACGTGGAAGAGATAATAGCCGCCGTTATAGCTTGCGGGTCCCTTCTTTAAACTGAGTGCACCTGCAACCGCGTCAAATGCATATGTACCTATAGCTGCGCCATAGTTGTGAGTTGTACCCTCGGGTACGTCGTCAGTGGCATAGATGCTGAGATTTTCAGTTGCCTTCGTATAGCTTGTGAGAATACATACTACAGCCGACGTTTCGGCACCCGATGCAACTGTTCCCATTACGTTGATCATCGTCAGCATCATCATGGCACAGAGCAACAGAGATACCGTACGTTTGAATTTTTTCATTGGTTTTCGCCCTCCATAATATCATTACGTTACAAAATAATTATAGCAAAATCGCACAAAAATGTCAATAGGATATGCCGCTGTTTGGCGTATATACCGTGGGCGTTTTGGGACATTCGTGTTCAAATTTCGGACATTAGAGCCTCGCTTTGCGTGGAATATTTTAAAAAAAGGTATTGACAAACTGCAAAAAGCGTGTTAAAATGAATTAACGCGATAAAATTCGCGCAAATGCGATGACCGGGAAACGGCGTGTGCCGTGACGGTGTTACAGGACCACAGAGAGCTGCCGGCAGGTGAGAGGCGCGGTCTTTAAGGATACCGGAATTACTTCCCGAGAGCAGCGGCCCGAACAGTATAGTAGGCGTCGACGGCGGCCCCCGTTACGGGCAAAGAGTATCGGCCTTGTGCCCGTACTTGGTAAGGTCTGTGCCGTGAGGCATAGGCGAACAGAGGTGGTAACACGGGAATTCTCGTCCTCTGCAGTAATAACTGCGGAAGGGCGATTTTTATTTTCCTTCCGAGACAAAGAAAGGGGAAATTTTTATGTTAGCAAAAATCCTGATGATCGTTATCTTTTTCGCCACTACCGTGGCTATCGGCGTGTATTGCCGCAAGAAGGCGACCGACGTCAACGGCTTCGTGCTCGGCGGACGCTCAGTCGGCCCGTGGCTTACCGCGTTTGCGTACGGCACGTCCTACTTCTCGGCGGTCGTGTTCGTAGGCTATGCAGGACAGTTCGGATATAAGTACGGTATGGCGGCGACGTGGATAGGACTCGGCAACGCCATTATCGGAAGCCTTCTTGCTTGGGTGGTGCTCGGCAGACGCACGCGCGTTATGACGCATCATCTCGGTGCAAAGACGATGCCCGAGTTCTTTGAAAAGCGCTTTGGCTCAAAAGGGCTCAAGATAGCAGCCGCGCTTATTACGTTCATATTCTTAATTCCTTACACCGCGTCGGTCTACAACGGCCTTTCCAGACTTTTCAGTATGGCGTTCCCGTTCATCGACTACGACGTGTGCGTTATCGTAATGGCGGTGCTTACGGGCGTGTACGTTATAATCGGCGGTTATATGGCGACGGCACTTAACGACTTTATTCAGGGCATTATAATGATAGTCGGAATCATCGCCGTTATTGCCTCCGTTCTCGCAGGACAGGGCGGCTTTACCGAGGCTGTTATCAAGCTCTCGGGCGTCACCGACGCTTCCGTTCCCGAGGGTATGCAGGGCGCGTTCACGTCGATGTTCGGCCCCGATATGCTCGGACTTCTCGGTGTCGTTGTGCTTACCTCTCTCGGCACGTGGGGACTTCCGCAGATGGTGCAGAAGTTCTACGCGATAAAGTCCGAAAAGGCGATAAGCAAGGGCACGATAATCTCCACGGCATTTGCCGTCGTCGTATCGGGCGGCTGCTACTTCCTCGGCGGATTTGGCAGACTCTTTGACATTGAAAAAACTGCGAGTGGCGCACTGATATACGATTCCGTAATTCCGAATATGCTGTCAACGCTTTCTGACGTTCTTATCGGTATAGTTATCGTGCTCGTGCTGTCTGCGTCGATGTCCACTCTTTCGAGCCTCGTTCTTACCTCAAGCTCGACTATCACGCTCGACCTTATCAAGGGCAATATCTCAAAGAATATGACCGAAAAGAAGCAGCTTCTTTCCATTCGTATATTCATTGCGATATTTATCGTCATCTCTGCGATTATTGCGATATTCCAGTATAAGTCGTCGAGCACGTTTATCGCACAGCTTATGGGTATTTCGTGGGGCGCGCTTGCAGGTGCATTCCTTGCACCGTTTATGTACGGTCTGTACTCGAAGCGTATAAGCACGGCGTCCGTGTGGACGAGCTTTGTTATCGGCGTTGGACTTACCGTTTCGAATATGCTTATGGGATTTATCTCCAAGCCGTTTATCGCATCTCCCATTAACGCAGGTGCTATCGCGATGGTAGCCGGTCTTATCGCGGTTCCGATAGTATCGCTTATTACACCGCGCCCGAAGAAGGTTGACGTTGAGGCAATCTTCTCCTGTTACGAAAAAGAAGTTACAGTACAAAAAAAGATCGCAATAAGCGACAACGAGGACAAATGATCTTAAAAGAATAAAAGCAGGCTTACGAGCCTGCTTTTGTTTTTCTGTATTCCCCGGGTGCTAACCCAACTGCATTTTTAAAATGGCGGCTTAAATGAAATTCGTCGCAGAAACCGAGGTTTTGCGCAATTTCGTAAAGCTTCATATTTGGAAAGTTTGAAAGATAAAATTTCGCTTCTTCGATTTTCGCTTCGATAGCGTATTTGTGAAGTGTCGTGCCGTATGCCGCCTTGAACGTATTTTCCGCCGTTTTTACACTCACACTTAAAGCTTTTGCGATTTCTGTGTTTGTAGGTATCTTTTCCGATGAAACTATAAGCTGGCGTATATCCTCGGCGAGATTACTGCTGCTTCTCTTCATACACGCGCGAAGCTCGCAGAGTAGGGTATCGAAATAAACCGAGGCTAAAAGCTCGTTTTTTGAGGATTTTGCGTAAATGATCTTTTCGAAGATGTTTTTGACTGCGGTATTGCCGCCGACTTTTATAAGACTGTCGAGAATTACAGTGTCACTTTCGGGATTATCGCACGTGTCACCGCCGTCAAACATAGCGTGGATATACATCGTTTTGGTGCCCGCAGTACAGTTCTTGATACCGTAGTGCGAATGATTTGCTGCGAGGATGAGAACGTCGCCTGATTTTATGTGAAATTCTTCGCCTTCCTGCCCGATTATCCATTCGCCGTCAAGCATATAGATGAAATCGTGCTGATTCATATTTCTGTCGGGATGCGGCGTGGGAGTTGCGAAATTATTGTGATTTGCGGCTCTTATTTCGTGCCGCGATGAGATATTAAAGTAGTTGTCCACGCTTTTGACCTCCGCTACGTTTTTCTTAATTATACATATAAAAATCCGTTTTGTCAATGTACATTTTTTGCTTTTAAAGGTATAATTGTTGTATAAATTTTGGAGGTGGGTTATGAAAAAGATAAATGTTGCAATAGTCGGTGCCGGCTTCGGAGAGGTTTTTCTTAATATATACAAGAGCCATCCGAACGTTGGAGAAGTGACGCTTTGTGATGTCGATGAAACTGCGCTTGGGGCGTGCGTACAAAAGCATCCGGGGCTGAAAACATACCTGTCTTTTGAACAGATGCTTGCGGATGAGAGTATAGACGCGGTGCATCTTATGACGCCGATACCGATACACGCCGAGCAGACGGTTAAGGTGCTCGAGGCGGGTAAACACTGCGCGTGTACCGTGCCTATGGCGACGACGCTTGATGAGATAAAGCGTATTTGCGATGCGGTGAAAAAATCGGGCAAGAATTATATGTTAATGGAAACGTCGCTTTATACTTATCATATGTTCTACGTAAGGCATATGATCGAGAGCGGTGAGCTCGGGCGCATACAGTTTATGCGCGGCACACATTTTCAGGATATGTCGCGTTGGGGCGAATATTGGATGGGGCTTCCGCCTATGCACTACGGCTCACACGCGATAGGTCCGATGGTCGCACTTTCAGGCTCGCGCATATGCAGAGTTAACTGTTTCGGTGCCGGTACGATGGAAGAATGGCGTACGAAGAAGTACGGCAACCCGTTCCCCATAGAATGCGCCCTGTTTGAGTTTGAGAATGGGCTCAAGGGCGAAGCGATACGATCGCTTTTTGAAACGGCGAGAGTTTACCAAGAGGGGCTAAACGTATACGGAAGCAAAAAATCCTTTGAGTGGGGATTTGGCGAGGACGACGATCCGATTGTTACAACGCTTGCAGATCCGAGTACGCCAAAGGGCGGTGAAACGGCATGGGCAAATGTAGTTGCGCTGCCGAATTTCCACCGTAATTTGCCCAAGGAGATACAACGCTTTACTGTTGGCGATGATTACGGTCCGGATGATGTTATCGAAAATATTGAAATCGGCAAGGGCGGCGGACATCACGGCTCGCATCCGCATCTTGTACACGAGTTTGTGATGAGCATCCTTGAAAGCAGAAAGCCATACATAGACGAGGTGATGGGCGGCAATATTACGGCGGCGGGTATCTGCGCGCACGAATCTGCGATGAGAAACGGCGAAGCGGTTACCGTTCCCGAATTTTGAATAAAAAGCCCGTGCCACCTGGCACGGGCAATATTTTGTTACGAATTCGCTTCAACGTAGGCGAGAATGTCGCCTGCGGTTTTGAAGTTTGGCATATCCTCGTCGGGGACGGATATGGAAAACGCTTCCTCGACCGCCATAATTATTTCCACAAGATCCAGCGAGTCCGCTCCAAGCTCTTCAATTCGGGTATCCGCGCTGACCGTATCTGCGGCACAGTCAAGACGGCTTGCGATAATAGCGGTGATTTTTTCGAGCATATGTTATATCCTCCGAGGCTTTGATGGTACATTTACATTATACAGCATTTTTCGCGCTTTTTCAAGTGGTTTCGCCGAATTTTTTGTAAGGCACGGCTTTGATGCGCGCTTATTGACAAACGGCGCGATTTAATGTATAATTTACTTAAACGAATTTTGCGGAGGTGCGGCTATGCAACAAAATAGTAGTTTAATAGCGGTTTTTGAGGCTATCGCCGTATCGGGCGAGGCAAGCCGCGCGACGCTTTCCGAAATGACGGGATTCAGTCTTATGACCGTCGGCAAGGCAGTCGATAAGCTTATCGGTTGCGGCATCGTCACCGAGAAAAAGCTGACGGGAGGCGGTGTCGGGCGCAAGTCGGGCATATGTGCGCTCGAAAAATCGCGCGGAATGATACTCTTTGATTTAACCGATACTCCGCGCGTGCGCGTGTGCGATATAGCGAATAATACTATCGGAGAGCGTGAGGGCGAGGACGTCGGCGAGCTGATGCTCTGGGCAATGAATACGCTTTTTGAGGCAGGGTGTGCGGATATAATGGGAACGGCTGTCGTCACCTCGCGGGAAAATAAAAGAGCGGCAGACGAGCTCGAGAATATGCTCGGCGTCGCGCCCGAGCTTACGATTGAAGCAAACCGTGCGGCGGCGTATGCAAATTCGAAGCGCTTCGAGTGCGAGGGCGTGGCGTTTTTTATGCGCGTTGACCGCGGCGCGCAGATCGACGGCGCGATTATGCTTGCAAAGCAGCCGTATAGCGGCGCACACGGACGCGCGGGCGAATTTGATAAGCTTGGGCTTACAGTCGGTGCATTCGCGGACAAGCTTGCCGATATGTGTCTCGTGTTCGATCCCGCGCTTATACATATAGCCTGTGAAAATCAGTCGGTCGCCGAGCCGCTTGCAGAGGCGCTGCTTGCGGCGCTTAAAGAGCGCGGCTTTACAGACAGTGCACGTGCAGAGGTCATTATCGAGCCTGTCAACGCCTGCCGCGGTGCGATCGAGGGCGCGGCGCTTATGCTGCGCGAAAAATACGTGCTTTCAAAAATTCCAAATAATACCTGATTAGATAGCTTTACAATAGGGCAGAATAATATCGCAGCCGACGAGTGCGGCTCAAAATATTATATAAAGAGGTTTAGAAAATGGATAACAAGTCTCCCAATCCCTCTATCGAATGCTCCGTAAAGCAGTGCGAATACCATTGCGGTAGTGAGAACTTCTGCACCCTTAACAGAGTTAAGATCGCAACTCACGAAGCAAACCCCACCGTGTGCCAGTGCGTTGACTGCGAGTCGTTCGTTAAGAAGAACGGCTGCGAGGGCGGCAACTGCCACTAAACAAGAAAGCCTGTCGCGTTAGCGGCAGGCTTTTTGCGTAATATTATAACGGGGCGTCGAGGACGTCCAAAAAATATTGCTTTTTATATTTTTGCGAACTCTTTTGCCATATCGGCGGTGATGCTAAGGAACTTGTCAATATCCTCTCTGCCGTGGCAGTGCATAGGTGAAACGCGGATAGCACCCGTAATGCCGAGTGCTTCAACGATACGCTTCGAGTATATGCTCGTGTTCACGCGCTCGTAAACGGTAACGCCGCGGCGCTGATACTCCGCAACGCATTCGGTGAAGTCAAAGCCCTCGATACCGATAGCCGCGATGAGGTCGCGTTTTGTGATATCCTCGGTATCAACGTACACCTTTACGCCGGGAATGTGGCGAAGTCCGGGGACCTCGTCGGTGCCCTCGAGCATTCTGTGAAGAAGCGCGCGCTCCTGAAGGTGTATGCGGTGCATCCCCTCGTTGTAGAGCGTTTTTGTGTCGGCGTCGCCGATGAAGTGCTTGCCTATCTCGCATACGTATTTGATGATCTCCATAGCCGCCGCGAAGTTGCCGGGCGCGCTCGTGCCAAGCTCGAATACCTCCTGAGGCTTCGCGATAAGCTTGTGGTGCGGAAGCGCGGCAACTCTGTCTGAAACGTACGCAAAGCCGCAGCCGCGTACGCCGAAGAACTTGTACGGCGCGAAGTTCATACCGTCAACCTTGAGGCGCTCTGCCTCCATAATAAAGTGAGGCGCGTGCTGTACCGCGTCGGTTACTATGTAAAGGTCGGGCTTTATAGCGCGTGCCTTCTTGACGATAGACTCGATGTCCATAATATTGCCCGAGATGTTGGATGCGGACATAATGCTGAGCACGCAGGTGTCCTTGTCAACGTACTTTACGACCTCGTCGGGATCAATACCGCCCGTTACCTGATTTGCGGGAACGACGCGCATCTCCTTGCCCGTTTTCTTGCAGTAATACTCGATAGCGTCGAATGCGGACGGGTGCTCAAGGCTCGATACGACGGCGTTCGTGCCGGGGATATTTTCCATAATAAGTCCGACGAGGTGGAACATCGTCTGCGATGCGGTAAGCTCGGTGATGAGCGCACCGCTCTTTGCACCGAACATAATCTCAAGTATCTGCTTCGTGCCCTCTTCAACGAGTCCCTTTAAGTGCACGCTTCTTGCGTGTATTCTCTCGGGACAGTCGGGGAACATCTCGTGTGCGCACTTTGCCTCAACGCACGCCTTCAGGCGAAGCGAGCCGCCCGAGTTGTCAAAAAACAGCCGCTCGCCGTGCTCGGGATCAGCGTCGGGGTAAAAGAATTTTTCCTTGAGCGATTTTTGAAAATCGTCCTCAAAAAGTATGCCTTTTTCTTCGTTTAACATAATTGCCTCCACAAGCTTGAAAATCTGCTTATATTAAGGATAACACATATTTTTTGAAATGTAAACGGAAAAAACGGCTAAAAGTATTGCAAAACAAGCAAATATGTGCTATCATAAAGCTATGAACAGTATTTTTGAAAAAACACTCAACTACAATCAAATATCGTTTTGCTACTCAAGGGGGCCCGAGATACGCGAGCGTGAAATCCACCCATATCACGAAATACTCTACTACATAGACGGAGATGCGACGTTTCTGTCGGAAAGCTTTCAAAAAAAGTTAAAAAGCGGAACTCTCATAGTGATCCCGAAGGAAAGCTATCACTTCTTCAGATTAAAGGCGCCCGAGAGATTTGCAAGACTTAAAATAAGCTTCCCCGACGGGCTTGACGTGCTTGCGCCTGCCTCCGCCGTAACGGGTGAAATTCGCGTTATCGAAAACGTTGATGCCACGCTGGTTTACACGTTAAATCAGATGTGTACGGAGCTTGGCAACGGCAGAGAGGGAGAACATTCTGCGTTTTTGACATACACGGCGTTTTTGATGCTTATGGCGCAGATCAACGTTCAAAACGAGAAAAAAAGCGAAGTCAGATACCGCGAGAGCGCACATTTGGCGACGAGGATACTTGAGTATATAAACGAAAATCTGGACGGCGATATCAGTATAAGGGCAATAGCCGCGGCGGTTAATACGTCCGAGTCCACGCTGACGCATTGCTTCAAGCGCGAGCTTGGGATATCGCTTCATCGCTACATTATCGAAAAGCGGCTTATCTACGCAAAGCGCTTGATCGCCGAAGGCGAAAACCCGTCCAAGATCTACGCGATATGCGGCTACGGCGATTACTCGTCATTCTACAAGGCATACAAGAAAATGTTCGGCGCATCGCCGTCGGAGTAAAAAAGAATCCCACTCACGATCGTGAGTGGGATTTGTCGTTTAGCCTTCGTATTTATAGCCCATTTCGAGAGCCTTCTTATTCTTTTCGATAAGAGCCGCCTTCGATGCGGGAATACCTGCGAGCATATGCTCAAGGAATGCGTCGTATTCGAAAAGACCGGTGAGCTTCAAGAGATAACCCAAAACGATCACGTTCGCCATACCTGTAAGACCTGCGTCGGACGCCATCGCGGTTGCGGGGATTCCGTATGCGTTGATGTCCGTGCGAGCGGTGGTCTTGTCGATAAGCGAGGAGTCGTAAATAAGCTTACCGCCTGCAACTACCTTCGGCTCGAACTTGTCGAAGGAGGGGAGATTCAATGCGATAAGAATATCGGGAGTTACGACGACGGGAGAGCCGATCTCCTCATCGGAAACGATAACGGAGCAGTTAGCCGCACCGCCGCGCATTTCGGGACCGTAGGAGGGGAGCCAGGAAACCTGAAGCTCGGAGTCCATAGCCATCTTTGCGATAGCCTTACCTGCGAAAAGGATACCCTGTCCGCCAAAGCCTGCGAGAAGAATGTTGGTAGTCATTATTCTGTTACCTCCTTGGTGGAAGTGGGATTAAGCGCCTTAACGTCGGCGTCCTTGTAAACGCCGAGCGGATAGAAGGGAATCATATCGGTCTTTACCCATTCGAGTGCCTGCTCGGGAGTCATACCCCAGTTGGTCGGGCAGGTGGAGAGGACCTCGACGATGGAAAGTCCCTTCTTGTCGATCTGATTTTGGAACGCCTTCTTGATAGCCGCCTTTGCCTTCTTAATGTTGGGAACGGTGTTTACCGCAACGCGCTCTGCGTATGCAACGCCGTCGAGGGTGGACATCATCTCGCATACTCTGATAGGCGAGCCCTGAATTCTGCGGTCGCGTCCGTAGGGAGAGGTGGTGGTAACCTGACCGGGCATAGTGGTAGGTGCCATCTGACCGCCGGTCATACCGTAGATACAGTTGTTGATGAAGATTATCGTGATATTCTCGCCGCGCGCACCAACGTGTACGGTTTCTGCCGTACCGATTGCCGCGAGGTCGCCGTCACCCTGATATGTAAATACGATATTGTCGGGGTGAGTACGCTTGACGCCGGTTGCAACGGCGGGAGCACGGCCGTGTGCAGCCTCGATCATATCGCACTCGAAGTAGTTGTATGCGAATACGGAGCAGCCTACGGGAGCGATGCCGACGGTCTTGTCGCAAAGCTCAAGCTCGTCAAGCACCTCGGCAACGAGTCTGTGAACGATGCCGTGTGTACAGCCCGGGCAGTAGTGGAACGGCACGGGGGAGAGGGATTTCGGTTTATCAAATACTACCATTTCGGTTTACCTCCAAAATTACAGCGTTGCGGCGAGCTTCTCGATCTCTGCGAGAACCTCGTCGGGAGAGGGGATCATACCGCCCGTGCGTCCAAAGAAGGAAACGGGCTTCTTGCACTCGGTCGCAACCTTAACGTCGTCAACCATCTGGCCCATATTGAGCTCGCAAACGAGGAAGTGCTTTGCACTGTCAGCGAGTGCACGAAGCTGCTTCTTCGGGTACGGCCAAAGGGTGATGGGACGGAAAAGACCAACCTTGATACCCTTTGCGCGAGCCGCCGCGATAGCGGTCTTGCAGATACGCGCGGTGATACCGTATGCAACGATAACGATATCCGCGTCGTCGCACTTGTATTCTTCATACTTAACTTCCTTCTCTGCGATCTCGTCGTAGCGCTTGAAGCGTGCGATAACGGAGTTCTCAAGCTCAACGGGATCGATAAGGAGCGAGTTTACGATATTCTTCTTTCTCTTGCCCTCGGTACCGTTGCACGCCCAGGTCTTTTCGGGAACCTCACGCTTCGACATAACGTCAAAGTCAACGGGCTCCATCATCTGACCGAGTGCGCCGTCTGCTAAAATCATCGCGGGCATACGGTAAATGTCGGCAAGGTCGAACGCCTCGCTCGTAAGCTGTGCCATTTCCTGAACGGACGAGGGAGCGAGTACTAAAACGTGCTCGTCGCCGTGACCGTTAGCCTTGGTTGCCTGATAGTAGTCCTGCTGAGAGGGCTGAATACCTCCAAGACCGGGGCCGCCGCGCTGTACGTTTACGATAACGCAGGGAAGGTCGCATCCTACGAGATAGGAAATGCCCTCGCTCTTTAATGAGATTCCGGGGGAGCTCGACGAGGTGAGGCAGCGAGTGCCTGCAGCAGCCGCGCCCATAATCATATTGATAGCCGAGACCTCGGATTCAGCCTGAAGACAAAGACCGCCGACCTTGGGCATACGCTTTGCCATATATTCGGAAATTTCCGTTTGGGGAGTTATCGGGTAGCCGAAAAAGTGCAGACAGCCGGACTTGATAGCCGCCTCTGCGATAGCCTCGTTACCCTTCATAAGTACTTTCTTAGCCATTTGTTTTCTCCTTGCTTATATGTCTTTTTCGACTTTAATAACGACGTCGGGGCACATAGTGGCGCACATAGCGCACGCGATGCACTTTTCGATGTCGGTCACGCCTGCCGGATGGTAGCCCTTTTTGTTGAGCTTGTCCAAGTCAAGCGCAATGATCTTCTTCGGGCAAGCTAAAACGCAAAGTCCGCAGCCCTTGCAAAGGTCTTCGTTGAATGTAACTCTGTTCATTGTATTTCCTCCGTTTTTAGTTTACAAATTAAAACATTTGCTTCGTGGCGTTTTCGATGTAGAAAACGTTGTCAAGCGTGTCAAGCGTACCCTCAAGCGAGGAGAGCGCACAGGTGCAAACGAGCGGCAGTCCGCATTTGTCTGCAAGAGAGCGGCACCACGCGTCTGTTTCGAGAATATCCTCGGCGGTGGTTTCCACGCCGATGTTTGAGTTGTTGACGATTCCCGTCGCGCGTAGTCGCCCGGACCACTCGATCTCACGCAGTATGAACTGCGCATCGGGCAGGTCCTCGGTAAGCGGGCGGTATTTGCTTACAACGTAAAGAAGGTCATATTCGCCCTCCTTAAAAAAGCGGTTATACATACCGAGCGCGACTGCTCCGTTGTCGCCGCCGACGTCGAGTATCGTAACTCGCTCCGGTTCGCGTACCTGCGCCTCTATCGCCCCCATTACAGACGGCGGAAGGGAGGGAACATCTACGTTGGTGTTGGCGAAATCGGGATTCACGCAGTTTATGCCGAGCGCCGTAAGCTCTGCCGTATTATCAGCCGCGCGGAAGTACGGGTTTACTATGTCAAGGTCGATGAGGGTAGTCTTTTTGCCCTCTGCTGCTTTTGCCTTTGCAAGGTTGACCGCGAAATTGGTCTTGCCTGCGCCGAAATGGCCGCAAACGACTATGAGATTTTTCAGGTTTTTAAGTGGTTCTATCATTACCGTGTACCGTATGTCAAATAAAATATCGTGCTATATGAAATCATACATTAAATTATACCATATAATCAACTAAAATTAAAGAACATTTTTGAAAATTTATTCGACAATTTTTGCCTTTTGATTGTGCAAAAGTGACAGTGAGACGCTTTTTCTAACTAATAAGTTAAATTTTTATGAATAGTTTGAAATTCAGTATGTTTTATGATACAATATATATTAGGAAATTATATGCGTTCTCGAGCGCATTAAAATACGGCGAAAAGGATCGTTTTTGCATTATGGAATATTTAAGATCTGCGTTTTCGTATCTGTGGAGCATCGTTTCCACAGCCTCATTCATTGATATTATCGATATAGCCATAGTGGCGTTTGTTTTTTACTATGTCTATAAGTTCATACGCGAGCGCCGTGCGGGCAAGCTCGCGGCAGGCATACTTATACTTATACTCGTACTGCTCTTATCGCAGATACTCGAGATGCACACGCTTGGATTTATGCTCTCAAACGTGTTCCAGGTCGGTATAATCGCACTTATAATCGTTTTTCAGCCGGAGCTTCGCTCGGCACTTGAAAAGGTGGGCGCGGAGCCGCTTCGCGGACTGCGCAACATTGGCGAGGGAAAATCCTCAAGCTCTGCACAGATAGAAACGATGATAAAAGAAGTCACGCAAGCCGTTTGCGATATGTCGCTTGACAAAACGGGCGCGCTTATCGTTATTGAGCGCTCCACAAAGCTTGGTGACATTATCACGAGCGGTACTGTCATAAACGCCAATACAAACTCCTTTTTGATAAGAAATATATTTTACAACAAGGCGCCGCTTCACGATGGTGCGATGATAATCCGCGACGGGCGCATCTGGTCGGCAGGCTGCTTCTTGCCGCTGTCCACAAACGACGATATAATCAAGGACCTCGGTACGCGTCACCGCGCGGCTATCGGTATGAGTGAAAACAGCGACGCCGTCATCATCGTCGTGTCCGAGGAAACGGGAACCATATCAATTGCGCTTGAGGGACAGTTAAGGAGAAATTACAGCTACAATACCTTAAAGCGTGAGCTGCGAAAGCTCCTTATAAGCGAGGACGCGACAAACACGAAGGTCAAGGTCGGATTTGGACGCTTCGCTAAAAAGGAAGAAAAGAGCGATAAGTCGGACAAATAATTTTCAGAGGGATAAATAGATGGAAAACAATAACAATACTCCCGTTAAAAACGAATATGAGCAGAACACTGTAGAGTCCGGCGGAGACTATAAGGTCAAAACCAGCAGTTTTCAGAACGTTGTAGCAAAGGTACTTTGCGTGCTTGCGGCGGTAGTGCTTTGGTTTTACGTCGTCGGCACAGATACTGCAATAGAGGAGAAAAAGCTCACCGACGTTCCGATAGATATAAAGAACGTTGCGGCACTTGAGGAGAATTTCGGTCTTTCGGTCATAAGCGGCTATGACTATACCGTTGATATTACGGTTAGCGGTGCAAACTCCGAGATAAGCCGACTGTCGCTTGATGACGTGAGCGTTTTCGTTGACGTTTCTCACGTTGAGTCGGCAGGAGAATATACGCTTGAGGTAAAGACCTCGCTTCCTAACGGTATTACGGTCAGCGCACAGTCCTCGAATTATATTCAGGTCTACGTTGACAAGCGCACGTCGATATCCGTGCCCGTGGTCGTTGAGCCGATGTACTCGATCGAGTCCACCTACGAGCTTGGAGAGCCTGAGCCGAGCTTCACGATGGTGAACGTGTCCGGACCTGCGGTAGAGCTTGAGAAGATAAAGGAGGCTAAGGTAACCCTCGACCTCGGACGTATAGACAAAACGCTGACGGCTACCGGTAAGCTGGTGCTCGTTGACGCGAACGGCGTGCCGATAAGCAATCCGTATATCAAGCTTCAGACCACCGAGGTTTCGGTGAAGATCCCCGTTTACACCTATAAGGACGTTCCGCTTGCGGTAACGTACAAATACGGCTATTACAACGATACCAACGTTGACGTCAAGATAAGCCCTGCGTCCATTCGCGTGAAGGGCGAGCCCAATGCGCTTGATAATCTTGACAGCATCGTGGTGCTCCAGCTCGACGAGAAGAAGATAGTCGATGACGGCTCAAAGACGGCGACTATAATGCTTCCCGACAACATAGAAAACGTGAGCGGCATCAGAACTGCGGATATTTCGATCACACACAAGGGAACGGCAACGCGCGACGTGGTGGTTTCCAATCTGTCCGTTGTAAACACCGGAAGTCTTAAGTATTCGATCGACTCTCCGAGTATAGTCGTAAAATTCCGCGGAACAAAAACGCTTCTGTCGCTGCTTAATCAGAACAATATCACCGCGACGATAGATCTCGGATATCTCAATAATTCGTCGGGAACGGTTTCGGTTCCGGTGACGGTAACCGTGTCAAGCACGCTTGCCGGAAGCGTATACGAGATCGGCGAATACGAGATCGACGTGACGATACACTGATATGAAAAAGCAGATAATAGTTAAAAATATAAGACTGCCGCTGACCGCGCCGATTGAAGATGCCTTCACGATGGCGCGGCGGCGGCTGTCGCTGACTGACGGGGAATATATCGGCGCGGCGCTTCACAAGCGCTCTATCGACGCGCGCCGCAGAGGCGGTGATGCGCCGACCTTCGTTACGTCAGTTGCAGTCGAATGCGATATAAATGAAAAAAAGCTTTCGCGTATAGCACGTCTTGGCTCGGATGCCGAGATAGTCGAGCGCGTGCCTATTGAAATCGAATACGGACACGAAGCACTTGCCTCGCGGCCGCTTATCGTGGGATTTGGACCTGCCGGAATGTTCGCGGCGCTTTTGCTTGCCGAGAACGGCTACGAGCCGCTCGTTATCGAGCGCGGCGCTGACGTTGCCACGCGCACTCGCGAGGTTGACGAGTTTATCAGGTCGGGTAAGCTCAACGTCGAAACCAATATACAGTTCGGCGCGGGCGGTGCGGGTACGTTTTCCGACGGCAAGCTCGTTACGCGTATAAACGATTCGCGCTGTTCGTACGTGCTTGAGCGATTCGTGGAGTTCGGTGCGCCCGAGGAGATACTGTATCTTGCCAAGCCGCACGTCGGAACGGACAGACTGCTCGGCGTGGTTGACGGCATCGCAAAGCGTATCGAAGCGCTTGGCGGAGAGATACTTTTCGACACGCGTCTTGACGACGTTAATATTACGAACGGACGAGTGGCGTCCGTGAGCGTAACCTCTCACGGGGCTCGAAGCACTATCGAATGCGGTGCGGTAATACTTGCCGTCGGTCACAGCGCACGCGACACGTACGATATGCTCGCATCGCGCGGATTTTTACTCGCACCTAAGCCGTTTTCAGTAGGCGTGCGCGCGGAGCATCTTCAAGAAGATATCGACGCGGCGTTGTACGGAGACGCGGTGAACGTATGTGATAAAAGCGGCAGACGCGTGCTTCCGGCAGGCGAATATTCGCTGTCCTACCGCGAGGCGCAGAGCGGACTCGTATCCGACAGCGCGCGCGGCGTATACAGCTTTTGTATGTGCCCCGGCGGCGAGGTTATGGCGTCGGCGAGCGAGGAGGGCGGCGTCGTTACCAACGGTATGAGCCGATACGCGCGCGACGGCAAAAACGCCAACGCGGCGATAGTCGTGTCGGTGTTCCCCGAGGATATTGGCGGTACGTGGCAGGACGGCGTAAAATTCCAGCGTCAGCTTGAGCGCGCGGCGTACAAGGCGGCAGATACGGGTGAGCACGACTTCCGCGCTCCTGTGGAAACGCTCGGCGATTTTCTCGACGGAAAGACCTTGCATTTTACCGAGCCGACGCGAGTTTTGCCAACGTACAGAAACGGCGTTTATACGCCGTGCGATATGTCGGCGATACTCCCGGACTTCGTTTCAGATATGCTTAAAAAAGGCTTTGACAAATTCGGTAAAAAGATACGCGGCTTCGATGCGCGCGATACGGTTCTGACGGGCGTTGAAACGCGTACGTCCTCGCCCGTACGCATCGTGCGAGGCGATAATTTGACCGCATCTGCGGCATTAAATCTCTATCCGTGCGGAGAGGGCGCGGGCTATGCAGGCGGCATCACGAGCGCGGCGATAGACGGTATATCGGCGGCGTGCGCGCTGATGCGCGTATATGCGCCCGGGAAATAACTTAAAGGGGACACGCGGCGTCCCCTTTTTTGTATAAACGAGCAAACTGAAGAAAAACGACGAAAACGCTCGAAAAACGAGGATAACGGAGATTTCGGGAGCATTTTAAACTTTTGCTCGGGAAAACTCCGTCAAACTCTGAATAAACGTAAAAAAATCACGGATTTCGAGGAATTTTGCAAAAACTATTGACTTTTTATGTTATCTCTGCTACAATAATTTTATCACCTTTATCGTGGGGTGAAATGCGCGCTTTTTTAGCGTGTGCCTGCGATTTGTTTTACCATCTCTTTCCGGTCATCCGACGCCGCTTTTGTCGGAGCATTGGTTCGGGGTGTTTTTTTTCGTCAGGCGGCTTTTCTAATTTACTACATTACAATAAGAAGGAGCTATCAGGCAAAAGATGAACAAAAACAAAATTATTGAGCTTAAAAACATCACAATGGAATTCGACGGTGAAAAGGTGCTTCGCGGCATCAACCTCGATATTCACGATAAAGAGTTCGTAACTCTGCTCGGTCCCTCGGGCTGCGGTAAAACGACCACGCTTCGTATAGTCGGAGGCTTTGTTACCCCCGACTCGGGCGACGTATTCTTTGAGGGAAAGCGCATAAACGACGTGCCGCCCTATAAGCGTCCCGTCAATACCGTTTTCCAGAAATACGCGCTCTTTCCGCATTTGAACGTTTATGAGAATATAGCCTTCGGTCTGCGTCTTAAAAAGTTTTCCGAGGCTGAAATACACGACAAGGTCGAAGAAATGCTGACTATGGTCAACATGAAGGGCTTTGAAACGAGAAACGTAAATCTGCTCTCCGGCGGTCAGCAGCAGCGTGTCGCTATCGCACGCGCGCTCGTCAACTCGCCTAAGGTGCTGCTTCTCGACGAGCCTCTCGGTGCGCTTGATTTAAAGCTCCGCAAGGATATGCAAAGCGAGCTTAAAAATATACAGAAGAAAACGGGTATCACCTTTATATACGTAACGCACGATCAGGAGGAGGCTCTCTCTATGTCCGATACCGTCGTCGTTATGGCAAACGGTGAGATACAGCAGATCGGTACTCCCACCGATATTTACAACGAGCCTGTAAACGCGTTCGTTGCAGACTTTATCGGCGAGTCGAATATCGTTGACGGCGTTATGCTTGAGGATTACAAGGTTAAATTCTCGGGCGCACAGTTTAAGTGCCTCGACGCGGGATTTGAAAAGGGCGAGGCGGTTGACGTTGTCGTGCGTCCCGAGGACGTTGACGTCGTGGCGGCTGAGGCGGGTATGCTTCGCGGTACCGTTTCCTCGGTCACCTTCAAGGGCGACTATTACGAGATCATCGTTGACGTGCAGGGCTTTAAGTGGATGCTTGAGACCTCCGACTACGTTGCACCCGACGCTACTATCGGTCTTGACATCGAGCCCGAGGCTATCCACGTTATGAAAAAGTCCGAATACTCCGGTATGTTTGGCGACTATTCCTCGTTCAGCGACGAGCTTGATAATCTCGGCAACCCCGATACCGAGGAGGATGAAGAATGAGAAAGTCCTCCCTGTTTCAAAGAATAGCGGCGGCACCTCATATTCTGTGGGCGATAATGTTCATCGTTGCGCCTATGATCTTCGTGCTCTATTTTGCATTTACCGATGCCGAGGGTAATTTCTCGTTTTCCAATATCTCGACTCTTTCGCAGTATGGAAACGTATTCATCCTCTCGATAGCGTTCGCGCTTATCGCAACGGTAGTCTGCCTTATTATCGGCTATCCCTTGGCGTACTTTATGTCAAGGCAGTCCGAGCGCGCACAGAAGATACTTATGGTGCTCGTAATGCTCCCGATGTGGTGCAACCTGCTTATCCGTACGTATGCGCTTATGGCGCTTCTTGACAACGGCGGTCTCATCAATTCACTTCTCGAAAGTCTCGGACTCGGCCGCCTTCACATCGTCGGAACCAACTTCGGCGTAATACTCGGTATGATCTACGACTTTCTGCCGTATATGGTCCTTCCGATATTTACGGCTATGACCAAGCTCGACAAGCGTTATATCGAAGCGTCGCAGGACCTTGGCTGTAGCGGTCTTCAGACGATGACGCGCGTTATTATGCCGCTTACTGTGTCCGGCGTTATCTCGGGCATAACTATGGTTTTCGTTCCCTCGATAAGCACCTTCTACATCTCGCAGAAGCTCGGTGCGGGCAAGATAGACCTCGTCGGCGATACCATCGAGCGTCTTTTCCAGAATCCCAGCACGTATAACGTGGGTGCGGCGATCTCGCTCGTGATGATGATGCTTATCATAATCTCCGTTCGCATTATGAACCGCTTTACCGAGGACGACGGCGAGAGCGAAACCGGTAAAGAGCAAAAGAGGGGAGGTATTATGCCGTGAAATTTTTCTCAAAATTCTACGTCGGCCTGATCTTCTTCCTTCTCTATATTCCGCTTATCGTTATGATAGCCTTCTCCTTCAACGAATCGGGAAGCCTTGCTGAATATTCGGGATTTTCCCTCACTTGGTACGCAGAGCTCTTTAACGACGAGGAAGCGCTTTCCTCGCTCGTAAACTCACTCGTGCTCGCGGTGTCCTCGTCCGTTATTGCCACTATCATCGGCACGTTCGGCGCGCTCGGACTTTACCGTATGAAGAACAAGTACGTAAAGGGCGCGGTAAATACCGTTACAAACATCCCTATGATGAACCCCGATATCGTAACGGGCGTTTCGATGATGCTTTTATTCGTTGCGGTAGCGGCGATACTCAAATCGCAGTCGTTTTTTGGCTTCGGCACGATGCTTATAGCGCACGTTACGTTCAACCTGCCGTACGTGCTTTTGTCGGTAATGCCGCGCTTCAGAGGACTTGATAAATCCCTCTCCGAGGCGGCACAGGACCTTGGCTGTACGCCTGCGCGCGCGTTTTTCAAGGTTGAGCTTCCCGAGATAGTTCCCGGCATAGTTTCGGGACTTATGCTCGGCTTTACGATGTCGCTTGACGACTTCGTGATAAGCCATTTCGTAAGCTCGCCCGACTTCCAGACGCTTCCGCTTTACGTATACAACCAGACCGCTCACAACGTGAAGTTCAGTATGTACGCGCTGTCCTCGCTTATCGTTGTGGTTATTTTGATAATTCTTTTGGTTGTGAACTTCGCAGGCTCCGTCGGTCACCGCAAGAGCGGCGCGAAAAGGGGGTAACGCTATGAAGAAAAGTAATATTTCAAAGCGTGTTTGTCTATTTCTCGTTTTTGCGCTCGCTATTTTGATGGGTACGCTCTGCTCCTGCGAGACTTCAACCATCGGCGGCGACACGGTAACGCTCTACGTTTATAATTGGGGCGAGTACATCTCCGACGGCTCGGAGGGCTGTCTTGACTCAAACAAGCTCTTTGAGGAGTGGTATTACGACACCTACGGCGTTAAGGTAAAAGTCAACTATTCCACCTTCTCAAGTAACGAGTCGCTCTACGCGAAGCTCAGCTCGGGCTCGGTAAACTACGACGTTATCGTTCCCTCGGACTATATGATCGAGCGACTTATAGCAGAGGACCTTTTAGCCCCGCTTAACTACGAGAATATTCCTCACGCGGCAGAGAATCTGCTCCCCGAATTTTTCGGTGAAGGCTCGGAGCATTCCGACCACGATCCCGGCAACGTTTACTCCGTTCCGTATATGTACGGTATGATAGGTATTATCTACAACACGTCGATAGTACCCGAGGACGAGCCGAATATCGGTAGCTGGCAGCTTATGTGGGATGAAAAGTACGAGGGCAATATCCTTCAGTTCAACAATTCCCGCGACGCATTCGGTACGGCACAGTATTTCCTCGGTCTGGACGTAAACTCCGACAGCGAGGCTGATTGGCGGCTTGCGCTCGACAAGCTCCGTGAGCAAAAGCCGATACTTCAGGGCTACGTTATGGACGAGATCTATAACAAAATGGAAAACGGCTCGGCGGCTATCGCGGCGTACTACGCAGGCGACTATCTCGCTATGTACGAGAACAACGACGAGCTCGAGTTCTTCTATCCCGAGGAGGGCACGAATCTTTACGTAGACGCTATGTGTATTCCTAAAACTGCGAAGAATAAGGAGATCGCAGAGCGCTATATCGACTTTATGCTCACTGAGGAGCCCGCCGTTGCAAACGCGGAGTATACTTACTACGCGTCCCCCAACCGCGTGGTTGTAGAGAACGAGGAGTACATCGAATATATGGCGGAAATAAAAGAGGACGCCTATGAAAAAATGTACGCAACCGACAGCGTAAAAACGTCAACGTACAAGAACCTTTCAGGCGAAAAGCTTATACTCATAAATAAGCTTTGGGAGGAGCTCAAGTCTGACGTTACCGTGAGCACGGCAATATACGTTATTTGTTCGTTTATTCTTGCGGTGCTTATCGTGTGGGCTCTGACGGGCTACGTTAAAAAATCCTACAGAAGAAAGTTTTACGAAGGTAAATAAAAAGAAACGGCTTACCCTAGGGTAAGCCGTTTTGGCGTTTTATTGTAGATAAACGTATGCGCGGAACGGTTGATTTTTTGCTTCGTCGGTGGTATAATAAAGGCATACTTATTATGGGAGGTTTATCCGTGATAGTTAAGCCTGTGTTTTTCGATAGCTTTAAATGTGTCGCCGCCGATTGTACGGACACCTGCTGCAAAGGCTGGGAGATCGACGTTGACGAGGATACGCTCAAGCTTTACAATTCTCTTGAGGGCGACGTTGGAGCTTTCGTGCGCGAGCGCCTGATACGCGAAGACGGCGTGAAGCTCTGCCTTGAAGGACAGCGGTGCAGATTTCTTCGCGAGGATAATCTTTGCGAGCTTATAATACGGCTTGGACAGGATAGCCTATGCGATATTTGCAGGGAGCACCCGCGGTTTTATTCTGAAAGCGATAATATATGTGAGGTTGGTATTGGACTGTGTTGCCCCGAAGCGGCACGCCTATGGCTTGAGTCGCCGTCCGAATTTGTATGTGAGGAGGACGGGTACGCTCTAACCGATGATGAAAAGCAATCGCTCGCGCGTCAGCTTGAGCTGATAGAATTTTTAGCATACGGCGACGGCACTCTCGGTGGGCGCTTCTATACATTGCTCGGCGGCACAGATGAATACTGCGATACCTATGAGCGTCTGCGTGCGCTGTACGCTTCGCTCGAAGCGCTTGACGAGCGCTTTAGCGAAAGCTTCTCGACGGATATGCCGATTGCGTGCGACAATCGCTTTACAAGGCTTGCGGCATATTTTGTTTACCGCTACTACCTTTTGCTCGGCGAGGAGCTCTCTATAAAATTTACGGCGGCATCGCTCGTTATGATAGCGGCGATGGGCGGTGAGCTTAAAGAAACGGCGAAGGACTACTCAAAGGAGGTCGAGTATGATCCCGACAACCTTGAGAGAATATACGAATTGCTTGGAGATATTGACTCTCTCGGCGCATTGTGCCGCGACGTGCTTTGCGTATAATAGAGGTTATGTAAGAAGAGTGCAGGGAATAACCTGCACTCTTTTTTTATCTTCTCATCGAAACGTCGTTTTCAACCGCCGCGTCGGTTTCTCTGAATAACAGAGAGATGCACCATATCGCCGCAAGTCCTACTACCGTGTAGATGATGCGTGCGAAAAGCGAGCCCTGACCGCCGCATATCCACGCCACAAGGTCGAATTTGAAGATGCCGATGCTGCCCCAGTTAAGGCCGCCGATAATTGCTAAAATAAGCGCGATTTTGTCTAACATAAATACGTTCCTTTCGTGTAGCTGTATTAGGTACGCTATAATTTTGTCCAAAACGCCTTATGCGTATTCATTACGCGTCAAGGAAAAATTTTCTTTTTACGAGGCTTTTTTGCGACAAAGTTTGCAAGGATACGGGTGTATAATTAAGGCAGGTCCGCTTTGGAGGTGATGGTAACGAGAGTAATTTACGCCGACACGCTGCTTTTCGTCAACTTTTCGATGGATTTTCTTTCGCTCTACATAACGGTAAAGCTGATAAGGGGCATTATCCGTCCCGTGAGAATGACGCTCGCGGCAGGTATCGGCGCACTGTGGGCGCTTTTTTCGGCGCTGCTTGAATTACACAGCGCTAATATATTCGGACAGATAATAATGCTTGTTGCTCACCTTATATGCGCTGCGGTGATAAGTGCCGTTGCCACGGGTGAGCGCTCGCCGCGAATTATGCCGACGGTCACGTTCCTTGCGGTGAACGTGGGGCTTGGCGGTATTATGACGGCTTTGTATTCAACCGTCGGAGCGGCGGTTGGCAGCGAGCTTTTACAGGGCGCGAGCGGCGATACGGCATCTACAGTCGTGTTTGTTATTTCCGCGGCTGTCGCCGGAGCGGTGAGTATTCTGTACGGAAAATTACGCGAGCGTTATTTAAGCCGTAAAACTGTCGGAATGACGCTCGGCGTTCTCGGCAGTACGGCCTGCTTTGAGGCGTTATGCGACAGCGGAAACCTTTTGCTTGAGCCGTTTTCGGGAAAACCGGTGGTGGTTTTGTCGGCAAAGCGTATGGAGGGACGTCTGCCGCAAAGGCTGATATCGGCAGCATACGAGCCGTACGGTATATTGAGCCTGCAAGGTCTCGGTGTGCGGCTTGTGACGATGAAAACGGTGACGGGAAGCGGAATGATGCTGTGCTTTACGCCTGAATATATCTGCGTAGAAGGAAGACAAATAGATGCCGTGGTAGCGCTTGACACCGGTAGCGATGATTACGGAGGCTGTGACGCTATTATAGGGCATACATTATTAAACGTATGAGAGGCGATTTTGATGAACGTATTTGGAATATTTGATGATATGACAGCATACCTGAGACGGGTTCTGTCTGCAATGCGTAGGGACACGAAAAACAGAAACGGTGTATATTACATAAACGGAGCGGATACCTTGCCGCCGCCGCTTACGTCTGACGAGGAGAGCGCGTCTGTAGACGAGCTTGATTCAAGCGATGCAAACGTGTGCGCTATGGCGAGACGCAGGCTTATCGAGCACAATCTGCGGCTTGTGGTCTACATTGCCAAGAAATTCGAGAATACGGGTGCGGGCCTTGAGGACCTGATATCCATTGGTACGATAGGTCTTATAAAGGCGGTAAACACATTCAGGGCGGACAAGAATATCAAGCTTGCAACCTATGCGTCACGCTGTATCGAGAATGAAATACTGATGTATATACGCAAGTGTGCCGGACGGCACGATGTGTCCTTCGACGAGCCGCTGAGCGTGGATTGGGACGGTAACGAGCTGTTACTCTCCGACGTGCTTGGTAGTGACGGGGACGAGATTTCTCGCGGACTTGAGGAGATAGAGGAGAAAAAAAGCATTCGCGATGCACTCGCACAGCTTGACGAGCGCGAAAGGGTGATAATAACTTTGCGCTATGGGCTTGGCGGTACACAGGAGCTTACGCAAAAGCAGGTCGCGGATATGATGGGCATTTCACAATCGTATATTTCCCGACTTGAAAAGAAAATTTTAGTAAGGCTTGGAGAGAATTTGAAAAATTTGGTGTAAATTTTAAAAAATCAGATATAAATACAAAAAACATCAGCTTTGCGGTTGACAAAGGGTGGAAATATTGCTATAATGGCTGTGTCGAGTAAATGCAAAACAGTTGCAAGATTTTTACTTAAAGGAGCGGCAAGATGAAAAAGCATTTTCTCCCCGAAACGGGAACATTCTATAAGGCAAATCTCCATTGTCACACAAAAGCCTCCGACGGAGCGTACACAGCCGAGGTAACAAAACAGCATTATAAGGACCGCGGATATTCTATTCTCGCAATTACCGACCATAACGTAATGATTGACAACTCGCACCTTATTGAGGACGATTTCGTTGTACTTAACGGTGTTGAATATAACATCAATATGCAGCCGTATCAGGCACCGCGCGGCTCGAGGTGCTCTGCAGAGTTTAACTTCATCGCGCCGACTCCCGACACAAAGCTCGTTTGCTTCCAGGAAAAGTATGCAAAGTATACCACGCCCGATTATATGGCGCGTGTTATGAAGGACGAAAATGAGGAGCCGTTCGAGCGCTATTACAGCCCCGAATGCGCTAACGAAATGATGCGAATTGCCCGCGAGGCTGGCTATTTCGTATCCTACAACCATCCGCTCGGATCGCAGGAGAATTATCTCGTTTACAGCAAATACAAGAGTATGCACGCAATGGAGATACTAAACTACGGCGGAGAATATTTCGGCAACCTCGGCTATGCTCCCGGCGTTTACGACGACATTTGCAAGACGGGTAACGTCATCTACTGCGTCGCAACCGACGACGCTCATTCCGAGGTCGGTGCGTACGGCGGATACGTAATGGTTAAGGCTGACAAGCTTGAGTATACGACCGTTGTTGACGCGCTCAAGGCAGGTAACTTCTATTCGTCAAGCGGCGCGGTTATCAACGATATGTGGTACGAGGACGGACACGTGCACATTACCTGCGAGAATGCACGCTCTATTTATATTAATACAGGCACGACCTTCGGCGGTCACGCACACGCAAAGGGCGGTGAGGCGCTTGCCGAGGCGTCGTTTAAGCTTCATCCGCTGATGAAGTACGTTCGCTTTACTGTTGTGGACAAGAACGGCAATTACGCATGGAGCAACGCTTATCCGATAAAAGAGTTCCTCGATGAGATAAAGGAGTAATGACTATGAAAAAGCATTTTCTTCCTCAAAAGGGTACCTTCTATAAAGCCAACCTCCACTGCCATACGTGTGTTTCCGACGGTGTTTTTACGCCCGAGGACGTAAAGGAGGCGTATAAGGCGGAGGGTTATTCTGTTCTCGCTTTTACCGACCACAACATAATGATAGATAACACGCACCTTTCGGAGCCGGATTTTCTCGTGCTCAACGGAGTTGAATACAATATCTCCATGCAGCCGTATCAGGCACCGAGAGGCTCGCGCTCATCAGGCGAGTTCAATATGATCGCGCCCCCACCCGATGCCAAGCTTATTATGTATCAGGAAAAGTACGTGGCGTATACGAGAAGCCACGCGTATTTCGATAAGGCTATGCGCGATGAGAACGAGGAGCCGTACGAGCGTTACTACAGCCCCGAATGCATCAGCGATATGATGACGAGAGCGCGCGAGGCGGGCTTCTTCGTGTTCTACAATCACCCGGGATATTCGCAGGAGAACTATACTGTATATACCAAGTATAAGGGTATGCACGCAATGGAGATACTCAATTACGGCTCCGAGTATTTCGGTAACCGCGGATATGCTCCGCAGGTGTACGACGATATTTGCAAGTCGGGTAATCTTATTTACTGCGTAGCTACCGACGATAACCATGTGGAAGAGGACAGATTCGGCGGATTTGTTATGGTAAAAGCGGACAAGCTTGAGTATACAACGGTTATAGATGCACTCAAGCGCGGAGATTTTTATTCGTCAAGCGGTGCGGTTATAAACGACGTTTGGTACGAGGACGGATACGCACACATCACTTGTGAGAACGCGCAGTCGATATTCCTCAACACGGGCACGACCTTCAACGGCGGCGTACACGCAAAGGGCGACGAGGCTCTTGACGGCGCATCGTTCAAGCTTCATCCGCTGATGAAGTACATACGATTCACCGTGTTTGACAAGAACGGTAAGGCTGCGTGGAGCAACGCTTATCCGATCGATGACATCCGTCACGAGCTTGAGGACGTTGATTAAAAGAGAAGTGCTGACCGTTTCGGTCAGCACCTTTTATATTCCGTAGGTACCCGTGAGCGGATCGCGGAAGATGCCGATTTCGGGTGTCACAAAGGTAAATAGCGCGAACAAAGCGGCAATAAGGACGAGTGCGCCGAGCGCAAATTTTGACGGTATGCGGCAGGGCTTTTCCGAGTTAAACTGCCGTGTTTCGTAGATGTACGCTACCGCCGCCGAAATAAAGAAAATGGCGATGTTGATCCAATCGGGCGACTTTCCGATAACGCCGTTGTAGGTGTAGAATATCACGGGGATAAGCACAAGTCCGAGAAGCGTTCCCTTAAGCTTAACGCACCAAAAATCCTTCCTCTCTCGAAAGAAGAAGCTTTGCGCGAGCGCATACAAAAGCATCGGCCAAAAGAGGAGCTTCATATGCTCCCACGTCGATTCGTTCACCCCCGAAAACGGCGCTATCCATAAAGCACCGCCGAGCCAATCGTACAAAAAATGGAGTATCGTACCAACGAGCGACGTTACCGCAAAGCCGAGCAATTGGGAGGGGTTGATAGATTTATTCATAAATTCACCTGCAAAAGATTTTGTAAAACAGTTTATGCAATTTAATGCGTCATTATGCTTGGGTGTTGTCATTTTGAAAAAACTGTGGTATAATTAAATCACAGCCGTGGAAAAAGGAGAGATGTTATGATAGGACCTATCGTTACTGCAATTGTTGGTGTTGTTTGCATTGTCCTTGGAATTTCCAACCGAAAGGGAAATATTAACTCGCTTCATTCCTATCACAGAGAGCGTGTAAGCGAGGAGGACAGACTGCCGTTTGGCAAAGCGGTCGGGCTTGGCACGATCATCATAGGCGTTTCGCTTATAGTGAACGCTGTGCTCACCGCTGTGGCGATACTCACGGATATTACCGCGCTTACATTTGTCGGTATTGTTATAATGGGTATCGGATTGGCTGTAGGTATTATAATAGCATTTGGGGCGATGAAGAAATATAACAAGGGAATATTTTAAGCCTGAATATTGACCGAAAGAGGAGCTTATGAAGAAACTTTTGATAACGGGATTTGAGCCGTTCGGCGGCGAGGCGATAAACCCGTCCTGGGAGGCGGTAGCCCGCTTGCCCGCGGTGATAAACGGATATGAATTAACGAAGCGCCGCATACCGGTGGTGTTTGGCGAGGCGGCGGACCTTGTGATAAAGTCTGCGGAGGAAATATGCCCCGACGTTATTCTTTGCATCGGTCAGGCGGGCGGCAGAAACGCCGTAACGCCCGAGCTTGTGGGAATAAATCTTCGTCACGCTTCTATTCCCGATAACAGCGGAAATCAGCCGAATGACGAGCCGATAGTTGTGGGTGGTGATACAGCCTACTTTTCGACTCTGCCCGTGCGTAAGATGGCGGACGCTATAACCGCCGCAGGAGTGCCCTCTAAGGTGTCGTACACTGCCGGTGCGTACGTCTGTAACGACGTGCTCTATACGCTTTTGGCGAGATATAATGGCACCCAAACGCGAGTGGGATTTATACACATACCGTACTGTACCGAGCAAAAAAAGGAGCCGTCAATGGAGCTTGATGCTATAGTCAAGGCACTTTCGGCGGCTGTGGAAAATATAGAATAAGAAAAAGGACGAGAATATCTCGTCCTTTTATATTTAATAATTCTTCGCTATGAAATCGTCGAGCTTTACCTGCATAATGTCAAGCTGTTCTTCCCATACCGATGCGTCGAGAAAGGGATTCTCGGACGGGTTTTCGTGCATATAAAGCGCTCGTTCAACGGTTTTGTTGTTTGCAGGGTGATTGCCTATGGTGACGTCTGCGTATTCGCCCCGAAGCCTTTGTATCGTCGCGCCGAGCTTCTTTGCCATATCGAGCGGCAAGCCGTATTTTATCAGATGCGCTCTGTGTATCGTTAAAAATCCGACACCGCCCCAATATCCGACACGCTTGGTGTCAGCTCCCTCGGTTACGTCAAAGAAGAATGCCATAACGCCCTCTGCGTGTCCGGGTGCATTCACACAGCGGATGCTCGTGTTGCCGAGCGTTATAATATCCCCGTCGTCTATGGATACGTCCGTTTCGGGTATCGGACCGTACGGCTCGGGGCTTAAATGCATAAGCGCCGCTTCGGGATTTGCCTTCAAGCGTTCAACACCTGCCTTGCCCATATAGACCTTACAGCCGTAAAGCTCTTTTAGACGCTGACTTGCACCGAAATGGTCAAAATGCTCGTGCGAATGAATGATTATCTTAATATCCGCCGGATCAAAGCCGAGCTTTCGGATACTACGCACCAACAAGTGCGCCGTGTGCGCATAGCCGCTGTCAAAAAGTATAAGCCCGTCACCCGTGTCGATGAGATGACAGCACACCTGTCTGTCGCCGACGTAGTAGAGATTGCCGAAAATCTTAAACGGCTCGAGAGTATACTCCTCGGGATGCTTATAATAGTTAAGCAAATTCGGCAAAAAGCCTGCGATCATTTCATCGTACGGCTTGTGCAAAATCATAGCAATACGAAAATCCATATACGTAACAACTCCCTTTGGGTAATATAGTTTATTTGCATATTTCCACGTAATCTGCGAGGCACTCGTGCTCAAATATCATTTTTTCCTGAAGCGGAACCATCTTACCGGCATTTTTTGCCTCTGCACGACGGAACATATCGTGAGCGATAGCTATATCAACGTAGGAAAGACCTGCCGCAGAGAATACGATAAACTCATCGTCGCTCTCGCGTGCGGGACGGCTGCCGTCGAGTATTTCAACGAGATTTCCGCTGATATCGCCGTCGGTGATAAGACCTTCCTTGTATACGCGTGTGATGGTGGAAAGTCTGTGCTTTACAACGCTCCAGTCGTCGCAAACGAGCTTGTCTGCCATAGTGATAACGCGGTAGTCGCACTCGTAACCGCCGACGTGGCTGTAGAACGCGCCCTTCTTGATCCATTCGGGCTTGAGGAGCGGTGCCTGTGCGCTCGTCGCGGTAACGATGACGTCGGAGTCGCGGATAGCGTCCTCGAGTACGGTGTTGCAAGCAACGAACTCCATATCGGGAAGAAGCGGCTTTAAGCTTTCTACAAATACTCTCTCATCCTCCGCGGTCTTAGCGGCAACACGGCAGATCTTGAGATTTGGGCGAACGCACTTCATACCGAGAAGATGCATCTTCGCCTGCTCGCCTGCGCCGATAAAGCCGATGCTCTCTACGTTCTTCTTTGCGAGAAGGTCAGCCGCAAGTGCGCCCACAGCGGCTACTCGCATATTAGAGCAGAGGGTGCCGTCCATAACGCAAACGGGATAGCCGTTTTCTATGCTCGAGAGGGTGATGATAGCGGAAAGGTTCTGCGTGCCGAAGCGTGCGGGGTTCGGCGGAAATACGGATACCCACTTAACGCCGCAGAGCTTTTCGGGAAGTAGTGTTGCGGGCAGGCAGTTTATTCTCTCGTTAGTCTCCTCGTTAAAAACCTGAACGATCTTTTCGGGGAAGAGAATATCGCCGTCACGGAACTGAATAAGACTGCGCTTTAGGGCCTCAATAGCCATAGGAAGGCTGAAAGCGCCGCTTTTTATAAGGTCCTCCTGCGATAAATTGCGGTACGTAATAGCGTGTTTGTTCATTTTTTGCTTTGAGTTCTGACACCCAAAAGCCTATATGCTTTTCTTTTAAGATGAGGTGCAGAACATTCTCCCTTCTTAACGGTGGATTTTTTAGACCTTGTGGCCTAAATTCATTATACAGCAATAATTTGCTATTGTAAAATACATATTTTTGCTGTATCCTATAATAAAACCTTATAAGAAGGGCGACTGTTATGAATCAAGAAGAAATTATGGCGTTTTTGATGATCGTCAACTGTAAAAGCATATCTTTAGCGGCAGAGAAGCTGTACATATCCCAACCTGCGCTCAGTAACCGCTTGCGCTCGCTTGAAGAAAAGCTCGGGTACTCTTTGATACACCGAAAAAAGGGCGGACATTATTTAATGCTTACCGACGAGGGCAAGGCGTTTATCCCGATAGCGAGAAAGAGTCAACAGCTTTGGATGAGGGCGCAAACTATTCCCGAGCAAATGAAGCAGGATACGCTTCGCGTGGTATCGGTAAGCAGCGTTTCAAACTATATTTTCCCGAACGTTATCCGCTCGTATCTTGAAAAAGAGAATCGCTCGTCGCTTAGCGTGCTGAACGGCCATTCAGAGGATGGATACAAAAGCGTCGAGGACGGCACGGCAGACCTTGCATTTATAAGCCCCGACGTTTACGGGGACACGCTTGAAACCTCACCTGCATACCGCACGAAAATGGTGTGTGTGTCGGGAAGTGAGAGCGGCTTGCCGTCGGTGGTTGATATGACGACGCTGCTGCCTGAAAACGAGATACAGATACCGTGGTTCCCGGACTACGATAACTGGAGAATAAACGCCGTTCCACTTGAATCAAGACCGCATATTTTAGTCGGCAGTATGGGACTTATGGAGAGCCTTATAAACGGAGAGTATTGGTGTTTTATGCCAAGCACGATCGCGCACCGATTGCACAGAAAAGACGTTATCATAAGCGCGCTCTATAATCCGCCGCCGGATCAGTACGTGTTCTATTTAAAAAGGCAGGGTCCGATGTCGGATTCGATGCGGCTGTTCCTCGAATGTCTGCACGAGGAGCTTTCTTCAATAGAGGAAACAACGTCTTATCTTAAAAATATATAACGTCGGCTGTGATACACGGCGGAACGCAGGCTTAAAATTACGTTTGAAGCAGAGCGGCTCGTTCTTCGTGCGTGGAACGAGAATGATGCAGAGTATCTATACAAATACGCAAGCGAGCCCGAGGCGGACCGCCGACAGGAGTGCCGCACACGGGCGTGGAAAACAGTCGCGACACAATATATTTCCCGCAATAGTCGGTCGGAGAACTTGACCTTCTATTGCGGGAAACGTATTTAGGCTACAAAATATGCAGCCTGACGTTTAAAATTCGCGTGGACCTTTGACTGCCGTATTCGTACTTCAGAAGCTGAAATCGGGAACGACGGGCTTGCCGCTTTTTGCGGATTCTACGATAGCAAGGCAGGTTGCGATAGTCTTTGAGCCTTCGTAAGCGCTCATTTCAACCGGCGTGTCGTTTAAAATGTGCTCGGCAAATACGTCGTACTCGCTTCCTACGTTATGGTCCTTGATCTCTACGGGGATCATCTCGGGCTCGGGGTTTACCGCTATTCCGTCCGGACCGAGCGTGTAAAGCGTGAGCGCGGGCGATTTGTTATCACAAATAATAGTGCCCTTCGTTCCGTAGATGAGGGTACGCATAGTGTACGGGCGCTTACAGCCTGTGGATACGAATACCTTGCCGATAACGCCGTTTCCGAACTTCAGAACGGATATGGTGGCGTCGTCGTACGCAACCTGCGGAAGAAGCTTGTGGCTTCCGTAAGCGAATACCTCCTCGGGATCGCCTACAAGCCAGCGAAGCAGGTCAACTGCGTGACAGCCGCCGCCGACAACTCCGTGGCGAAGAGGATCAGCACGCCACGCGTGAAGTATCTTCGCATAGTCGTGAGCGTACTCGGATTCTACGAAATACACCTCACCGATAGTACCGTTATCAACGAGCTCCTTTGCCTTCATAAACGCGGGGCAGAATCGGCACACCTGACCTACCATAAACTTCGTGCTTGCGCCCTCTGCCGCTTTAATAATAGCGGAGAGATCCTCGCGCGTGAGTGCCAGGGGCTTTTCGCAAAGCACGTGCTTGCCTGCGGCAAGAAACGCCTCGGACATCTCTCTGTGAGTCTGGTCGGGAGTGACGATAATGACGGCGTTCATACCGTCGAGCTTGAGCAGCTCCCTCCAATCGGTGTATCTGCGATCCTCGGGAACGTCGAATTCATCTCCGATATTTGCAAGCAGCTCGGCGTTTATATCGCATATTGCAGCGATCTCAACGTTCCTTTCCTTGAGGCCCTCGATGTGGCGTTTACCCATAACGAGACCTATAATTCCTACCTTCATTTCCATATTTAAAGGCTCCTCCTTTTGAAAGCGAAAATGTATTGGCGCCGTAAAGCGTGCGACGCTCTACGTATATCTTACACGATTAAAATTTGTTTTTCAATGCAAAATCAGACAGACTTTTTGCAAAATCGAATACACCTGTAAAAGGGCGCGGTAATTTTAATAGCCGACCTTCTCCCAGCATTCAAACGGAGCGGCAAGCTCTTCGGAAATGTAGACCTGCGTTTTCTTGGTCTGAAGCATAGTGCTGGGGAGATACGGGGTGATCGGGCCGTGCGTACACAGACGGCTCGTCATTCTCTGCCAGGAGGAGAAGGTGCCGCAGGTAGCAAGTGCGTGTACTTCGATTCTCTCCTTGGCTCTCATAACGTCGAGCGGACCGATGGTAGCCGCACACGGAGGAACGTTTGCGATATCGCCGGACTGACCGAAGGTACCGTTAAGCGAGTTCTGCATAATGGTCATCGGGTGAAGCTTGACTATCTGTGCCGGCTGATTTAACCATTCTTCGATATCACCTGAGCCGATGAACTCGGGAATAGGATCAACGAACGCCATATGACCTGCCCAACCGGGGGAGGTGGAGGCGATATCAGCGCCGGTGCCGTCGGTAATATCGTCGATTATCTTACTGTAGTCCTTGATGTTTGCGTTGGTGGGGTAGTGTACGTTCTCCATAGGCATACGGAGCTTTTCGTCTATCTGTGCCCAGAGATATTTTATCATAGAGTGAGCGAAGCCTGCCTTGTATGTAATGGGAGCGATATTTCCGTCTTGGTCTGCCCACTCGTCCTCGGCTACAAGGTGTACCTTGGAGCAGTCTACCTTGAAGTAGTTGATGAGCTGTGCGAGCGGAATGTACGTATCGGGCTCGGGATTGCCGAGGATCATCGTGAAGGACTTGCCCTGCTCGGACGCCTCCTTGAGACGGGTGAAAAGGGTGGAAATAAGTACGGGATGAGGGTTCATCATAACCTTGACCTCAAACTCCGGGTGCCACCAGGGCTCTCTCTTTTCGAGCTCCTTGCCGCTGAGGCTGCGAACGTACTCGCAAACCTTTTTGTCCTTGAAGGGGACGAATTCGTGGGGATCGAAATTAAAATCTGTTGCGGGATCGGTGATAAAGTTTTTCATAGCTTTCTCCTTGAAATATGTAATATAAATTGTTACAGATTTAATTGGTAAACTGACCGTTCAGCATAACGCGTTTAACGTTGAATTCCGCGTCGGTCAGAATGAGATTTGCCACGTTTCCGACAGCCACCGAGCCTCTGTCGGCGAGCGATAACAGCTTTGCAGGGTTGGTGGATGCGTATTTGAACACCTGACATATTGACGCACCCGTGTGCACCATCATATTGCGGCAGGCGCCGTCGAGTATCATTTTTGAGCCGGCTATTTCACCCGAAAAGTCAAAGTTTATGTCGTCCGCGCCCGCGTATAGGTAGTCTGAGGGCTTTGGCCCGTGTTCAACGAAGGCGTCGGAGATCAGTATGATACGATCGTCGCCCTTTATTTTCTTTATAAGTCGAAGCATATACGGAGCTACGTGGATACCCACCTTGTCGCAGATAAGCTCGGTGTATATCCCGTCGTTATAAAGCGCCGCTTCGTCAACACAGGCGGCTCTGCATTCGGGGTATTTCTGTAATGTTCCTGTTGCGTTTGTGTGGTGCGTGGCGAGCTTTAAGCCGTAGGGCATAAGCGCCTCTATCATCTCGGGCGAAGCCTCGCTGTGACCTACCGAGAATACGGCGCTCGGATCAGCCGCTTTGACATCGCTGACAAAATCCTTTATGCCCTCTCGCTCGGGTGCGACAACCCAAACCCTTGCGAAGCCCTTTACGGCTTCAATAAGAGGAGCGTAATCCTCCTTGCTTATCGGGTGCCGCCACGGGTTGTTTTCTCTGTTGCATCCGAATTTAGGATTCATATACGGCGCTTCCATATACAGTCCAAGTATATTGGGAGCCTCGCGAGTTGCCGAGCGTATCGTCCTTGCTTGGCTTATGAGGGCGTCGCGGTCGGCACTGAAATAAAGTGCCGGTAAAACATCCGTAACACCGTGAGAGAGAAGCGTGCGTGCGACCTTTACGGGATCATCCGAAAAGAAGACCTCGCCGTCGGAGTGAGTATGGATATCAATAAGTCCGGGACCGAGATACGCACCCTGGGCATCGAAAACCTCCATACCGTCAGCGTTGATTTTTCGCCCGAAATCGAGGATCCTGTCACCCTTTATTACGACCGTGCCGCTTGGTATCAGGTGATCGGGCATAACGATAGTTGCATTTACGATAGCTTTCATAATAAATAGCACCTGTATGTAATATATCAATGTTTAACGAAGATTACCGTCGATTTTATTATATCACAGCGTATAGGGCGTCGGTATGCTTTTGGGTACTTTTAAAGGAAACATCGCCGCGATGTTACCCAAAGCTCTTGAATAGTTCACAGAAATATGATATACTGTTCTCAAGGAAAAAGATTCTATCCTGACAGTACGGAGATTTTGCATAAGGAGGTGCGTTCTGTGAGCCGTGCCGATGAACTGTTCCAAAGCGCAAAGGCGGATATCGTAAATGGAAAATACGGAATTTCCGGCTCGCGTTTTATTACAGCGCGTGAGTTTGCAAATGCACGGCGGTGTTCTTCAAGGGACGCTATGCGAGTGTACGAGCGCCTTAAAGCCGAGGGATTTATTCGAGCGCTTGGAGGCGGATATTACGTATGCAGCGGATTTTGTAAAGCCGGAGCGCCTATGCGAAAATTTTACGACCGAAGGCAGAAAAACATCTTCGGTGTTCTCGTAAACAATATCAACAATCCGTTCTTTTCGTCTGTTTTGCAGAATCTGCAAGCCGTTGCTTGTGAAAATCAAATGCAGCTTATCGTTTCTGACGGCGGAGGGATACGGGAGCGTGAACGGGATATAATGGATATGTTTTTTGAGCTTGGATGCTGTGGGGTGTTTAACTGTTCGTCGTTATCGTCTTATCAGCAGCCGTACTTTTCCAGGTATCCGTTACCTATCGTTACGCTTGCCGAGGACGTTGATCTTCCGAACGCCGATACGGTTTTGGTAGATAATTTGAGTGCAGGCAAGCAGGTTGCAGGTCACCTTCTGTCCTGCGGCTGTCGGTCATTTTACTATTTCGCGCTCAGTGACTGCGTTGACAAGGATCAGCGCTTCGAGGGATATTATCATCAGCTGACAGAAGCAGGGAAGAGTATTCCGAGCGAGCACATCGGCGTTGTTTCAAACACGGGCGGAAAAATAGATGCTGACAACGTCAAGCGGCTCGTATCTGCTCTGATACGCAGGCTAAAAAAACAAAGAGAACTGCTTCCGATAGGCGTATTTTGTCACCACGATATGTTAGCGGCGGAGGTACTTCGAAGCATTAAGAATTACAACCTCGGAAAGCACGAAAGGCTTATAGTTCCAAAGGACGTTATGATAGTGGGCTTTGACGATTTGCCCATAACCAGCTCCGTATCCCCCACGCTCACGACTATGGCGTACCTCTACACAGACATTGCGAGGACGGCTTTTGAGGTTATGATGGATTACGTCAATAATCCAAATCATATTCCCGCAAAGCACAAGGTCAGCTCTCATCTCGTAGTTCGCGAAAGCAGCGGGGGATAATGAGGGCGTTTGTATTGTAGCGCTTGTTGCGGCGATTGTCAAGCGGTTTCGCGGATGAAAATCTGCATCGCATGGTCAAAGAAAACGCCTACGGCTTCATCACCTTCACAAATCGGAACATTTCATCCGGACCTTCGTCGGGATCGTGCTTTTCATCGTCGATCTTCGGCACGTCCGGCTGGAAATACTCGCACCAGAACTGATCGATCTTGAAGCCGCATTTGTTGACGTAAAAATGGATGTTGCGTTTCTCGAAATACGGTGTGCAAGTCTCCCAAACTACGGTTTCGGGATGAAGCGCTTCCACTGCCTGCCACGCGCCGTAGCCGATACCTTTGCTGTGCTCCTCGGGCGATGTGAAGAGTATCTCAAGATGATTGTGGTTAGTCTCGCGGTCAATTTTCAAAATCACGCCGCCGACCTTCCTGCTGTCCACGACTATGCGATAGGTTTCGTTTTGCGGATCGTCGATGCAGCGCTCAATCGTCTTACGGGAGATGATTTCGCCGTCGCCGTCGATGTGATCGTCGCGCTCGCCAAACTCTTGCATTGCGCCGTATTTGAACGACCATTGGTTATCGAGGATGAACTGCTCACGGTCGTCTGCGGTGAGCGGAACAAGGGCTACTTTTGTGGTTTTCATAATTACCTCCAAAGCAAAAAAATCAGGCTCCGGCTATTGCATACACAATAACCCGAGCTCACTCGGACACCTAATCCGGCAATTGAACACTACGGCGTTCTGCCTCCGGTGACGTTTTCGTTTATATTATTGTAGCATAGTTTAAGGGGAAAGTCAAGAGATCGGCGTCCAATATTTGCACCGCAGTAAACCTGCTAAGAAAAGTCAATAGGTTTTTCAAAAATAATCGAGAATTTTTTGAGCTAACATGAGCAGCACCAAAAGGGCGAAAAAGTATGAAATTTTTCGCCCGAGAGGTATTCGGTTGTATGTAATTAGAGTTCTAATTCACGGTAAAGCTCGGTAACCTTGCCGTAGTAAATGCGAAGGAATTTGTTAATACCAGCGACCAAGGATTCCTTTCCGCATTTACCTTCAGAACGCTTCTTCTCGATGAACTCATATACAGGATCGCCTTCAGGCTTGTGCTGGATGTAACTCAAACAAACCTCAAAGATAACCTTTCGCAGATATTTGTTGCCGCGTTTCGTAATATGGCGTTCCGTAGCATTATACGATCCGGATTGGTAAGGCGGTGCGTCAATACCGGCGTAGGCAATAAGAGAGTGCTTGTTGTGAAATCTTCTGACATCACCAATCTCCGCAATTATCCTCGGTGTTAAACCTTCGCCTATACACTTCATCTCGGAAATTAAAGAATATTCAGGAAGGGTCTTGCCAAGCTCGTTCATTTGTGCTAAAATAATGTCACGGGAGTTTTCAAGCTCGTTAACTCTCCGTAAACCTTCCAAAACAACAATTTTTGTGGTTGGTGTGTGAGGAAGGACAGGGATGCCGTTTTGAACAAGGGAGAAGATCTTCTTCGCCTGACGTTCGTGATCTACACGGTATCCCTGTTTTTGTGACCATTTGCAGAAATCCCGAACGAAGCGGGCTTCACCCATAGAGTCTATCTGCTGAAAATGCACATACTTCTTTACGAATTCTGTTAATTTAGAGCCTCGATCATCTCTGATGACCGAAGTAATACCTGGCATGACCTGATCGAGCAGATTTCCGAAATTGAGCTTTGCCTTGATCAGAAGATTTATTACGTTGTGGTATTGTCTGGATAGCAGAAGCAATTCTCTATAGGTATCCTCACTGCTTTGTATGGGAATGAGCTCGTGCCAATAGGTAAGACCGTAGGATGCGATATGTATGGCATCTATGCGGTCGTTTTTTACTTTTCTGATGTTTTGGGAGCAGAAATTCTTCATTTTCAGAGGATTGACTGCCGAAACAAAAACACCACGTTCAACAAGAAGTTTCACCACAGGCCAATGGTAATAACCTGTGTTCTCAAGAACCACGCGCACCTCCTCTTCATAAGAATTAATTCGGTCGGCGAGCTGCCCCAATTCATCTTTTATGTGAGCGACCTCAAATGGTGTTACCAATACCTCACCACCCGGCTTGAAAAAGCACACGGTGCTTTTTCCCTTTGAAACATCGATTCCAACACTAATCATAAAAAACTCCTTCCTTTGTGTTTTTTCGTAACGTTTCCACCAAGCTTATTACGACTCATCTTTGGCTCGTGACACGGACGCGATTTTTTGCTGGTTGGGGTACCCCAACCAGCAAAAAACGGAACAACCTGCTTAATCGAATCTCTATAACAAGAAGGTGGGTGACTGTTTACTGCACGAACGCGTAGTTCATCAAAGAACCGTCAGCCAGTTACTTCCTTATTATAACAAAAATAAGCATAGCTGACTATACCAATTTACACGGTATAGGGCTACGCTTATATTGTACCATACAAAGAAAAGGGAGGCGAGACAAATCTCGCCGCTTTTTCGGGTAATTAATACGTTTCAGTGTTCTTAAGATTTTTTTGTGTATCGGTATACTTTTTTATAAGTTTTTCAACTTCTTTTAAGAATTCTTTCCTCTGTGATATGTCTATAGAGTCGAGCGCATGATACTCCAAACTTATAAGTTTAAGAGTGAACCAGGCATCTGTTTTTAAGTTTTTAAGAAATCCAGTTAACCTATCATTAGTTATTTGGATATTAATATCACTTGCAAATTTTAATTCATCAAGAATTTCACCAATCAATTTTGCATTATCATTATCAAAAGAACTAAGTAAATTGTGTATCTCTTCTTGGGATTGAGCCTGCTTTACGATATTTTCTCTCTCAGCTATAGAATAAAATTTATGCGAATTTAAAATAGACTTTGCTTCTTGATTTAGTTGTCGAATTTGAGAATCATCTATTTTTATGACATCACTATATTTTTCAATCTTTAGTAAGTAGTAGAGTATGCAAAAGACAAATACGTACGGAGAAGAACGCATTTTTTTATCCAAAATATTTGACAACACATTTTCAGAGATGCAAATTTTAATTGATGCTTTTCCATCTGGTGCCGCAGGATACCAAACATTAGGTTTTATATTCTCATCATTGATTTCTTCATCAGACAATGCCTCGTTTGCGTTCATTCGTTCCAAAAGGAAATCACGTGTAATATTTAAGGAGAATATTTTGTCATTAAAGTAATCTATTACAGTTTCGGGTATTGGAATATATCTATAGACTGTGTCAAAGTTAGCGAACCAAATTTCTTCATCTATCTCTGCTTTTGAATATCTAATTTGAAGTGAGGCATAAATTTGTTCCCATATTTCGGTTTTTTTATAGTCCGCTCCTAATATAAAAGAAAAGATAGATTCAACGGTTTCTAATTCGATATTCTTTACTTCTTGTTTTTCTAGTTTTGAAACATACCCTGGTGTTTTACCTAAATGTTCTGCAAGATCCTTCGATTTGATGCCATTTTGTGCACGTAACATTTTTAGGGTGTCGGCCAATCTTTCTGTAACAACGATTTTAGGCATAACAAAAACCTCCTAAAAAGATAATATATTATATCATATATTGCGAGAAATGTCAAGTATTTTCTTGAATTTTATTATTATTCAATTTTTTGAATAATATTCCAGGAAATATATTGACAAAATGTGCAAAATGTGTTATAATATCATTATCAAGAATGCGATATTGGAGGTTCGCTAATTTACAGATGATTACAGACAAAAAGGAACAGCGTGTTAGCTGGTATCTAACACGCTGCAAGAATGTCTACATAGCATCAAGTTGAGATTACTCAAGCCATGTTTCCACAGACAAGGCTATTATAACATACTTGAATTCCAAAAGTCAAGTACTTTATCTCAAAAGATGTGAAGTTGCTCATTTTTTCTTGGTGTCTGTTTTCAAATAAATATTATGAAATGAGGTGCATTTAATGATGCATGTAACCAAGATTAAAATGAAGCCTGGATGTTATTACTCCGATAAACTGGTTGAAATTGACCAGCTTTATATAACTGGATGTGAAACTCCTGGCTACTACAAAAAATCTGTTATTCACGATTATGTTAAGGAAAATCCTGGAAGCATAAAGGTGGATAGATTCCCTTACCCGAATGTAATTGATGCGGTTAGCGTAAACGGGGAAAAGTATGTTCGTTCGTCTCCCAACGACTATACTCACGATAATCTTCTTGATCTTCCGAGGGAGGTTGGTTGACTATGGCAAGTGTGAAAATCAAAGGGTTTAACGCAAACAAACTGTTAAAAGAAATTCAAAAAGACGTGGAAAAGGATTTGAAAAAGAATCCCGATAAAGTACTCGATTCGCATGTTGGCGATATAATAGATGGAAATTGCCAGAAATGCGGCAAAACTACAATCGAAATATTATCCAAGGGAAATGCAAGATGTACCAAGTGTGGGGCGACAAGTAAAGTTGATCTCGAAATAAAATTCAAATAACACGTCCATGCAAGTGATGCGGATACCAGGCGCATTTACCTGCCTGATTTTTTGTTGATTTCCTCAAAAAGTCTCACTATATAAATCCAAAAAAGATTCTTACGAATTCCATTTTTGTTGGTTCAAGCGTTCATACCAGATATAACTTAAACATACAGTTCCTACGACGAGCTGGCTTAGAGATAGAAAAATCAAAGATGACCGCTAGGGGCGATAATGTGCGAGGATTTCCAAGTTAACGAGGGTAAAAATATAAAACAAGCAAATTTCCCCTCGTTAACTTGACATTATCTAAAAATTTGCTATTATAGGGCAGTTGTGTAGAAAAAGTGCCTCCAGCTCAAAATTTGCGCCACAGTAGACAAAGAAAAAACTCTGAATATTCGCAAACGGCGGTTCTCAAAGCAGGGAACCGCCGTCATTTTGTATAAAAAAATCGCAAAGCGTCAAAAAGCCTGGAGGCATATAGACTTTTTTGCACAAAAGTGGTCAAACATGTGGTCAAAGCCATTTTCGAGCCACTTTCGCTCCCCAAAACATCGCCCATTTTCGAGCCGCCGCAACCATCGCCATCCCCCAAAAACCCCCGCTACATAATCATAACCACCGGCCGTGCCGGTGGTTTGAATAAGCCCCCTTGGGGCATGTCATAGGCTGAGCCTTAAGGCTCGTCGAAAAGTCTGCCAACCGCACGACTTTCACCGGCATGCCCCTAAAGGGGCTTTACTTATTTGCCTCCTTTTACTGGCTCACCCGTGAACGGGTCAACAAACTCTTTTATACTCAATTGATCATCCTCATAATCTTGTTGCAGTTGATTCCGTATGTACTGCTCAATTGCCTTTTTATTTCGGCCAACCGTATCTACATAATATCCTCTGCACCAAAAATGCCTATTTCCATATTTGTATTTCAAATTTGCATATTTCTCGAATATCATCAAACTGCTTTTTCCTTTGAGATATCCCATTATTTGAGATACACTATACTTGGGCGGTATCGATACAAGCATATGTATATGGTCTTTACATGCCTCTGCTTCAAGTATTTCTACTCCCTTGTATTCGCAGAGCTTTCGCAACATAATACCTATATCTGCTTTTATCTTCCCGTATATTATTTGTCTTCGGTATTTTGGCGCAAATACAATATGGTACTTGCAATTCCATCGCGTATGTGCTAAACTATCTATGTCAAGCTTCAAGACTTGATCCTCCTTTGATGTTTTTTTGTTTGGTTGGCAGACCAAATCTATTATACATCAAAGGAGGTTCTTTTTCTACTCATAGCTAAAGCTTTTTAGTGCCACCAGCTCCGCTGGTGGTTGTCTTGACAAAGCAAAAAGGAGATTCTTACGAATCTCCTTTTGTTGGTCTGAGTGACAAGACTTGAACTTGCGGCCTCTACCACCCCAATGGGCCTATGCACCAAGGTTTTGAGGCTTTATCGTGCCATATCTCGGAATATCGTGCCGTATTTACGCTTTTTACGCCCTTTTTGGCGATTTTCGTGTTACCCCTTCTATGTACATTTGGTGCATAATCATACCCACTATGCACCAGCACTATGCACTGAATTGCTATGCAATCGGCAAAATCGGGGGCTTCGGTACTTTTATTGTAACTCTGAACGGTCCATTTGTCAAGTGCATTTGGCATTTTTGTATTTTTTACAAGATAAGCAGGATAAGTTATAATATAGTTGCAATATTATTGCACTGCAAGAAATCACGAAATGACTTGCGAAGCGTTTTTTATCAAACGCAAAAATAACTTTGCAATCACTAAAATAGTTTGTTGACAACAATAAAATATTATGCTATAATAAAAGCACAGAATGTAAATACTACTGTGAGGTGCAAAATGGCGGTAAGCTATAAGAAACTTTGGAAATTACTAATAGACAGAGATATGAAAAAGAAAGATCTCGCAGAACTTGCTGGCATAAGCAATTTTACGATCAGCAAAATGAGCGCGGGAAACAATGTGACGGTTGAGGTTCTGGGCAAGATATGTAAGGCACTTAACTGTACGCTTGATGATATTATGGAGTTTATTCCCGAAGATAATGTGAAGGAGGGGGAGTCTAATGACTAATAGAAATTACGAAATATTAAGCGGAGATACTCTTGTAGCTGTATGGAAGAATAATATGCTTACTGTCTTGAATGAAACTTTGCTTCCCTTGTATTTACGCAAAATTCAGAATGCGAATATGTGGCTCGAGACTCGTGCTATTGACAGTCACCGCGCCAACTCTCGTCTTTTAAAGAAAGCTCTTCGCTTAAACGAGAAGGATGATATATCTACCGTTATACACGTGAACGGAGCGACGATAACAGATAATTATTGGATTCGTGAAATCGGTTCTAATCTTACCTACAATGATGTCAAATTTTCCGATGACTATTTTTCCAATCTTGCCTTAAAAGGAAACTATGACAGTTTTAACCGTGCCGCCAATAGCAAGCGTTCAAAAACCCCTGAACTTACCAATGTGGGAAGTTTTGAAAAGTGCTGGAAGCTTCGCGACGGAAAATGGTGGATGTACAAAAAAGCCACTCATAACGAAATGTTTTCTGAACTTTTCATTTATGAGCTTGGAAAAGCGCTTGGGATGAATATGGCTATTTATGAGCGTGGAGATGGATATATTAAGTCACTTGATTTTACTGACTTCGCAACGGTCAATTTCGAACCTGCCTCTACTTTCATGGGGGATAACGAAGATTATTTTGACGTTATCAATGAACTCAAAAATATTTGTCCAAATGCTATTCCCGATTATATCAGAATGATCTTTATGGATACCATTTGTGCCAATCCCGATAGGCACACAAACAACTTCGGACTTTTGCGAAATACCAAGACGGGAGAGTTAATTGGATTTGCTCCGAACTATGATAACAACATGGCATTGATCTCGCGTGGGTACCCATCAAAACCAGGATCTAAGGATATGTTGATCTCATTGTTTAATGAGCTTATGGACGAGTATCCAAATTATCGTGCATATATTCCTGTGCTTACCGAATCAATTGTGCGTGATGTGATTGAAAGGCTAAACATGAGAGTTAAGTCACAAGTCATTGTTGATTTAGTTATGGGAAGATTTAATGAAATTTTGGAGAGCAGATGAGTATTAGCATCGAGGTGTAAAATGGCTAAAAACGATTTAATATTGCTTGATGGTAAGCTGCTGGTTTTCGTCACATAAAAAGTGAGGGAGTTCCCGCAGGAAACTCCCCCGGTCACAGGCCTCTCAGGTTTCTGCAACTCGATCACTGAATATATTATACATCGCTCACCAAATTTTGTCAACCGCTTATCCAACATTAACACTATATCCTCTGGAACTCAAATAAATATCAATGTCATTGTTGATGTAATTATGACCGGTTGTGTGAAGAACTTCATAGAACTCGCGAATATAATCAAACGCCCCATACCGTTCAAAAAGCGACACCACCTGTTTTCCAGTCAACTTTCTGTGGTTTTTATAGCTTTCCAAACAAAAAACAGTAAAAATCATCTCTTTGCTCATTACCAGACCTCACCTCACTCCCGAATCCGCTTCTCATACTCCTCTATTCTTACCTTCCCTGCTATCGCCTTATCTCTATACACCTTTGCCCAATCCGACCAAGTCCGAAATTCGGACTTGGTCATTTTCTTTTTGAGAACTCTCGCGTAGTGATTTTTATACGCTCGATTGTAGGCAAGCCATATAGGATCACTTTTGCACTTTTCCTCGTACTTCTTATGCGCACCAATATCGCGGCAGGTCTTGCCGCTTGTCCCCTTCACTGCACGCTCGCAGAAGTCATAGTACCGCCCCGAAGTCAGCAGAAAATACTTGCCGCAATGTACACACCGCTTGGGGATAAATCCGCTCCGCAGTCCGCGGAAGAAATCGAAGTACAGGAACGCTGACAAGCTATTGAATGTATACACATCGCACCACACGGATTTGCTGCCTTGCTTGATCGGCTTACATTCAAGCGACATCACGCCGGAGGGCTTGATGATCTGCCTTTCCTCCACCTTCACATAATTTTCGTAAACCTCTGCAATCTCTGCATCCGTCAGGAACTTGCCGCGTGAGTGAACGTATTCATCGAGAAAACGCCCGTAGGTATCCGCCAAATGCGTCAGCGTGTCGAGCAAATCGATGTACGGCTCAATCAGCGCACGCAGATCATTGTTGAGAAGCTCCGCACCGAGATAATCCTCCAGCTCCTGATCGTCGTTGTACCAGTAAGGCTGAAAATGGCGCATATCGTCCTTTGACGTCAAAACCGATTCGAGTACATGGCTGTCGTAGAAGCCGTAGTCACGCTCCTTGTACCTTGCATCCTCATGAAAGGAGTACTGCTCATTGGGATCTTCAAAGCCTTCCTCGTAATCCTCTTCATCCTCTTCGAGGGGATCAAACATTTTTCTAATGGTATCTTCGGGTACACCACGCTCGCGCATTTTTTCTTTCTCATCATCCTGCTCCGCACGAGTTGCTCGGTCGTCGTAGTGCTTATCAAACATAGACGAGTGCAGACTGAGGCAGTGAATCAAATCTTCGTAATCAAACGTGTCTGGATTCGTTATATACCGATACAGCGTAAGCTTGCACAGAAGCTCCTTCACGTCGTTCAGAACCTTTTGCGCTCTGTATACGTTCTTGTCGTAATTCTCCCAAGCGCTGTAATTTACATCAAATTTGAACAGCAGAGTCTGCAGTAAGGATTTCAGCTCATCACGCATAAGTGCGAGATCATGATCGGGATGATAATCGAACAGCTTGCAGAGTACCTCGCAGGTTTGATACCGGTGCTTCGCATCTATGATACAAGTATTCCCCGAATAATATGCGGTAATCTTAAACGGATTCGGCGGCAGCTTCGCCATGAAAAATCACTCCCTCACGCAAAAATAGTCGAAAAATTTACAAACTTTTTTATTTCTGTTTAGCAATATCGTTGTCGACAAAAAATATTTTTCATCAAAAAATCTTTTCAAAACGGCAGATAAATGAGTCTAAGCATATCAAAAAGCATTGCTACACCAGGCAAAATCAAACATATGAATATTTTGTAAATCTGTGTCGGTTAGATAACGAAATAGATAACCGTAGAGATAGTATACATTATCTATTGCGTTTTGTCAAGATGTGTGGTAAAATTTTGTTGTCGACAAAACAAGGCTCCGGCGGTCTGCGCAGAGTACGGTCGGAGTAAAAAATACGGAGGTAAATATTGAACGGAGAATTTAATTTCGATGAAGAATTACGACGGCAGCAGCTTGAGTTCCTCGGGCTCGCAGGCCTTGATACACGGGATGCGGAAACGCTTGTGAGCACGCCGGTGCAGTCCACGCAGTTCGTTGTGTCAGAGTTGATACCGCAGGGGCTGCACATCATAGGCGGTGCGTCTAAAATCGGCAAATCGTGGCTGATGCTTTGGTTCGGGCTACGAGTTGCGCGCGGTGAGCCGATATGGAATTATGAAACAAGTCAAGGCACGGTTTTGTATCTCGCGCTGGAGGACAGCTTCGAGCGCCTACAGCGGCGACTGCTTGACATCACCGACGAAGGCTCGTCCTCTCTGAAATGCGCGGTGGAGTGCAAGCCGCTTGAAGACGGGTTCTGTGATGAGATTGATACATTCATGGAAGCAAATCCGGACACGAAGCTGGTGATCGTTGATACCTTTCAGAAGATCCGCGAGGACATCGGCAACACAAATCTCTACGCGAAGGATTACAAGGATATGGGCATTCTGAAATCCCTTGCAACGAAGCACGGAATCGCAATAATGGTTGTACATCATCTTCGCAAGGAGGGCGCAAGCGATCCGGTGAACATGCTCACAGGTTCAACCGGAATCTCAGGCGCGGCTGACAGCTCGTTTGTATTACAGCGTGACAAGCGCACCGAAAATGCGGCAACCCTTTTCTGCACCGGCAGAGATATACGGACGATTGAAATTCCGCTGGTGTTTTCAGAGGAAACCTGCACATGGCTTCTGCGTGATGAAAATCCTGCGCTGGTGAAGCTCCTTGATCCTACGGTGGAACAGGTGGACCGCTACTTCACAGAGAGCGGCGCAGATGAATTCTGCGGAAGCGCGACCGGGCTTGCAGAGCGTATGAAAGCGCACAATGGTGTTCAC
>JAZNBZ010000181.1:0-6665 GCA_045587285.1 Candidatus Flemingiibacterium sp. | reverse complement strand
GTGATAAGCGAGGTTGCAACGCCCGTTTCAATGGCGTTCCGTCACTACGGCAACATCATCTCGGGCAGCGTAATATCCGTGCTCATCGCGGCGGCACTTCAGGGGCTTTCGGGGATGGTTCTTGGCTGGCTTCCCGGATTTCTCGCGGATATACCGCTTTTGCAGGTGGGACTTCCGGCGGTGCTGTCGATATACTTCGACGTGTTCAGCGGCTGCCTTCAGGCGTTTATATTCGCGATGCTGACGATGCTCTACGTGTCGGGCGGCTTTGCCGTAGACGATTGGGAGGCGCTTAAAGCTAAAAAGGCGGCTAAGAAGACCGAAAAGGCACAGTAAAGAGACGCGGTCGCATTTTGAAAAAACCCGGCAAAAAACTTTAAATCAAACAGCTTCACATCTTTGGCGCTATGCCAAAAGGAAGTTACCAAAAGCCCCGTGATTGGGGCGGATAATTAAGTTAAAAATAAATTTTTATAAATTTTACGGAGGACAAAACAATGTTAGAACTCGCAATCGGGATTATTCTCGGAGCTTGCGCACTTGGTGCAGGTATGGCAATGATCGCAGGTATCGGCCCCGGTATCGGTGAAGGTAACGCAGTTGCAAAGGCGTGCGAGGCCATCGGACGTCAGCCCGAGTCGAAGGGTGCTGTAACCACCACGATGCTTATGGGTTGTGCCATCGCGGAGACCACCGGTCTTTACGCGCTCGTTATCGCAATCCTTCTCATCTTCCTCGCTCCCGGCAGATTCGTTAACATTCTGCTTTCCAACATCTAAAATAAGAGGTACGCTCAATGGGCAATATGGAAGTAATTTCCGTCAATCTGTGGCAGATACTCGTCAGCCTTGCCAACCTGCTTATACTGTTTCTCGTTTTGAAGAAATTCCTTTATAAGCCGGTGATGAAGGTGATCGACGGGCGCCGTGCCAAGATCGAGGGCGACTATGCCGCCGCCGATGAGGCAAAGCGTGCCGCGCTTGAGTCAAAGACGGAATATGAAGAAAAGCTCTCGCACGCCGAGGCGGACGCCGACGCTATGCGCAAGGCGGCATCCGACGACGCGAAGCGTCACGGCGACAAGCTCGTTGCCGAGGCACGCGAAAAGGCGGACGGTATAATAGCCGCCGCAGAGGCAGAGATCGAGCTTGACAAGAAGAAGGCAAGAGCCGAAATGAAGCGCGAGATCGCGGACGTTTCGGTGAAACTTGCAGAAAAGATCATCGAGCGCGAGCTTGACGCGGATACTCACCGCGAGCTTATCGACTCGTTTACCAAAGAGATTGGTGAATAACTATGGTAAGTATAGCTGAAGAATACGCGGCGGCTCTCTTTAGGCTTGCTGCGGAGGAAAACAGTAAAACCGAGGTTGCACAGTCGCTTGAGACCGTGCGCGACGTTATGAGTGAAAATCCGGAATACGCTGACTTACTTTGTGCGCCGAGCATACCGCTTGACGAGCGTCTTGCGCTTATCGACGAGGCGTTTGGCGAGCGTCTGCACGAATACGCGGTGTCGTTCGTGAAGCTTATCTGCGAGCGCGGACACGTTCGCGAGCTTGACGAGTGTATTAAGGAATACCTTAACCTTTACGATGCATACGACGGCATTGCGACGGCGTACGTCACGAGCGCGACGGAGCTTGACGAAAACGAGCGCACGGCACTTATCGCGAAGCTTGAAGGTAAGCTTTCGCGCAAGGTTGAGCTTGTGTGCGACGTGGACGCGTCCATACTCGGCGGCGTTATCGTTAAGGTAGACGGCGCTATTATGGACGGAAGCCTTAAAACGAAGCTTGCCGAGGTCGGCGAGATTATCGCAGGCTAAAATCGAAGAAAGGAACATTTAAAAAATGAATCTTCGGCCCGATGAGATCGGAAATATAATTAAAGATCAGATAAAAAATTACAAATCGCGCATCGAGATGACCGAAACGGGCAGCGTAGTGCTCGTCGGTGACGGTATCGCGCGAGTTTACGGACTCAAAAACTGTATGGCAAACGAGCTTCTCGAGTTTGACGACGGAAGCTTCGGTATGGCGCAGAACCTCGAGAACGAAACCGTTTCCGTCGCGCTTCTTTCAAACGAGAACTCCATTCGCGAGGGCTCGACTGTAAAGCGTACGGGAAAGGTACTCTCCGTGCCCGTCGGCGAGGCTATGCTCGGACGCGTCGTTGACGCGCTCGGTCAGCCGATTGACGGCAAAGGACCTATCGAGTACACCGAAACCCGTCCCGTTGAATCCGAAGCACCGGGTATAATCGAGCGAAAGAGCGTATCCGTGCCGCTTCAGACGGGCATCAAGGCTATCGACTCGATGATACCGATAGGACGCGGTCAGCGCGAGCTTATTATCGGCGACCGTCAGACGGGTAAGACCGAGATAGCGATTGACACGATAATCAACCAAAAGGGACAGAACGTCCTTTGCATCTACGTTGCTATCGGACAGAAGAATACGTCCGTCGTTCAGCTCGCAAACGAGCTTTCGAGAAACGGCGCGATGGATTACACCATAATCGTTGCCGCGTCCGCGTCCGAGAGCGCACCGCTTCAGTATATCGCGCCCTATTCGGGCTGTGCGATGGCGGAGTATTTCCGCGAGCAGGGCAAGGACGTGCTCATAATTTACGATGACTTATCAAAGCACGCGGTAGCGTACCGCGCACTGTCGCTTCTGATAAGACGTCCGCCGGGCAGAGAAGCGTATCCCGGCGACGTATTCTACCTGCACTCGCGCCTTCTTGAGCGTGCGGCTTGCGTCGCACCCGAGTACGGCGGCGGCTCGATAACCGCTCTGCCGCTTATCGAAACGCAGGCAGGCGACGTTTCGGCGTACATTCCGACTAACGTAATTTCCATTACCGACGGTCAGATATTCCTTGAAACGGAGCTGTTCCACTCGGGCATTATGCCTGCTATAAACCCCGGTATCTCGGTCAGCCGAGTCGGCGGCTCGGCACAGCTAAAGCCTATGAAGAAGGTTTCGGGCGAGCTCAAGCTTCTCTACTCGCAGTACCGCGAGCTTGCTGCGTTCGCACAGTTCGGAAGCGACCTCGACGCAGACACCAAGGCAAGACTTGCGCTCGGCGAGCGTATCGTCGAGGTGTTAAAGCAGGGCAGAAATTCACCCGTTCGCGTCGGATGTCAGGTCGCAATCGTTTACGCGGTAACGCACGGCTTCCTCGATAAGGTAGCGGTTGCGAACGTAAGCACTTGGGAAGCGGCGCTCTACGAGCTGCTTGAATCAAAGTACGACGCGCTCCTTAAACGCATCGAGGCAGGCTCGTGGGAGCAGGCGGAGATCGACGAGCTTGAGGCGGCTTACAACGAGCTTAACCGCCTTCGCACCGACCTTCACGAAGCTAGAGGTAACTAACCGTGGGAGCTGATATTAAAGCACTCCGCGTCAGAATAAAAAGCGTTGACTCGACGCTCCACCTTACGAAGGCGATGGGACTCGTCGCGTCGTCGAAGATCCGCCGCGCTAACGAGGGAATGAAAAAGGGCAGGCAGTACAGCTCTGCGCTTGACTCGTTCATCTGTGCGCTGACGGCGTCGAGCGAGTGTCAGAGAAGCCCGTATATGAGCGTTCGCTCGGACGATATCACGCGTACGCGCTTCGTTATCATCGCGGGTGACCGAGGTCTTGCGGGCGGCTACAACGCGAACGTGTTCCGCCTTGCGGCAGAGTATAAGGGCGCAGAGTTTATTCCGATAGGCAAGCGTGCGTGCGAGAAATACCGCGCTGCGGTAAACTCCTCGGAGCGGTATAGTGCCGCTGAGGCGTACGAGCTTGCAAAGAAGCTTTGCGCGGATTTTGCAAACGGCGAATACGACAGACTCGGCATAATCTCAACGAGGTACGAGTCGATGATGACGCAGACGGCGACCGTAACGTGGGTATTACCGCTGACTCGCACGGAAGAAGCGGCGTCAACGGGAATGGTATTCGAGCCCGACGAGCTTACGGTGCTTAACGCAGTCGTGCCCGAGTACGTTTCGGGCAAGATAGTCGCGGCGCTTCGCGAGAGCTTCGCGTCCGAGGTTGCGGCAAGACGTATGGCTATGGACTCCGCAGGCAAGAACGCCACGGCGATGATAGACGACCTGCAGCTCAAGTACAACCGCGCGCGTCAAGGCGCGATCACGCAGGAGATCACCGAGATCGTCGCAGGCGCAGGAGAGTAGGCAATTCGAGCAATGCCCGAATTGCGCGAAATATTTGCTCACGCGGTGCGTAAGCAAATATGAAATATTCGCTCACTTTGCTCGCGAATATGAAATATCGCGCTGTGCGCGATATGAAATCCGCGCTCTGCGCGGGTGAAAGGACGCAAACGCTCCATACAAGATTGCGACTTTTTAACAAATCTGTCGCGCCAGCCGAGCCGGAGGGGGCTCGGGGAAAGTGGAGCGGCGTGGTGAGTTCGCAAGCGAACTCACGCAGGTAGGCGAAGCCGTCCTGCTGGAGTGACAACGCTCCCCCGACCGAGAGCACGAGGGCAGAGCCCTCGTATACTCGGAGCGCGAGGCTAATACCTTGCACTATACAAGCAAGTATGCAATACAAAAGAAGGAAGTGATAGCTTTGGCTACAACACATAACGGCATCGTCGCGCAGGTAATGGGACCTGTCGTAGACGTGCGATTTGACGAGGGCGGACTGCCGGCTATATACAACGCGCTGACTATGCCGATAGGCGAGCGTATGCTCACCGTCGAGGTCGCACAGCACATCGGTGACAACACCGCACGCTGTATCGCGATGGCATCGACGGACGGACTTCAGCGCGGCACCGCCGTCACAGACACGGGGCACGCGATAAGCGTTCCCGTAGGCGACGTAACGCTCGGACGCATATTCAACGTCCTCGGCGACGCGGTTGACAACAAGCCTGCACCCACCGATTGCGAGAGATGGAACATCCACCGCGCGGCTCCCGAATACGAGGAGCTTTCCACCTCTACCGAGGTGCTTGAAACGGGCATCAAGGTCGTTGACCTCATCTGCCCCTTCTCTAAGGGCGGTAAGATCGGTCTGTTCGGCGGCGCGGGCGTTGGCAAGACGGTGCTTATAATGGAGCTTATCAACAACGTCGCAAAGCAGCACGGCGGTCTTTCCGTGTTCACGGGCGTCGGCGAGCGTACCCGCGAGGGTAACGACCTTTACAACGAAATGATACAGTCGGGCGTTATCGACAAGACCGCACTCGTGTACGGTCAGATGAACGAGCCGCCCGGAGCGAGAATGAGAGTCGCGCTGTCGGGACTTACGATGGCGGAATATTTCCGTGACACCGAAGGTCAGGACGTGCTTCTCTTTATCGACAACATCTTCCGCTTTACACAGGCAGGCAGTGAGGTTTCGGCGCTTCTCGGACGTATGCCGTCCGCGGTTGGCTATCAGCCGACGCTTGCAACCGAGATGGGCGCGCTTCAGGAGCGTATCACCTCGACGAAGCGTGGCTCGATCACGTCTATTCAGGCGGTTTACGTGCCTGCGGACGACTTAACCGACCCTGCGCCTGCAACCACGTTCGCGCATCTTGACGCGACGACGGTGCTTTCGCGTTCGGTAGCGTCGCAGGGTATTTACCCCGCAGTCGATCCGCTCGAGTCAACCAGCCGTATCCTTTCGGCGGATATTCTCGGCGAGGAGCACTACCGCGTTGCGCGTGAGGTGCAGAGAATACTTCAGCGCTACAACGAGCTTATGGACATTATCGCTATAATGGGTATGGACGAGCTTTCGGACGAGGATAAGCTGCTCGTTGCAAGAGCGAGAAAGATACAGCGCTTCCTCTCGCAGCCGTTCTCTGTCGCGGAGAAATTCAACGGCTTTGAGGGCAAGTACGTGCCGCTTTCCGAAACGGTACGCGGCTTTGCGGAGATAATCGACGGCAAGCACGACGACCTTCCCGAGTCGGCATTCCTCTACGTCGGTACTATCGACGAGGCTGTCGAAAAGGCGAAGAAGCTCGCAGGCGCTTAAAGGGTGCTCGGTATGAACGTTTTTAACTTGAAAATATCCACGCCCGACGGTGATACGTTCGTCGGCGAGGCGGTCAAGCTTGACGTGCGCGGCATTGAGGGCGAGCTCGCGGTAATGGCAGGTCACGTGCCGTTTATGACGGCGCTTGTGCCGTGCGACTGCCGTATACTTCTGCCCGACGGCAACGAGCGTGTCGGCGTGTGCGACGGCGGTCTGCTCGCCGCCACCCAAAACGAGGTCACGCTCCTTGCAAGTGCGTATAAGTGGAAATAAAGGAGACGTCCCACGGATAGTGGGACGCTCTTTTTTCGCGCGCCTTGCAAGCGGCTGCCGCTACCTCGGTAGGGGACGGCGCCCACGACGTCCCGTTTACGAACGCGTACCGCTCGCGTTGACCTCGCGCTTCGCGCGAACGCTATCGCCATCCCCGTAGGGGACGGCGCCCACGACGTCCCGCCAACGAACGCATACCGCTCGCTTTGACCTGGCGCTTCGCGCGAACGCTACCGCCTTGCTGTAGGGGCGACCATTGGTCGCCCGCCAACGAACGCATATCGCTCGCTTTGTCCTCGCACGCCTTGCGCGCTCGGGGAAACGAAAAGGGGGAGAGAGTCCCTCAAACGCCGGGACTCCCTCCCCCTTTTCAACCCTCTGCTACGTGGCTCAAATA
>JAZNBZ010000180.1:0-6806 GCA_045587285.1 Candidatus Flemingiibacterium sp. | reverse complement strand
GTACGCTTTGGCGCCGTTTTTCGTTTTAGAGGTATAACGGCAGAATAAATTTTCACAGAACTATTGCAATCGGAGATTTTTTGTGTTATACTTAATATACATTAAAACGCTACGGAGGCATAACTATGGAAAAGGATATAATTTTCGGTATATGCGCGGACGTTCATCAGCGCGATATTTACGATGCAACTGATAAGATAAAGAAATTCGTTGACGAGGCTCACGAGCGCGGCGCGAAGTTCATTATCGAGCTTGGCGACTTCGTTCTCGACAACGAGCCGGGACGCAAGCTCCTTGCTGAGTGGAACAAGTTTAACGGCCCGACCTATCACGTGCTCGGCAACCACGATTGTGAGCACGGCGGCAAGGGCCCGACTATGGCGCTTACCGGTCAGAGCTCAAACTACTACAGCTTCGACTGCGGCGCGTATCACTTTATCGTGCTCGACACCAACTATTTTAAGGACGGCGGCGAGTACCACGATTACGGCGACGATAACTACCACAAGGACTTTTTCAACTGCTACATTCCCACCGAGCAGCTCGAATGGCTTGCGGCAGACCTCGACGCGACCGACAAGCGCTGCTTCATTTTCACTCACGCGACTCTCGCGCTCGGCGATTGGACTATCTACAATATTCACGATTTTCAGGACGTTATCTGGCGCGCCAACGAGAAGGCGGGCTTTAACAAGGTCACGATGTGCTTCTCGGGACACGACCACGCGGACGAGCACCTTTTCAAGGGCGGCGTCCACTATATGATAGTGAACAGTATGTGCCACAAGTACATAGGCCCGAAGTACGTTGATGAGTCCTCGCATAACGCCGAGGTAAAGGCGCAGTTCGACGAGCCGCTTCGTCACATCGCACGCTACAAGGATCCGCTTTACGCGTTCGTACAGCTTAAATCAAACGGTCTTATCCGCATCATCGGCAAGCAGTCCGAATACGTTGACTACAGCCCGCTTGAGCTTCATTGGGAGCACTACACAGCACCGCAGATCGCATACCGCGAGTTCTGGATGAACGGCTTCTGCGAGGAAAAGTAATATAATGAAAAGCACCGCTTGGGGTGCATGCGATAAAGCAGTATTTTGCATTAACAGATGTAAAGTACTGCTTTATCTCTTTGACAACGAATTGATAATTGCTTTTTGATAAATAAATGCTATAATATAATTACACCGGTGATAAACTTTTTGGAGGTACAATATGAATATCAAAATAGGTGCGATTATAAAAAAACTTCGCCAAGAAAATAATATCACACAGGACACCCTTGCCACCGCTATAGGCGTTACGCCTCAAGCGATATCTCGTTGGGAATCCGAAGGTGGTTATCCCGACATAGAACTTCTTCCGCCGTTGGCAGACTTTTTCTCGGTCAGCACAGATGAGCTTCTTGGATATAAGCTGTCAGAGCGAGAAGAAGAACTTGCAAAGATCAAAAATGAATTGTGCCGTTTAGCAGAAGTCGGAACGCATCAAGAAAGACTTTCTTTCGCGCGCGATGCGTTTATTAAATTTCCTAACGATCCCCAAATTAAAGTTTATCTTGCTGCCTGTTTGTCGGATGAACGAAGCAATACACAGGAAAAATCACTGATTCATGAATCTGAAACCCTCTGTTTATCGGTAATTGACGACTGCCATGATGAAGACATACATTATGAGGCAATTTTCACCTTATATTCTATATATAAAGAATTGGGAGAAATAAATAAAGTTAAAAGCACTTTAGAATTGCTCTCGCCGATGAAATACTGCCGCGAAACCGTTCTCTCCTGTGGGATCGGTGACGGCAATACAGAATTCTACATCCAAGACCAGATTGATAAATTGACAGATGGTTTGGGATTGTCTATCCGCAATCTTGTACTACATGAAGATTTGCCGAATGATCCATCCACTTGGAATAAAAAAATTGAAAGGCTTACCATTTCCAATCGTTTGTATAAGATGATATACGGAGATAACCTTATGTTTTATCACACACGGCTTTCACGAAACTATTGGTTAATCTCCACCTATCAGATTGAACAAGCCAAAAACGAGGAAACTCTTGACTCTCTTGAGAAAATGTGTTATCACGCCGTTGAATACGATAAAGCGTATATCAATGACCACGGTAAATATTTTACATCAATTTTCACCGATAAATTGATTTATCCTGAACCGAGCAAAGATTTTCACGAGTGTACAGAACACACAGAATGCTATCATATTCTTAAAAAAATGCAGCATCCTCGATATGATTGCATCCGTCAAGATTCCCGTTTTATTTCAATTGTTGAGAAATTGAATCAGTATTCGAAATAAGTTATCCTTGCCCCGCCTCGTGCGGGGCTTCGCTTTTGTGGACACAAAAGCAGTGCTTGTCAGGAAAAGAAGATGGACTTTCGGGGCGCACTAAATAAGCCTTCCCCAGTGGGGGAAGGTGGCAGCCGAAGGCTGACGGATGAGGGATCCTTAGCGCAAAACAACTCCTCATCCACCACTTACGTGGTCCCCCTTCTCCCGCAGGAGAAGGCTCATTACAGCCCGACAGTACACCTAAAGGAGTAACACACTATACCTTGCGGAGCAAGGCGTGTGAAAAAGGACAGAAAACGTGAAGTTCTCTGTCCTTTTTGCCGTAGGGGCGAACTGCGTTCGCCCGCGGGCGTTCACAGAACGCCCCTACGAATTTGATTTTCTATCGGCAGGTAACCCTGCTTTATGGAAGACTCCCCTTTTGCGGTGCTTTTTATATCAGTTCGACAACTTCCTCATCTTCTCAATTATCGCCTCAAAATAATCGGGCAGCTCACAGTCAAAGCGCAGGAACTCTCCGCTCGTCGGGTGAACAAAACCGATATGCGATGCGCAGAGACATTGCCCCTGCATCAAATCACCGAGCGTGTGCTCAAACTTTGTATTGCCGCCGCCGTAGAGTGTGTCACCGAGGAGTGGATGACCGAGCGATTTCATATGCACGCGTATCTGATGCGTGCGTCCCGTTTCGAGTATGCACCGCACGAATGTGTACGTGTGTCCCATAACAGAGAAGCGCTCCAAAACCTCGTAGTGCGTGCGCGCGTTTCTGCCGTCTGCACATACAGCCATACGCTTGCGCTCGCGCACGTCGCGGCCTATGGGAGCGTCAACGGTGCCCGTGTCGTCCTTTAGGTTACCAAGCACGATAGCGCGGTATTCGCGCTCGAAGCTGTGCTCCTTTATCTGCTCGGCAAGTTTAAGGTGTGACGCGTCGTTTTTGGCGACGATTAAAAGTCCGCTCGTGTCCTTGTCAATACGGTGTACGATGCCGGGGCGTATTACGCCGCCGATGCCCGAAAGCGAGTCGGCGCAGTGATAGAGCAGGGCGTTGACAAGTGTGCCGTCAGCGTTGCCGGGGGCAGGGTGGACGACCATTCCGCGCGGCTTGTTGACAACCAAAAGATCGCTGTCCTCGTATACTATATCGAGCGGGATATCTTGCGGTACGGCGTCGTCTGAAATCGGCTCGGGAAGCTCGGTTTCGACCTCGTCACCAAGGCGCAGACGGTAATTCTTTGCCGGAAATTTGCCGTTTACGGTCACGTTGTCGGTCGAGATAAGCTTCTGCGCCGCCGAGCGCGTAACGCCCTCCGTTTCGCTTATATAGACGTCAAGGCGTTTGCCGACGTCCTCGTTTGTGATTACGTTCATATTTCTCCTTACAGAAAGCCCTTCGGCCATCGACCGAAGGGCTGTTTGGTTTTAGTTTTGCGTTTGACTGTCGCTCGATTTGGTTTTGCGCCTCGCCTTTACGTCATCTAAAATAACATATAAAATAACTATTGCACATCCGACGCAAACAAACGCATCTGCGACGTTGAATATCCATTTCCAAAAGGGAATGAGCGGTTGAAAATCAATAAAATCAACTACGTATCCCAAAATCGTTCGGTCTATCATGTTGGCAATTCCACCGCCTGCGATGAAAGAAAGACCGGTATAGAGCAACGGGGTATAAAATCTCTTGTAGTATACAAGCATCACTACGAGTATAGCAATGATTGCAATCGTTGACGTGACCATAAACACCCAACGGTGATCGCTGAGCATCCCTAGAGCCATACCGGTGTTTTCTACAAATGTGAAATCAAGTATGCCATCGATTACGGTGATATGCTCGCCCGGCTCGTTAAGCCCCAAAACGTTAACTACAAGCCACTTCGTAAGCTGATCGAGTCCGACAATTGCCGCTATCGGGATAAGCCAGAGAAATCGCTTCATCAGCCAACTACCGACTTGCAGCGTGCGCACAGGCAGGTCTCGCCGTCCGAGTGAACGTCGGTGGAGTACTTCCAGCAGCGCTCGCACTTTTCGCCGTCAGCACCCTCAACCTTAACGCCGATACCGCTTACGGTTTCGGTGAACGCATCAGCAGGAGCCGCCTCGTTGACGAGAGCTACGCCGCTTACGATGAAGATGTCCTCAAGCTCGCTTGCAAATGCGCCCAGCGTTGCATAAGCGTCAGCGTCACTTGCGAATATGGTGAGCTTGGCGTCGAGCGACTTACCGATAAGCTTGTCGGCACGCGCGATCTCGAGCGCCTTCATAACGTCGTCGCGAAGGTCGAAGAGCTTTGCGTACTTTTCCTCGATGCCGTCGAAGGTGAGAGCCTCGTCGTACGCGGGCATATCGTTGAGGAATACGCTTCTCGTGTCGTCGGTGGAAATATGCTTCATAGCTGCCCAGATTTCCTCTGCGGTATAAGAGAGAAGGGGAGCGGTGATGCGAGTGAGTGCGGAGAGGATAATATACATCGCAGTCTGTGCCGCGCGGCGAGTCTTGGAGTTAGCCGCTTCAACGTAAAGTCTGTCCTTTGTGATGTCGATGTAAAGCTTCGACATATCAACGGTGCAGAAGTTGGAGATAGCGTGAACGACGATGTGGAAATCGTAGCTGTTGTAAGCCGCGTGAACGTCCTTCACGAGAGTGTTAAGACGTGCAAGCGCCCACTTGTCGATAGCTTCAAGCTCGGAAATGGGAAGCATATCGGTATTGGGATCGAAGTCCTCGCCGATCTTACCGAGGTTTGCCATAATAATTCTCGCGGTGTTGCGGAACTTTCTGTAGGTCTCGGAGAGCTGCTTAAAGAGGTTATCCGAGCAGCGTACGTCTACGGTGTAGTCGCTCGAAGCCGCCCACAGACGGAGTAAGTCTGCGCCGTACTTCTTGATAACGTCCTCGGGATATACCGAGTTGCCGAGCGACTTGTGCATCGCCTTGCCCTCGCCGTCAACGACCCAACCGTGGGTGAGGACCTGCTTGTAGGGTGCGCCCTGTCCCTTTGCGCCAACGGCGGTGAGAAGGGAGGATTGGAACCAACCGCGGTACTGGTCGCCGCCCTCAAGATAGAGGTCAGAGGGCCACTGCATACCGCTCCACTTGGAAAGCTCGCCGTCCTCTAAAACGGAGAAGTGAGTCGAGCCGGAGTCGAACCAGCAGTCAAGCGTGTCGGTCTCCTTAATAAAGCCGTGGTCACAGCCGCAGTGCGGGCACTTAAAGCCGTCAGGAAGAAGCTCCTCGGAGGACTTGTCAAACCACGAGTTCGAGCCGTTAGCGGCAAATTCAGCCGCAACGGCGTTGATGGAATCATCGGTAGAAATAGGCTTCTTGCACTCGGGGCAGTAGAATACGGGAATCGGAAGTCCCCAACGGCGCTGACGGGAGATACACCAGTCTGCACGCTCGTTTATCATAGAAACCATACGGTCGCCGCCCCATTGAGGGAGCCAATCAACGCTCTCACAAGCGGCTACTGCGTCAGCGCGGAACGCGTCAACGGAGCAGAACCACTGAGGAGTTGCACGGAAGATGATAGGATTCTTACATCTCCAGCAGTGCGGATAGCTGTGGCTGATGTTTTCGGAAGCGAGCAGAGCGCCCGTTTCCTTCATATCCTTGAGAATAGCCTCGTTAGACTCCTCGTAATACATACCTGCGAACTTGCCTGCGTCCTCGGTCTGATAACCGCGGTCGTCAACGGGAACTACTATCGGAATCTTGTAGCGCATACAGGTCATATAGTCGTCTGCACCAAATCCGGGAGCGGTGTGAACGCAGCCCGTACCGCTTTCCATAGTAACGTACTCGGCAAGCAGAAGCTTACTTTCACGCTCAAGGAAGGGATGCTGTGCCGTCATATACTCGAAGTCGCCGCCGACGAACTCGGCAACGCGCTCGAACTCGGTGATGCCTGCCGCCGCCATAGTCTTGTCAGCAAGCGCGTCAGCGAGGATATAGGTCTCACCGTTTGCCGCCTTTACAGCAACGTACTTTTCGCGCGGATGAACGGCGATAGCGAGGTTGCCGGGAAGCGTCCAGGTGGTGGTCGTCCAGATTACGAAATAGGTGTTGTCAAGGTCGAGCAACGAGAACTTACCGAGATCGTCCTTAACCTTGAACTTAACGTAAATAGAGGTGCAGTCGATATCCTTGTACTCGATCTCAGCTTCAGCGAGTGCTGTTTCATCGTGAGGGCACCAATAAACGGGCTTGAGTCCCTTGTAGATGTAGCCCTTTTTATACATTTGGCCGAATACGCGAATTTCGCGTGCTTCGAAGGATTTATCCATTGTCAAATAGGGACGTTCCCAATCGGCAACGACACCGAGACGAATGAATTGCTCCATTTGCTTATCGACGAAGTCCTGCGCGAACTTATGGCAAGCCGAGCGGAACTCGGGAATAGACATACTCTTACGGTTGAGCTTGTTCTGTTTGATAATAGCAGACTCGATGGGCATACCGTGATTATCCCAACCGGGAGTAAA
>JAZNBZ010000179.1:0-3870 GCA_045587285.1 Candidatus Flemingiibacterium sp. | reverse complement strand
GCTGTAAAGCCGAGCGTACCGCGCCGCTCCGTAAGGCTTGACGCGCCGACGTTCGAGGTCATTATTATAACGCAGTTTGCAAAGCTTACGCGACGTCCCTCGGAATCGGTCAGTATACCGTCCTCGAGTATCTGCAAAAGCAGGTTGAATACGTCGGGGTGCGCCTTTTCTATTTCGTCAAAGAGCACGACACAGTACGGCTTGCGGCGTATCTTTTCCGTAAGCTGACCGCCCTCGCCGTAGCCGACGTAGCCGGGCGGTGAGCCGATAAGCTTTGACGTGGAGTGTCTGTCCATATATTCGGACATATCAACGCGTATCAACGCGTTTTTATCGGCGAACATCGCCTTGGCGAGGGCTCGCGAAAGCTCGGTCTTTCCAACGCCTGTCGGGCCGAGGAAAATAAACGAGCCGATTGGGCGCTCTGCCTCGCCAAGCCCGACTCGGCCGCGTCGAAGTGCGCTCGTGAGCGCTTCTACCGCCTCGTCCTGACCGATAACGTGCGACTTCAGGATATCTGACAAATTGAGAAGCCGCTCGCTTTCATCGCTTTCAAGCTGCTTTACGGGGATACCCGTTTGTGCGGTTACCACCTCGGCAACGTCCTCCTCGCTAACGAACAGAGGGGCGTCCGCCGTATTCCTCTCCCATTCGGATCGTTTCAGCTCATATTCATCGGAAAGGGATTTTTCGCGGTCACGCATAACCGCCGCCTTTTCAAAATCCTGTGCTCGGATAGCCTCCTCCTTGTCCGCCCGTGCACGGCGGATATCTTCCTCGAGCTTCGTAAGAGAGCTCGGACGTGACAGCGCAGAAAGGCGAACACGCGATGCGGCCTCGTCTATGAGGTCGATAGCCTTGTCGGGCAGATACCTCTCGCCGATATAGCGTACCGACAGGCGTACCGCCGCTCGTATTGCCTCGTCGCTTATTTTTACGCCGTGGTGCGCCTCGTATTTATCACGAAGCCCGAAAAGTATGCGAGCAGCCTCCTCCTCGCTCGGCTCGCCTACCGTAACCGCGCCAAAACGGCGTTCGAGTGCGGCGTGCTTTTCAATGTGTGCTCGGTATTCGCCGACGGTCGTTGCGCCGATAAGCTGAAGCTCACCGCGTGCGAGTGCGGGCTTTAGTATGTTCGCGGCGTCCACCGCGCCCTCTGCCGCGCCTGCGCCAACGAGCGTGTGTATTTCGTCTATGAAAAGTATCACTGACGGATTTGCGGCTGCCTCACGCATTACCGCCTTCATACGCTCCTCGAATTCGCCGCGGTATTTTGCGCCTGCGATCATTGACGCAAGATCGAGCATTACGATTATTTTGCCCTCAAGCGTGCTCGGCACGCTCCCTTCAACAATGCGCCGTGCAAGCCCCTCGACGACTGCCGTCTTGCCGACGCCCGGCTCGCCGATAAGACAGGGATTGTTCTTCGTGCGTCTTGAAAGAATGGCGATTACACGCTGGGTTTCCGCCTCGCGTCCGACCGTTGGATCGAGCTTATCAAGCCGCGCGGCGGCAGTGAGGTCGCGCCCGTACTGCGAGAGGGTAGGGCAGTCGCGCAGAGAGGTGCTTTTTTTCTTCTTTTTTGAACTCTCCTCACCCGATACGTCCTCGAGAAAGGCTTCGACGTCTGCGGCAAGCTCGTCGGGGTTTACGCCGAGTGAGGAAAGGATAGCGACAGCCGAGCAGTCGGTGTCGTCGCACAGTGCCAGAAGAATATGCTCCGTTCCGATATATCCGCTGCCTCGCCGAGAGGAGTGATACGCGCTCGTTTCTATGATGTGCTTTGCGCGGGGCGTAAGAGCGCTTGGCGTGATGCTCGTCGGCTCGCCCGTGCCGATGCGTTCGCCTATTGCAGTGCGTACGGCCTCAAGCCGTACCGATTTTTCTTCAAGCATTTTTGCCGCCGTGCTTTCGGCTTCATAGCAGAGCGCGAGCAGAATGTGCTCGCTTCCGATATACGTGTGTCCCATCTCTGACGCGAGACTAAGCGACTTATTGAGTACGCTCGTGGCCTTTGCCGTGAATTTGTTTGACATAGTGATCTCCCATAAAGCTTCCTTTTCCATAATTATATCCGAGAAAGAGAAAAAATAACGGCGTTTTTTGTCGGTCAAAACTGTTTTTTTTAAACTATGATTGACTAATTGGAATTTGTGTGGTACAATAATGTGGGTTGCTTTGTGCATTAACGCTTTCGGAAGGGAGAATCGTGGCGTCTATGAAGATACTTCTCACTCATATGTGGCTTGGCGTCGGCGGCGCGGAAACGCACGTCGTCGAGCTTGCGCGCGCGCTCGCACAGCGCGGACACGACGTCACCGTTGCGTCCTTTGGCGGCGTTTTCGTGTCTCACCTTGAGCTCTCAAGCGTGAAGCACGTTATTATTCCGCTTCACAGAAAAAATCCCGTTTCGCTTGCAAGAAGCTACTTTAAGCTCAAGGCGCTCATAAAGAACGAGCGCTTCGACATAGTACACGCCCACTCGCGTATTCCGGCGTTTGTGTGCGGTATGCTCGCGCGGCGTATGGGCTTTCGCTTTATAACCACCGCTCACAGCTTTTTCAGAAAAACGCCCCTTTTATCGCTTCTTTCAAATTGGGGTGAGCACACCTTTGCGGTAAGCTGTGATATCAAGGAATATATTAAAAGTAACTACCGCGTTCCGTCTGACAATATTACTCTGACCGTCAACGGCATTGATACTGACAGATTCAGTCCCGACACCTGCGGCGAGTGCGTTGCAAACGAGCTCTCGCTTGATAAAAACGCTTTCCGCGTGGTGAGCGTAAGCCGCGTCGATGCTGAAACTCTGACGCCGAGCATAGAGCTTTGCACGGCGGCGGCGATGCTCGGAGGGGATATACCCGAGCTTGAGGTGCTTATGGTCGGCGGCGGAAGGGCGTTTGATAAGTTAAAAAAACGCGCCGACGAGGTGAACTTGCAGCTCGGACGCGAATGCATCAAGGTCGTACCGTCAAGAACCGATATTCCCGAGATCGTCGCCTGTGCCGACGCGTTCATCGGCGTTTCCCGTGCCGCGCTCGAGGCTATGAGTGCAGAAAAGCCCGTTATATTTGCGGGCGCCGAGGGATACGGCGGAATTTTCGGCGACGGAAACGTATCTGTGGCAAGGCTTACCAATTACACGTTCCGTACGGAGCGCAGTACGACTGCCGACGAGCTGGCGCGTGATATTCGCCGTATGTATGAGATGTCGGCAGACGAGCGCGCAGAGTGCGCAAGGCTTGGACGCGCAGAGGTGCTTGAGAATTACTCTATCGCCAAAATGGCGGACGACCACGAGGCGCTTTACGGCAAATTCGCTTCAAAGAGGAATTATAAGCACGGCGATATTATTATCAGCGGCTATTACGGCTTTGACAATATCGGCGACGATTCGCTTCTCGTGTCTATCGTGGACGGTATTCGCGAGCGCCTTCCCGACGTGCGCGTAACGGTGCTCGCGAGAAAAACGAAGCAGATATCGCGCATTTGCAGAGTGCGCACGATAAACCGCTTCAACGTATTTAAGATGTGGCGCGAGATGAAGCACGCACGGCTTCTTGTTTCGGGCGGCGGAAGTCTTTTACAGGACGGAACGAGCAGAAGAAGCTCGCTTTATTATGCCTATATAATGCATATGGCAAAGCGACTTGGGCTCAAGGTTATGATCTATGCAAACGGTCTTGGACCGCTTCACTCAAGCATCAGCCGTAAGCACGCCGAGCGTGCTATTTCGAGTGCCGACTACGTCAGCCTTCGCGAAAACGCGTCGCTTGCCCTTGCAAGGGAGCTTGGCGTAACGAGAGAGATACACGTCAGCGCGGACCCTGCGTTTTCGATTGAAATATCCCCCGAGCTTTGGCTTGA
>JAZNBZ010000178.1:0-20281 GCA_045587285.1 Candidatus Flemingiibacterium sp. | reverse complement strand
GACATGGCTACGATCCGACTTGTTAATTGTGATACCACGAGCTCTTTCTTCGGGAGCGTTATCGATCTGGTCGTATGCCTGGAATTCGATATTCTCGTTGGTAAGAGAAAGAGTCTTGGTGATAGCAGCGGTAAGGGTGGTCTTACCATGGTCAACGTGACCGATGGTACCAATGTTAACGTGGGGTTTAGTTCTTTCGAATTTAGCCTTTGCCATTTTAAATTTCCTCCTTAAAATTAGAAATTTTAATTTTATTATTTGTGCTTAAAACCGAGCCGAGCGTTGCCGCTCGGCGCGGCTTGAAACCGATTGTGTTGGGCAGAGCAGTTACCTTATCGGTAAATTACTGCTTCTTGCCTCTTTCGATAATGATCTTTTCCTGAATGGACTTAGGAACTTCAGCGAAGTGGCTGGGCTCCATAGAGTAAAGTCCGCGGCCCTGAGTCTTGGAACGAAGGTCGGTTGCGTAACCGAACATTTCTCCAAGCGGAACGGCTGCGATAACCTGAGTTGCACCGTTGTCGTCCTCCATAGGCTGGATCTGACCGCGGCGGGAGTTGATGTCACCGATAACGTCACCGAGGTAATCGTTAGGAGTGATAACAACGACCTTCATCATAGGCTCGGTAATAACGGGATCTGCCATCTTCATTGCTTCCTTGAAGCACATAGAACCTGCGATCTTGAACGCCATTTCCGAGGAGTCAACCTCGTGGTACGAACCGTCGTAAAGAGTAACCTTTACGTCAACTACGTTGTAGCCTGCGAGAACACCCATCTGCATTGCAGACTGGATACCCTGGTTTACAGGCTCGATGTATTCCTTAGGAATCGCCCCGCCGCCAACCTTGTTCTCGAAGAGGTAACCTGCGCCGGGCTCGTTAGGCTCGAGTATGATCTTACAGTGACCGTACTGACCCTTACCACCGGACTGACGAGCGTACTTGTGCTCGTGGTCAACCTTCTTTCTGATGGTTTCCTTGTAAGCAACCTGGGGCTTACCGATGTTAGCCTCAACCTTGAACTCGCGAAGAAGTCTGTCAACGATGATTTCGAGGTGAAGCTCACCCATACCTGCGATGATGGTCTGACCGGTTTCATCGTCGGTGTAGGTTCTGAAGGTCGGGTCTTCCTCTGCGAGCTTAGCAAGCGCGATACCCATCTTCTCCTGACCTGCTTTGGTCTTGGGCTCGATAGCAACGCGGATAACGGGCTCGGGGAATTCCATCGACTCGAGGATGATAGGATTGTTCTCATCGCAGAAGGTATCACCGGTGGTGGTATTCTTTACACCGATAACAGCGGCGATGTCGCCTGCGTAGCACTTGTCAATGTCCTTACGTTCATTGGAGTGCATCTGGAGAATACGGCCGAAGCGCTCCTTGGAATCCTTGGTGGAGTTGTAAACAGTAGTACCTGCTTCAGCAACACCCGAGTAAACTCTGAAGTAGCAGAGCTTACCAACGAACGGGTCGGTCATAATCTTGAATGCGAGAGCAGAGAAGGGAGCTTCGTCGCTGGAAGGACGCTCTTCCTCTTCTTCGGTGCCGGGGATAATACCCTTAATTGCGGGAACGTCGAGCGGAGAAGGCATAAAATCAACGATTGCGTCGAGAAGCTTCTGTACGCCCTTGTTCTTATAGGAAGTACCGCAGACAACGGGAACGATCTTGTTGTCGATGGTTGCCTTACGAAGAGCCGCCTTGAGCTCGTCAGTGGAGATCTCTTCGCCATCACAGTAGCGCATAAAGAGCTCCTCGTCGGTCTCACAAATAGACTCGATCATTGCGGTGCGGTATTCTTCTGCCTTTTCAAGCATATCAGCGGGAATTTCTTCCACGCGCATATCCTTACCGAGGTCATCGTAGTAAACGTCAGCCTTCATTTCCATAAGGTCAACAATACCCTTGAAGGTATCCTCTGCACCGATAGGAAGCTGAATCGGCACTGCATTAGCCTTGAGGCGGTCGTGCAGCATCTTTACTACGCGATAGAAGTCAGCGCCCATAATGTCCATCTTGTTGACATAGCACATACGCGGAACGCGGTACTTGTCAGCCTGGCGCCAAACAGTTTCGGACTGAGGCTCAACGCCGCCCTTTGCACAAAGAACGGTTACGGAGCCGTCGAGTACGCGCAGGGAGCGCTCAACCTCAACGGTGAAGTCAACGTGACCGGGGGTATCAATGATGTTGATACGGTTGTTGTTCCAGTGGCAGGTGGTAGCAGCAGAGGTAATGGTGATACCGCGCTCCTGCTCCTGAGCCATCCAGTCCATGGTCGCGCCGCCGTCATGAGTCTCGCCCATCTTGTAGGTAACGCCCGTATAGAAGAGTATACGCTCGGTCGTCGTGGTCTTACCAGCGTCGATATGAGCCATTATACCAATATTTCTGGTGCGTTCAAGCGGGAATTCTCTTGCCATGGTTTTCTCCTTTCAAGATATCGTGTGTGTTAAGATTAATATCTGTAGTGTGCAAACGCCTTGTTCGCTTCTGCCATTCTGTGGGTTTCTTCCTTCTTCTTGAAAGCGCCGCCCATAGAATTGATAGCGTCAATGATCTCGTTTGCAAGCTTCTCAGCCATGGTCTTTTCACCACGAGCTCTCGAATAGTTTACGATCCAACGAAGACCAAGAGTCTGACGTCTTTCAGCTCTTACCTCCATCGGAACCTGATAAGTCGAACCGCCGACGCGGCGCGCCTTAACTTCAAGCACAGGCATTATGTTTTCAAGTGCTTCGTTGAAGGCTTCGAGGGGATTCTTACCCAGCTTTGCCTCTACGATTGCGAATGCATCGTAAACGATCTTCTGTGCAACACCCTTCTTGCCATCATACATAATGTTGTTGATAAGCTTTGTTACGAGCTTAGAATTGTACAACGGATCCGGTAAAACGTCTCTTTTGGAAATTTGACCTCTTCTCGGCATTGTAACTTCCCTCCTTCATAAAAAATAATGATATCATAGGTACTCGAAAGATTTCTCCCGTATAATGCTTGAGTTTCGAAACGCTCTCGGAGACCGTATATCATAATTGCGGATATAATAAACAAATCCCGATTATTTTCTTTTGAACGTCAAGCGAGTAGGAAATTCTATACCTTGTTGTTTTTCCTCTGAGAGAGCAGGGGACACTCCGTTTCGTCCTAGGAATTACTTCTGCTTAGGACGCTTTGCGCCGTACTTGGAACGGCTCTGGTTGCGGTTTGCAACGCCCTGAGTATCGAGCGTACCGCGAATGATGTGGTAACGCACACCAGGCAGGTCACGTACACGTCCGCCGCGGATAAGCACTACGGAGTGCTCCTGCAGGTTGTGTCCGATACCCGGAATGTAAACGGTAGCCTCGAGACCGTTGGTAAGTCTTACACGGGCAATCTTACGGAGTGCCGAGTTAGGCTTCTTAGGAGTCGTCGTGGTAACCTTCGTGCATACGCCTCTTTTCTGGGGAGAGCTTGCGTCGGTAGCAGAGTCAGTGAGAGTGTTGAAGCCGTGCTGAAGAACGGGCGACTTAGACTTGTAGGTCTTTTCCTGACGGCCCTGCTTAACAAGCTGATTAAAGGTTGGCATAGCGCACCTCCTTCTTCGAAAATAATTTAGATTTGTTCATCCTGACCGACGCCGTATCTGTCAAGTGTGGACAGCATAATCGCGCCGTTTCGCCGCAAAAACATATCAAGACAAGCTTAATTATAACATAACGCGATGTAAATGTCAAGTGGCTCTTTTACAAAAAATATTTTTTGAAAAAAATCTCCCATTTAGACAAAATGCGGTTTAACAAGGTTAGTATTATCGTAATTTTGACGGCTTATACAAATAAATATGGAAGAAAAAATGCCGACGCTTTGCGCGAAAGCACGTTTGGGTGCATATTATATTACAAAAGGAGGGCAAAATATGGCTGATTTTCTCGAAATACTCGTTTGCGTGCTTGCCGTTTTCGGCGCGTACACGGCGCTTTCGATGATAAAAACCTCTCTGCGCTATCCAAAGCGAGTTCGCGAGCACCTTCGCGCGGCGGTTTTTATAAGCGAGTGCGATAACGTCTGTGCCGTTTCGCAGTATGCGGCACATTTGCGGCGGGAACAAAAAATTTCCTCGGAGCGGTTGATTATTCTGTCGAAAGATGGTATAATTGAAAATGGTGAATATCTCGCGCAGATAGGCGAGCTGCTTTGTGTGCGTGAGGCAAATATAAACAATTGTAAGGAACGGGACGATGATACGTAACTCCGAGCCCGATATGTCGAAGCTTGTCAGCATCGAGGGCACTGTAGAAAACATAATATATTCAAACGCCGACAACGGCTATACGGTGCTCGACCTATCGTGCGAGGAGGGCGACGATATAGTCACCGCGTGCGGCATTATGCCTGGAAGCGGCGTCGGCGACAAAATGAAGCTTGTCGGCGAATGGACGCACCACAAAAGCTACGGCAGACAGTTCAGCGTCGCCTACTACGAAAAGCAGCTTCCCGCCACGTCGAACGAGATACTGCGCTATCTCTCGAGCCGCGCGGTGAAGGGTATCGGTCCGAAGACCGCCAAAAAGCTCGTCGATATGTATGGCGAGGACACGTTTGACGTTATCGAAAACCATCCCGAATGGCTCGCGAAGATACCGGGCATCTCCGACACGAAGGCGAAGGATATTTCCGACGATTTTCGCGAGCAGTTCGGCGTGCGTACGCTGATGATGTTCTGCCGCGAGTATCTGTCGATGGCGATGAGCGTGCGCGTATATAAAAAGTGGGGCGGTGCGGCGCTTGATATTATTAAAACCAATCCGTACCGCCTGTGCGACGAGTTTTCGGGCATCGGCTTCAAGCGTGCGGACAGCCTTGCTATGGCTATGGGCATCGAGAGCGACAGCGAGTACCGTATAGCGAGCGGTATCATCTACGTGCTGTCCGAGGCGGCGCGTCAGGGCGGACACTCGTTTTTGCCGTATTCGCGCCTTCTTCCGCTTGCTGCGGACGAGCTTTCGGCAGATACGGCGCTCGTTGCGGCGACGATAGATAAAATGGTGGCGGACAAGCGTCTTGTTCGTACGAGAATAGAGGGGATCGACGCGATATTCGACAAACGCGCGTACTACACCGAGAGCGACGTAAAGGACAAGCTCGACCTGCTTGAAAGATTTTGCCCGAGCATAGAAACGGGCGACGTTTCGCGCCTCATACAGCGCATTGAGCTCGAGGAGGATAAGGAGTACGCCACGCTTCAACGCTCGGCGATTCGTGCATCGCTCTCGAGCGGTGTGATGATACTCACCGGTGGGCCGGGTACGGGTAAGACCACCGTTATTCGGGCGGTCATACGCATATTCGAGCACCTCGATATGGACATCGCCCTCGCCGCTCCGACGGGGCGCGCCGCAAAGCGTATGAGTGAAGCAACTCGCCACGAGGCAAAGACCATCCACCGCCTTCTCGAGATGGAATTCGGCGAGGAGGATATGGCGAAATTCAAGCGAAACGAGAACGAGCTGCTCGATGAGGACGTCGTTATCATAGACGAGGCGTCGATGATAGATATGTACCTGATGAATTCGCTCCTGAAGGCGATAAAGCCCGGTGCAAGGCTTATTCTGATCGGCGACTCCGACCAGCTTCCGTCGGTGGGTGCGGGCAACGTTTTAAACGATTTGATCGCATCCGAGCGATATACGACGGTTAAGCTGACGGAGATATTCAGGCAGGCGAGCGAGAGCCTTATCATAACCAACGCACACGCGATAAATCACGGCGTTATGCCAAATTTAACGGTAAAGGATAACGACTTTTTCTTTCTGCCGCGCGATAACGATAACGCGCTTGCGCAGACCGTGGTTGACCTTTACAAAAGCCGTCTGCCAAAAAAATACGGTGAGGATATAACGGAGAATATACAGGTGATTTGTCCATCACGCAAGGGCGTAACGGGAACGGAAACTCTCAACCGTATGCTTCAGGACGCACTTAACCCGAGAAGCAATTACAAGCGCGAAAAAGAGGTGCGCGACACGATCTTCCGCGAGGGCGACCGAGTGATGCAAATTAAGAATAACTACGACCTCTCGTGGGAGCGTGACGGCAAGGAGGGCGTCGGTGTTTTCAACGGCGACATTGGCGTTATCGAAACGATAAACACGCCCGCCGAGCAAATGATAATCAACTTTGACGACCGCGTGGTCGCGTACGATTTCGCGAACCTCGCCGAGCTTGACCACGCTTGGGCGGTGACGGTGCATAAGAGTCAGGGAAGCGAATATCCCGTCGTGATAATGCCGGTATCACCGTCCTGTCCGCCGATGCTCCTCACGCGTAACCTTTTATACACGGCGGTGACGCGTGCGCAGAGGATGGTCATATTGGTCGGCAGCGCGGGCGTCGTTGGCACTATGGTTGAAAACAACCGACAAATTATGAGATACACGGGACTGCTTCGTCACGATGAGGCTTGAGGGGATATTGTTTCCGCAAAGATGCGTCGTCTGCGGCACGCTGCTTGACGAAGCTATGTCAAACGAGCCGTTTTGCGAGCACTGTCTTGCTAAATGGGAGCTCGCCAAGGCGTATGCCGCCAACGCTTGCCGCGGACAGCCGACGCGCATATTTGCAAAAGAGCGCGACGAACGCTTTGGACGTGCGATGTTTCTTTGCTTTTATGAGCCGCAGCATCACGAAAACGCCGAGAACCGTTTCGTTTTCGCGCTTAAAGACCGCGGCGGCAGAAGGGCGACCGATCTGGCGGCGTGTGAGCTTGCAGGTATGATACGGCGAAATCTGCCTTTTCTTGAGGGTATACGCGACGATACCGTTATAGCTTGGGTGCCGAGGTGCAGAAGCGCCGTCAGGGCGCACGGCTTTGACCATATGGAACGAGTCGCGCGGCGTTTATCGCGGTATTTGCTCGTTCCGTCGAAGCGCGTGCTGCGCCGCAAGCTTTTTGGAGCGGAGCAGAAGCGTCTCAAGGGTGAGGCGAGAAGGCGTAACGCCCGCTCGACGATAATTTTGACCAAGGGCGCTAAGCTTGAGAACAAAACGGTCATACTTATTGACGATATCGTTACGACGGGTGCTTCGCTCGGCGCGGCGGCGAGCCTTATGATAAACGCCGGAGCCGCTCAGGTTATTGCGGCAGTGCTGTGTGCGTGCGGGGACGCAGAGCGTGACGCGTACGTCACGGAGAACGGTTTTAATATAATTAAGGCGCAAAAAAGTGAGGAATAGTCTATATATTTCGGGTGGCTGCTCTGTTTTTTGCGCGTCGAAAAAGCTCGGAATTTAAAAAATATACAAAAATTCCCTAAAAAAATCGGCATAATGCGAATTTACAAATCCGACGGCGGAGTGTATAATAAAATAGCCGTTTGCGAGCGCACGCTTACGGCGTTACGTATGGAATAATACATAGAAAAAACGGACATGCGGAGTAACAAGCTAATGTTACCGACTCGCAGTGCCGTTTTTTCGCTTTTATGCCCAAAATATTAAGGTTTCGTAAAAATTACGCTTTGGGGTGGAAATTGACGGTTAAATGTGATATAATATTAAAGATATAATTATATATCAGAATTTCAGTATGTAATAAAGGAGCTCCGCATCCGCGGACTGTGCATAAAAATATGGCAGACTACGTTGAAAAAATTGAAAACAGCGACCTTCCCGTGGTAAGACTTCGTTCTCTTATCGTTTTTCCGGGGACGTCTGTAAGTATGGAAATATCCGACAAGAGTGCGCTTGGCGCTATCGACGTCGCGGCAAGACACGGCGGACTTATCTTCTTCGTGCCGCAGGCAAAGCAGGGCTCGGATATGACGCCGAACCGCGTTGGTACCGTCGGACGTATAAAGCAGAATATCAAATTGAGTAACGGCACGCGCCGACTTATCGTTGAAGGCGTTACGCGTGCGACCGTAGTGGAATTTGCGCCGCACGGCAAATACGAGATGGCGCGTATCCTTATAAAGTGGTGTAAGCTCGCCAATGACGGCGGACTCAAGGGCGAAGCGCTCGTTCGCGAGGCTAAAGCGGCGGCGAAGAAGCTCGCTGACCTTATGCCGAAGCTTCCCGCAGAGCCGAGTGCGGCACTTGAGGGAATAACCGCGCCCGACGTGCTCGCCGACTTTATCGCCGCACAGCTTTTGGTGCGCTACTCGGACAAGCTCGCTATCCTTAATATACACGAGCCTATAGCGCGCGTCGAGGAGGTAATACGCCTTCTTTACGACGAAATGAGCCTTATGAAGGTCGAGCTTCAGATACAGCAGAAGGTTACGGAAAATATGAATAAGCGCCACCGCGAGGGTATCCTTCAGGAGCAGATGCGAGTTATTCAGGACGAGCTTGGACTCGGCGACACGCCCGAGCTTAAACGTTACCGCGAGAAGATCGAAGCGCTTGACGCATCCGATGACGTTAAAACCAAGCTCACGGAGGAGTTTGAGCGTCTTACGAAGATGCAGTTCGGCTCGGCGGAGGGAAGCGTTATCCGCAACTACCTTGACGCCGTGCTCGCGCTTCCGTGGAACAAATCCACAAAGGACAGAGCCGACCTCAAGCGCGCGAGAAAAATTCTCGACGACGACCACGACGGCATTGATAACGTAAAGGACAGAGTTATCGAATTTTTGGCAGTCAAGCACCTGACCGAAAAGCCCGGCGGACAGATACTCTGCCTCGTCGGCGCACCCGGTGTGGGTAAGACCTCTATCGGTGCGTCCGTGGCGCGTGCGCTCGGACGGAAATACGTGCGCGTGTCGCTCGGCGGCGTGCGCGACGAGGCGGAAATACGCGGTCACCGCAAGACGTACGTCGGCGCGATGGCAGGACGCATAATCGAGGCGATCACTCGTGCAGGAAGCACCAATCCCGTTATACTGCTTGACGAGATAGATAAAATGTCGTCGAGCGCCGTGAACGGCGATCCTGCGTCGGCTATGCTCGAGGTGCTCGATCCCGAGCAGAATAAGGCGTTCCGCGACCATTTTATTGAATTGCCGTTTGACTTGTCGCAGTGTATGTTTATCGCGACGGCGAACACGCTTGATACCGTACCGCGTCCCCTTCTTGACCGTATGGAGGTCATCGAGATGAAGACCTACACTCGCGAGGAAAAGCTTTCCATAGCGAAAAATCATCTCATCGCAAAGCAGCTCAAAAGGTGCGGACTTGCAAAGAAAGATCTCCGCATCACCGACAAGGCGATATACGCTATTATCGACACCTACACACGCGAGGCAGGTGTGCGTAACCTCGAGCGCGAGATAGGCGCTATCTGCCGCAAATGCGCGAAGGCTGTCGTTGACGGCTCGGCTGTTGAAAAAATCACCGTAAACGAGAAAAATCTGAAGGATTATCTTGGCGCTCCCAAGGTTACGCCCGAGCGCATTTCCGAGCACGACGAGGTTGGTGCGGTAAACGGACTTGCGTATACGCAGTCGGGCGGCGATATGCTTAAAATTGAAGCGCTCGTGTTCGAGGGAAGCGGCAAGCTTGAGCTTACGGGCTCGCTTGGCGACGTTATGAAGGAGTCGGCGCATATCGCCGTAAGCTTCGTGCGCTCAAGAGCGAGCGAGCTTGGCATCGACGCTGACTTCTACAAGAATAAGGACATACATATCCACGTTCCCGAGGGCGCGGTCCCGAAGGACGGACCGAGTGCGGGCGTAACGCTCGTTACGGCTATCGCAAGCGCTCTGTCGGATATACCCGTAAGACGAGATATCGCGATGACGGGCGAGGTAACGCTTCGCGGAAACGTACTGCCTATCGGCGGGCTTCGCGAAAAAACGCTTGCGGCGTATGCGGCAGGCGTCAGCACCGTGCTTATTCCCGACGATAACTTCGCAGACCTCGAGCAGTGCGCGGACGTTGTACGCGACAATATCGAATTTATAAGAGTGAAAACCGCGGACGACGTGCTCTCGCACGCACTCGTCAGATAAGGAGTAACTATGGCTCTCAATTTAAACAACACCGAGCTTGTGATGACTGCGGGACTGCAAAGTCAGTTCCCGACCGATAAGCTGCCGCAGATAGCGCTGTCGGGACGCTCGAACGTCGGCAAAAGCTCGCTTCTAAATAAGCTCGTCGGGCGAAAGAGTCTGGCGCGCGTTTCCGGCTCGCCCGGTAAGACCATCACCATCAACTTCTACCGCGTTGATAAGAAGTTCTACGTCGTTGACCTTCCCGGCTACGGCTTTGCAAAGCGTGCGCCGGCGGACAAGGCGAAGTGGTCGAAGCTTACCGATTCCTATTTCACGTCGGGCACTATGAACGCCGTGGCACAGCTTATCGACCTCAAGGTAGGACCGACGGCTGACGACGAGATGATGCTCGATTTTATGAATCAGTCGGATATTCCGTATATCATAATCGCGACCAAAGCGGATAAGCTTAACGTAACGAACCGCAAGGCGGCGCTCGAGGCTTTACACAATCATCCGTGCGTGCGAGAGGGATGTGAAATAATCCCGTTCTCCGCGCTCGACGGTATGGGTAAGGACGAGGCTATGCGTGCTATTCTCGCGCTTTTGGAGATTTAAAATGTTAAATTCGATTTTAGGCGGTGCCGATAATATCGGCATCGCGGTAATGGAGCTTTTGCAAAGGCTTATAATCGTGCTTATCGCGCTGACCTTTCACGAGGTGGCGCACGGCTGGATGGCAAACAAGCTTGGCGACGACACCGCAGCAAAGTTTGGGCGGCTCTCTTTAAATCCACTCAAGCACTTGAATCCGTTCGGATTTATTTCAATGCTTCTGTTCGGCTTCGGTTGGGCAAATCCCGTACCGATAAGGGCAGGTCGCTTCAAGCGCCCGAAGCTTGGAATGGCTTTATCGGCACTTGCAGGTCCCGTAATGAATCTTATTCTTGCGCTTTTCGGAGCGCTTGTGTACGAGCTGTTGCTGTTTTTGTTTGCTGGCGGAATCATACCCGTGCCAAACGAGTTTGTGTACAATCTTGTAAGTGTGGCAATAGGTTTTTTTGCATCGTTCCATTTTCTCAATATTTCGCTTGCGGTGTTCAACTTAATTCCCGTGCCGCCGCTTGACGGCTCGCGAGTGCTTTATTCGGTTCTGCCCGATAAAGTATATTTCGGCGTGATGAAATACGAGCAGTATATCTCTATCGCGATAATGGCGCTTTTGTTCCTCGGATTTCTCGATACACCGCTGTCGATAGCGGTGAGCGGAGTGTCCTATGCGCTTCGTTGGCTTATACCTTTAGTCTAAACAAGGCAGGTTGACAATGGAAAATATACAGTACAAGCTTGAAGCGTTCGAGGGACCTCTTGATCTCTTACTCAAGCTTATCGAAAAGAATAAGGTCGAAATAACCGATATACCGATAGCACTCATCTTCGATCAGTATATGGAGCATATCGAAGAAATGCAGCGAATGGATATGGAGGTCGCGGGCGAATTTATCGTTATGGCGAGCGAGCTTATGCTGATAAAGAGCAAGATGCTCCTTCCAAAGCCCGAGGACGAGGAGGAGGACCCGCGTGCACGGCTCGCGGCGATGCTCCTCGAATATCAGAAGATGAAGCAGGCGGCAGGGTATCTCGCCGAGCAACACAGCGTGTATTCGGGGCGAATGGTCAAGGATACCGACGAGGTAAAGCCCGACTCGGGCAAGATCGAGCCGCAGCAGGCGGACGCACTTCGCCGCGTTATGCTTCGTATGCTTCGCACGATGGACAAAAACGCGCTTGACGAGGTAAACCGCGAGGCGGCGGCAAGACCGTTTGATCGCATACTGCGTACGCCGGTAGTTCCCGTAAGCGGAAAGATATACGGCGTTATACGCTATCTCGTCAAAAACGGCGAAACGCTTTACACCTCGATACTTTTAACGGCGAAAAGCCGAAGCGAGCTTATAGCAACGTTTCTTGCGGTGCTTGAGCTTATGAAAAAGAACAGAGTCACGCTTCGCCCCGTTGAAGAAACGGATTTCGGCGAAATAACGGACTTCAGGGTAAATCTAAATCACGAAAGAATGACGGGCGGTGATAACAATGTCAGCGAAGCCTATAATTGAAGCGGTGCTTTTTGCCGCAGGACATCCGCTTACGTACGAAACTCTTGCTGAGGCCGCGGAGTGTATGATAAGCGAGGTCAAACAAATACTTACCGAGATGCAGGCGGAGTATGCAGATCCGAAGAACGAGCGCGGAATACAGCTCGTTATGTTTAAGGAGACCTGCCAGCTTTGTACTAAAGAAGCGCATATCGAAAAGATACGCGCGGCGCTTGGAGTGCGCGCCGGCGGTAACCTCTCGCGAAGCTCGATGGAAACGCTCGCGATTGTGGCGTACCATCAGCCCGTAACGCGCTCGTATATCGACTCGGTACGCGGAATAGACACGAGCTATACTGTCAACAATCTCACGGATAAGGGACTTATCGAGGTTTGCGGTCAGCTTGACGCGCCGGGCAGACCGTCGCTTTTCAGAACGACGGATGCATTCCTTCGCATATTCGGTATATCCTCGGTGGACGAATTGCCGTCTATCGAGCTGTTCGCCGTACCCGAGGAGAAGCCGGTAGACGAGCCGGTGGACTAAACTGTTTTGACGCGTATGAAGGGAGTGTGATGCGATGGGTTGGCTCATAGCTGTCGGTGTCGTTTTGCTGTTGGCGCTTTTGCTTATGCTTCGCATAGGCGTACGCGTAAGGCTTCACGACGACACGAGCCTTTGGCTGGGTGTCGGCATATTTCGCATCAGGCTCTATCCAAAACGCGAAAAGAAGCTGAAGCTTTCCGATTATGAAATAAAAAAATTCAGAAGGCGGAAGGCGCGTGAAGAAGCAAGGGCAAAAAAGAAAGCGGCGAAAAAGGCGGAAAAGGACGCCAAAAAGAAAAAAAGTACCGTAGGGAAGGCATCGGAGGACGTAAAGGCGCATACCAAGGAAAAACGCGATATTTCCGAGCTTCTCGACACCGTGCTCGAGGTAGTGAGAGTGTTTTTCGAGCGCTTTGGACGGCATCTCTACATCAAGGTGGGGCGGCTTCGCATAATAGTTGCATCGGGCGATGCGGCGACAACCGCCGTGCTTTACGGCGCGGTGTGCGGCGCGGTGCAGTGCCTGCTCGAGCTTCTTGACAACGCTGTAAATTTGAAACTGCCAAAGAGCGAGGAAATTGTCGTAACGACTGATTTCACCACCGAAAAAACGCGCGCGGACGTTGATATTACGCTTTCGCTTCGCATCTGGCAGATACTTGACGTGGCAATACGCTCACTTTGGGCATATATAAAACAGAAATAATTTTTAAAGGGGAACATAAAAATGGCAGAAAACAAAATTTCCGGTATCATCGAAACCTCTCTTGAGCAGATAAGAAACGTCGTTGATGCGAATACCATTATCGGTAATCCCATCAACACTCCCGGCGGTACTACCGTAATTCCCGTGTCGAAGGTAATGGTCGGCTTTGCTTCGGGCGGCGTTGACTATATCGGCAAGAACGCCAAAAAGGCGGCTGAGGAAACAAACAAGAACGGTGCGCTTGCCTCTAATTTCGGCGGTGGCGGCGGAACGGGCGTTACAGTACAGCCCGTTGGCTTTTTAGTCGTTTCTCCCGACGGTGGCGTACAGATGTTAAACGTCGGACAGGGCGCAGGTGCGGCTCCCGACAGAGTTGACCAGATAGCGGGCTTTATCGAGCGCTCGCCTGAGCTTATCGCTAAGATAAAGGATATTTTTGCTAAAAACAAATCCGAGGCTGACGAGGCTGACAAGGCAGACGAGGAATAACTTTCAGGGCATAAGCACGCTCTCTTTGTAAACGCTTTTATTGAAGCTTTACTTTAAGGAGAGTGCTATGCAAATCAAAAAAATCACGGCTCTGCTTTTGGCGGTGCTGTCATCTGCCGCGCTGTTTTACACAAGAGTCGGCGCGCTTGACGTGTCGGCGAGATCGGCTATCGTTATCGAAGCCGAAACGGGGCAGATCATATTCGAAAAGGACGCCAATACGCGCCGTCCTATGGCGAGCACGACGAAAATAATGACCGCGCTCGTGGCTATCGAATCGGGCGATATTTCGCGCGAGATAGTCGTTGACGCTGCTGCGGCAGGCGTTGAGGGCTCGTCTATATATCTGAACGCAGGCGACAGGATAACGCTCGAGTCGCTTATTTGGGCGCTTATGCTTGAGAGTGCAAACGACGCCGCGGCGGCTATCGCTATCGGCGTTGCGGGCTCTGTGGAGGCGTTTGCCGATATGATGAACGAGAGGGCGCGTGCGCTTGGACTTTCGGACACGAATTTTACCAATCCGCACGGGCTTTCGGACGATAACCACTATACCACCGCACACGACCTTGCAAGGCTTACTGCGGCGGCTATGGAAAACGAAACCTTTAGACGGATAGTATCGACGGACAAATACCGTATCGCGTACGCCGACACGGCGAGAAGCCTTCACAATCACAACAAGCTGCTCCATATTTACGACGGGGCTATCGGTGTCAAGACGGGCTTTACCAAAGCGAGCGGGCGATGCCTTGTGTCTGCCGCAGAACGGGACGGTATGACGCTTATCGCGGTGACGCTCGGCGCGCCCGACGATTGGGCGGACCATACGGCGATGCTCGACCTCGGCTTTGCGAGCGTGGAGCGCGTGTCGCTTATTGCGCCCGGCGAATCGGTTTTTATCTCACCCTGCATCGGAAGCGAAAAGGGCGATATAACTATCAAAAACCGAGACGGACTTTCGCTGATACTACCAAGGTCGGATAGAAATATCACGCGTCGTATCATTCTGCCGAGATATTTCTGGGCACCTATTGCCGAGGGCGATGAGGTCGGCAGAATAGAATTTTACGACGGGCAGACAAGGCTTGGCGAGGTGTCGCTGTACGCCGAGGAAGCCGCCGAGCAAATTGAGTATGAACAAAACTTTTTTGAAAGAATTTTTGGATAATGGAAGAAGTACGTTTACAAAAATATCTTGCTGATGCAGGACTTATGAGCCGCCGTGCCGCCGAGGGAGAGATCTGTCGCGGCGCGGTGCGCGTAAACGGCGCGCGCGCCGAGATAGGGCAGAAGATAAACCCCGACACGGACACTGTCGAATATAACGGCAAGGTCGTGAAGATCGGCTTCAAGCGCTATATTTACATAATGCTAAATAAGCCGCGCGGATACGTTACCACTGCATCCGACGAGCGCGGACGGCCGACAGTCGTTGAGCTTTGCCGCGAGGTCGGCGAGCGGGTATATCCCGTCGGGCGGCTCGATATGGACTCGGACGGGCTTTTGCTTCTCACCAACGACGGTGATCTTGCAAATAAGCTAACCCATCCGCGTCACGAAATACCGAAAATATATCACGTCGAGGTTTCGGGCAAGGTTGAGCGTGACACGATAAAAAAGCTGTCCTCGGCAATGGTTATCGACGGCTACGAAATAATGCCCGTAAAGACAGAGGTTCACTCGATGCGCTCCGACAAGCGACGAGAGGTAACGGTGCTTCGAATGGAGCTTTACGAGGGACGAAACCGACAGATACGAAAGATGTGCGAGCAGTGCGGACTCAAGGTAAACAGACTTACCCGAGTGGCTATAGGCGACCTTCGCCTTCAAAGCTTAAAGCCCGGCACGTGGCGGCATCTTACGAAATCGCAGGTCGAATATTTAAAGAATAACGCAAAATAAATAGGAGATAGAAATGCTTATCATTAAACCTATTCAGGATAAATCATTACAGGAGCAGCTTTGCGCGCGCTGTAAGGTCGAGTACGATCCCGATCTTTTGGCGTACGGCGCGTGGGTGCGCGACGAGCTTGACGACGAGAGCACGGGCGATTTCGTCGGTATCTGTCAGTTTAGGCTCGGCAAGTCGGCGCACATCGTTGACCTTGCGAAGGCACACGGCACGGACGACACCGAGGCTATGTTCATTATGGGACGCCAGACGATGAATTTCATCGACCTTCACGGCGTGCATACGGCGTATTTTGACGCCGATTGCGACGAGAAGTTTATTATGTGGCTCGGATTTAAAAAGGACGAGGAAGGCAAGTGGTTTGCCGATCTCGAGGCGTTCTTTAAGCATCCGTGCAGTGCGGAGAAGAAATAAGGGTGAAAATTATGAAGAATTTTCTGAAGCTCTCCACCGCGGCGCTCGCGATTATTCTCGCGTGCTCGTGCACCTCTCACGTAAACGACGGCACGCCGGGGCTTGTCACCACCGATGATACGCGCGATCCCGACGCGACTATCGTAACCGCGCCGAGTGCGGACACGACCGACGACGTAAACGTGCGTACGGACGACACCGCGTACACGCCGAACGGCGGTGAGCCTGCCGTAAGCGACGGCTCGGTTCGCATTAAGTTCCTCGCGGCAGGTGATAACATCATTCACGAAAACGTCTACACCGATGCGAAGGCTCGTGCGAAGGACGGAGAGAAGTACAACTTTTTTGATATGTACGAGGGAATTGCCGATATGGTAAAGTCGGCTGATCTTGCGTTTATAAATCAGGAAACGCCTATCTGCGGCGATGAGATGACCGTTTCGGGCTACCCGAACTTCAACACGCCCGAGGCGGCAGGCGACGCACTTATCGAGCTTGGCTTTGATATTATCAATATCGCAAACAACCATATGCTCGACAAGAAGGAAGCAGGCTATAAAAACACGCTTGCATACTGGAAGGCGCGCGAGGATAAGGTCACGATGCTCGGCGGTTACTACGACAGGGCGGACTATGAGAATATCCGCATAGTTGAGAAGAACGGCGTTTCTATCGCGTTTATCTCCTACACGTACGGCACGAACGGAATGTATCTTCCCGTGGGCAGCACGATGTACGTGCCTTACATAGACGAAGCGGAGATCGTTCGTATGACGAAGAAGGCGGACGCGCTTGCAGACCTCGTGTTCGTGGTAATGCATTGGGGCGAGGAAAACTATTTCACGCTTTCAAGCTCGCAGAAAACGCTCGCGAGCGCTATCACCGAGGCAGGTGCAGACGTGATAATCGGTATGCATCCGCACGTTATTCAGAATATGGAGTGGAAGACCGCGTCCGACGGCACAAGGACGCTCGTTATCTACTCGCTCGGAAACCTTATTTCCACGCAGTACGATAATATGAACCTCGTCGGCGGCATCGTTACCTTCGATATCGTCAAGGACAAGGCGGGGAATATCACTATAGAAAATCCGATATACAACCCGACCGTAACCCACTATAATAAACAGCGCCTCGGTCTGCAGGTCTACTTAATGGAGGACTACACCGAGGAGCTTGTAGCGCTTCACGGCTGCCCGAATTACGGTCAGACGGCTGACAGAAAGATCTGGACGATGGACAAGATAAGAGGCTTTGCGAAAAATAACGTAGCAAGCGAATTTTTACCCGATTTTCTCAAATAAAAGGAAGGTGAGCCAAGGTGCTTGAGAGCTTTATATTCAGCTTTAATATCATAGCGCCAATATTTTTGATAGTTGCGCTCGGTGCGGTGCTCAACAAGTTTGAGTTCTTCAGCGACGGCTTTTTGGCAGTGTGTGATAAGCTCGTATTTAAAATATGCCTTCCGTGCCTTTTGTTTCAGGACATAGTTACCACGGATATTTCAGCGGCACTCAATATTCCGCTTATACTGTTCTGTATTGCGGCGGTTACGGTTGCGGCGTTTTTGCCGTGCGCTGTGCTTCCGCTCTTTGTTAAAGATAAGGCTAAATGCGGTGCGTTCGCGCAGAGTATATTCCGCTCCAATTCGGCAATACTCGGCGTGACGCTCGCTTCCAATATGTTCGGCGACGCAGGGCTTTCCGTTATCGCTATGGTACTGCCGTTCGTGGTGGTGCTCTTTAACGTTTACGCCGTTGTCGTTTTGTCGATATTCGCGCCGCGCGAGGCGAAGCTTTCCACTCGCGAGCTTTTGGTACATATCGTAAAAACAATCGTGACGAATCCGCTTATTATAGCGGTAGCGCTTGCATTTCTGTGGCGGCTTTTGCCCATTGACGTGCCCGCGTTTATTGATAAAGGGCTTACCTATCTTTCCGATATAGCGATGCCGATATCGCTTATCAGTCTTGGCGCAAGCTTCAACGTTGCCTCCCTCAAGGGGCGCCTTGGACTTGCGATTGCCGCGAGCACGTGCAGAACGGTTATCGTGCCGCTTATTTCGGTCGGCGTTGCCGTTATGCTCGGATTTAGAAACGAGTCGCTTGGCGTTATACTTATCGTGCTTGGCGGACCGTCGGCTGTGTCGAGCTACATTATGGCAAAGCATATGAAAAGCGACCACCATTTAACGGGGCAGATACTTCTTATTTCCACGCTAATGTGCCTTTTCACGCTATTCCTCGGAATAGTAATTCTTAAAGAAGCAGGACTTATATGAAGCTTATTATTGCAGAGAAGCCCTCACTCGCGCGCTCAATCGTTGCCGCTCTCGGCGGCAATACGAAGGGAAGCGGATTTTACACCGTGGGCGAGTACATAGTCACGTGGGCGTTCGGACATCTTTTTTCGCTTGCTGACGTTGAATATTACACGGGCGGTGAGCGCGGCTCTAAATGGACGCTTGAGGGACTGCCTTGCTTTCCTGCCGAGTTTTCCTACGAGCTTCGTAAATCAGGCAAGGGCGACGACGGCACGGCACGTCAGTTTGACGTGATACGACAGCTTTGCCGACGCGCGGACGTTGATACGATAATCAACGCAGGCGACTCGGACAGAGAGGGCGAGATAATCGTCCGCCTTTGCATTATGAAGTCGTTCGATCTGACTCCCACACAGCCGTTTTTCGTCGAGGGTAAGCGCTTTGCGCGCCTTTGGCTGCCCGACCAGACTGCCGAAACCATACAGGCGGCACTTCTTGAGTCGCCCGACGAGTCGGGCTACGACCGCCTCGCAAACGAGGGCTTCGCGCGTACCTATATGGATTGGCTGTACGGCATAAATTTAACGCGCTTCGCAACGCTCAAATCGGGCACGCTCCTTCGCGTGGGACGCGTTATCGTGCCGATAGTTCGAGCTATATGCGAGCGCGACCGCGCAATACGAAATTTCACACCCGAGAAATACTATCAGCCGCGCTCGAACGCTGAAACGAACGGCGAAACGGTCGAGCTTTTGTCTAAATTAAAGTTCGACAAGAATTCGTTTGGCGACTGTCAGAAAAAGTGCGACGAATATAACTCGCTCGGCGCTACCGTTACCGAAGTAAAGCGCAAAAAGGACAAGCTTTCGCCGGGTAAGCTTTGGTCGCTGTCGAAGCTTCAGAGCTTTCTCGGTAAAAAGTATAAGATGTCGATGCCGCGCTCGCTCGAGGTGCTTCAGAAGCTTTACGAGGAGGGCTACGTTACCTATCCCCGTACGAACTCGGAGTACCTTGCAACGGCGGAAAAGGACAAGGTAAAGCGCGTTATCGCGGCGGTGTCAAAGCTCGGCTATCCTATAGAATTTCGCGACTCAAAGCAGATATTCGACGACTCGAAGATCGAGGCGCACTCCGCACTCACGCCGACAACGAAGATACCCGACAAAAAGCGTCTGTCCGAGGACGAGGCTACCGTTTACGGCGCGATAATGCGCCGATTTGCGGCGGTTTTCTGCTCGGTGGATTGCATAGTTGATAAGACGGAGATAAAGATCGCCGTCGGAAATCCCCCCGAAACGGGCGAGGAATTTGTCCTCAAGGGCACCGTTATGGTCGAGCCGGGTTGGACGAAGTACGACGACTACACCGCGAAGGATAAAATTTTGCCCGCGCTTCAGAAGGGCGATAAGGTGAATATCGAATTTGCGCCGACGGAAAAGGAGACCTCTCCGCCAAAGCATTATACGATAGAAACGCTCAACAACTACCTCAAAAATCCCTTCCGCGACGAGCTTTCAAAAAAGGACGACGAGGAAAACGACGCAGAGGAATACCGCGCCGTTTTCGAGGGACTCGAGCTTGGCACGGAGGCTACGCGCACGCAGATAATCGATAACGCGCGCTCGTCGGGATATATTCAGCTTAAAAAGGACGTTTACACGATACTGCCCGACGGCGAATATCTCGTCGATGCACTCGGTGCGATGGGCATCGGTATGGACAAATACAAGACCGCCGAGCTCGGTAAGGCGTTAAAGAGCGTTTACCGCGGTGAGATGAGCGTCGGCGGTGCTACGGATATTGCCAAGGCAGAGATTGAAAGCATCTTTGCGCTTGCTAATTCCGCGCAGTCTACGGGCTTTGCAGGCGACGTTATCGGCACGTGGCCGCTTTGCGGCAAGGAGATCGTGCGTACACGCCGCGGATACGGCT
>JAZNBZ010000177.1:0-8682 GCA_045587285.1 Candidatus Flemingiibacterium sp. | reverse complement strand
CTCTGCCCTTGCAAGCTCGTACGCGTAGCGGATAACTCTCTCACAGCCCTTGCGCGAGAATACGCCGTCCTGAATTACGACCTCGTTTTCCTTGCCCTTGAAGAGCCAGCTTCCGCTGCCCGCGTATTCACCCTCGGTGTTTTCGCGGATAAAGGTCATATTGACGTTATCACACGTCGCGTCTTTAATGGGCGTCGGCGCACCGCGAAGCAACTTGACCGGGCGAAGATTTATATACTGGTCAAAGCTCTTTCTGATAACCAGAAGCAGATCCCAAAGCGAGATGTGATCGGGCACGCCGGGAGAGCCTACTGCGCCAAGGAATATGGCATCATACTTTGACAGCTCCTCAATGCCGCCCTCAGCCATCATTCTTCCCGTTTCTTTGTAATAATCACAGCCCCACGGGAAATAGGTGAAGTCAAACTCAAAGCCGCCGTCTATCTTCGCAACCTCGGTGAGCACCTTCACACCCTCGGCTATTACCTCGGGACCTATGCCGTCGCCTGCGATAACCGCAATTTTATGCTTATTCATATCAATCTCCATTCCGCCGCGCGTCGTGGCGGCACAAAATATTTTGTTATATTCAAACGTGTTTACTTTGCAAGCAAAAATGGTAGGACCCATTTTCAATTTGAATTTCGGTGCGTGAACAGCTATTTTACGTTTTGGATAAATAAGCCCTCACGCTATTAACCTCCGAAAAACAATCTTCTACGCCTATTATATCATACAGTTTTGCATTTGTAAAATAAATATTTCCTTGACAACTATAAGAAAAAGCTATATAATTGTTATATACACACCTTGGGAGGTGCTTTTATGAATATTGTGCAGCTTAAATATTTCCTCGCCATATGTGCGTACGGCACGGTTTCCGCCGCCGCGACTCATATACACGTGTCACAGCCGTCGCTTTCAGCCGCGATAAAATCACTCGAGGGTGAGTTTGGCGTTGAGCTTTTCAGGCGCGGCCGTCACGGTATGGTGCCGACGCCGCAGGGCGAGCTGCTTCTTGAAATGAGCCGCGAGCTTATTACGCGTGCAGATCAGATAGAGCGCACGATGAGCGAGCTCGGAAGCGCTCGCAAAAAGCTTCGCCTCGGTGTTCCGCCGATGATCGGCTCGCTTCTGCTTCCGCGAATCTTCCGCGAATTCGTAAGGGACAACCCCGACGTAAGCCTCGAGATCACGGAGGGCGGGCGCCGCGAGCTTTTGTCGCACCTCTCCGACGATTTCGTCGATATGGTGCTTCTTCCGCACACAGCGCCGCTCGAGGCAACGCTTTTGTCCGTTCCTGCGGCGAGCTTTGAGCTTGTTTGCTGTGTTTGCGCAGACCATCCGCTCGCAAAAAAGCAATCCGTCAGCCTGTCCGAGCTTGAAGGATGCCCTCTCGTTCTCTTTAACGATGCATTTTTTCAGACGGAGCAAATAAAACAGCGTTTTTCCGAAATCGGCGTGACTCCGACGGTGCTTATGCAAACGGACCAGCTTTCAACGGTGCTCAGTATGGTGTCAAGCGGCGTCGGAATCGGATTTATGTTCGAGGAGCTTGTGAAAAATTCAAGCGATATCGTGGCGCTTCCGCTTGCCGAGCCGTTTCACGGCAACGTAAGCCTTGCTTGGAAAAAGGACACGCGTCTCAAGGACGCGATGCTGCTTTTGAAAAAATACATATCCAAAATATAAAAATATCCCTTGACGAGACCGTCAAGGGATATTTTATCCGTTATGCAATTACTTTTTAAGCTTTGCCTGCGCTTTGAGACGGAGAGATGTATCAAGTATCGCCTTGCGAAGGCGGATGGACTTAGGCGTAACCTCCATAAGCTCGTCCTCTGCGAGGAACTCTATAGCCTCCTCAAGGCTCATCTGCTTGTGAGGAGTGAGGATAAGCGCCTCATCTGCGCCCGACGAGCGGATGGACGTAAGATGCTTCTTCTTGCAGGGATTGAGCGCGATATCGCCTATCTTCGGCGATTCGCCGACTATCATACCCTCGTATACGGGCGTCTGTACGCCGACGAACATCTGACCTCTGTCCTGAGTCTGATAAAGACCGTACGAGGTGGTTTCGCCTGCCTCACTCGCAACGAGCGAGCCGGTATAGCGAAGCGTAATATCGCCGCGGTACGGCTGATAGCTGTCGAACACGGAGTTGATAATGCCCTCACCGCGTGTGTCGGTAAGAAATTCGCTTCTGTAGCCGAACAGACAGCGCGCAGGAATGAGATATTCAATTCTCATACGGCTTCCGACGAGGTTCATTTCGAGAAGGTCGCCCTTACGCGCGCCAAGCTTCATAATAACGGTGCCCTCGCTTCCCTCGGGAACGTCAATGGCAACGCGCTCCATTGGTTCGCAGAGCTGACCGTCGATCTCCTTATACAGCACGCGCGGCATCGAGCAGGTAAGCTCATAGCCCTCGCGGCGCATATTTTCGATAAGAATGGAAAGGTGCATTTCGCCGCGTCCCGCGACCTTGAAGGAGTCGGTTGTTTCACCGTCGGCAACGCGAAGCGAAACATCGCGAAGCAGCTCCTTGTAAAGACGCTCGCGAAGCTGACGCGAGGTTACGAATTTACCCTCTCTGCCGGCAAACGGGCTGTCGTTTACGGAGAAGGTCATTTCGAGCGTCGGCTCGCTGACCTTAACGAATTCAAGCGGTTCAACTGCGTCGGTCGCGCAAACGGTGTCACCGATAGTAACGTCGCCTGCACCGGAGAAGCAGACGATATCGCCCATTTTCGCCGTTTCAACGGGTATTCTCTGAAGTCCGTCTATCTGATAAAGCGACACTATGCGTGTACGCTTGGGGGCTTCGTCGCTGTGGAAGTTGGTTATTGCGACCTCCTGGCCTACCTTTAGCTGTCCGCGCTCAATACGTCCGATACCGATACGTCCAACGTACTCGTTGTAGTCGATAGAGGAAACGAGCATCTGAAGCGGCGCTTCGACCTCGCCCTCGGGTGCGGGAATGTATTCGAGTATAGTGTCAAACAGGCACTTTAAATCCTCGCCCTTTTCTTCGGGAGAGAGCGACGCCGTGCCGTCGCGTCCGCACGCGAATATCATCGGAGAATCAAGCTGCTCGTCGGTTGCGTCAAGGTCGATAAGAAGCTCTAAAACCTCGTCGATGACCTCGTTGATACGCGCGTCGGGCTTGTCCACCTTGTTTACGACGACGATGACCTTATGCTGAAGCTCGAGCGCTCTCTGAAGAACGAAGCGAGTCTGCGGCATCGGTCCCTCTGCCGCGTCAACGAGCAGAAGCACGCCGTTTACCATTTTGAGTATACGCTCAACCTCACCGCCGAAGTCCGCGTGACCGGGGGTGTCGATTATGTTTATCTTTACATCCTTGTAGTGAGCCGCGGTGTTCTTCGCGAGGATAGTAATGCCGCGCTCCTTTTCAATAGCACCCGAGTCCATAACTCTGTCCTCGGTCGCCTGATTTTCACGGAATATACCGCCCTGCTTTAACATCTCGTCAACAAGGGTGGTCTTACCGTGGTCAACGTGGGCTATAATTGCAATATTTCTTAAATCGTTACGTGTCAAGGGAATTTCTCCTTACAATAAATAAAAGTTACGATTATTCTACCGTAACTTTTATTATATCATATTTTAATCTCTCAAAAAAGAGTTATTTTTTACAATGTTTGCACCGTTTTGGTAATATTTTTTGATGCGGCGTGGCGAAATACGCCCTCTATCACATATATTTCTGCACGATACGCATCATATCGTCAAGCTTTTTCTCCATATCGGCAACGAGCGCGAACTGATTTCTCGCGCGGTCGAGATTGTGTCCCTCGCGGTGAACTCTGAAGTAGACGTCGCCGTCGAGATAGTCCGCGAGGAAGCGGATGCCGCACTCGTAGGTCATCATCATAGCGCCGTACGGCAAAAGCTCAAGCTCGCTTTTCGTGAGTCTGCCGCCGCAGCCCTCGATAAAGCCCTTCGCATACGCCTCGAAAAGCTCAAGGTCAAGGCTTACGAGCGACAAATCGCGCTCGTCCTCGACGGCAGTATTCGCGCCAAAGCGAATGGAGTCGCCGAAATCGTTGACCGAATAGCCGGGCATTACCGTATCAAGATCGATAACGCACACGGGCGAGAGGTCGCCTGCATCGAAGAGGATATTGTTAAGCTTGGTGTCGTTGTGGGTAACGCGAAGCGGCAGACGCCCGTCTGCGTGTGCAGCCTCGAGCGTTTTGGCAAATTCCTCGTGCGCGAGAGCGAAATCTATCTCGGGCTTTACCGACGCCGCTCTGCCGCACGCGTCGCGCTCGATAGACTTAACGAGATTTTCAAAGCGTACGGGCGTGTTGTGGAAGTCCTTTATAGCCTCGTGGAGAGTATCCGCCGAAAAGTCCGCGAGCGCGCACTGAAACTCGCCGAAGGCTTTAGCCGCCGCTCCGAAATCCTTCGCACCGTCGGGCATATCCTTCGATACGGTTCCTTCAACGAAATCGTAAAGGCGCCAATACGAGCCGATGCTGTCGCGCGCAAACGCGTCGCCGCCGTCGGTCGGCACCACGGTGAGCGTACAGCGCGCCGCATCGCCGCCCGAAGCCTCCGCTTTTGCGCGGATGTGTGCCGTTACGGCACATATATTTTCCATTATCTCGTAAGGACGCGGAAATACGCCGTCGTTTATTCTCTGTAAAATATACCGCTTTTCGTCGGTAACCACGAGAAACGTATCGTTGATATGTCCGTTGCCGTAGGGCGAGCATTCGCGCACCGCCCCGACGCGCGAATACGCGCTAAGCGCTTCGTCTATTTTCGAAATTCTTTCTTCTCTTGTCATAATTTGCTCCTGTGTATTGTATTTTTTGTTTGTGATATAAAACAGATTATTTGCAATATACAACAATGTAGTAACATATGGGCTTGACTTTTGCCCGATATTATGATACAATTTTTGCAATGATACGTCAATTGATGATTTCACTTTTATGATGTAGTATTTTACTTTTTTAGGAGGACGTATGAAAACCCGTTCCTACTATTCCTTCGACGACGGCTCCGAGCCGTCACCGAGCACCTGCAGCAGAGCGTCCGACGCCGCGCCGCTTATCGTCAACTGCGCGGGAAGCTTTTTCGCTGACTTTCCATTCACGACCGACAATCCGACCGGTCGCCTTGACTACTATCTTATGCACGTCACGACGGGCACGCTTCGTATAAAAACAAACGACGATTGGGTAAGCGCCAACGCCGGCGACACGGTAGTCATTCCGCCAAGCCATCCGTATACGTACACCTACGAGGGAGGCGAAACGCTCGGCTATCTGTGGACGCACTTCACCGGCTCGGCGGCAAAATTTTATCTTGACGAAATGGGAATGTCTCCGCTTCCGTTTGTACGGCACTCGTCGCGCGAAAACCGCGCTATGCACCATTTTCTGGCAATGTTCGACGTGTTTTCCGAGGAAAGCGCAACGCAAATCCACGCACTCGCCGCCCGTCTGATACAGATACTGACCGAGATCTCGCGCTCCTTTGGCAAGGAAGAAGAAAATCCGCTCCTTCGCTCGCTTCGCTACATCGACGCATCCTATACTGAGGACATTCGAGTGCCACAGCTTGCAGCGATGGAGAACCTGAGCAATTCAAGGTACTCGGTGATATTCAAGCGCCACACGGGGATGTCGCCCGGTGCGTACATTATCGATCTTCGAATGAGACACGCGTGCGAGCTGCTTCGCACGACGGATATGAGCGTAAAGCAGATCGGTATACTCGTGGGCTATGAGGATCCACTGTTTTTCAGCAAGCTGTTCAAGAACAAAACCGGAATGTCACCCACACAGTACAGAAAAAGCTAAAGGCTTGCCGCATCGCGGCAAGCCTTATTTTACGCGCACGCCTCTTTTGGCAATATATTCGCTCGGAGTCATACCCGTATGCTTTTTGAAAAACGCTGACAGGTATGCGCCCGAGGAAAAGTTCATCGTCTCGGCAACCGAGGATACCGTCTCGCCGAGGTCAAAAAGTCGGTGTATTTCGCTAATACGCAGTCTTGCATAGTAGCAGGTGAAGCCCTCGCCTGCGTACGTACGAAAGAGCTTTTTAGCGTAGCTTTCGCTGATATGCCGAGCCTTCGCCAGCTCACATAGGGTTATATTCTCGCGCACACGCTCCCTCATTATACGAACGAGATGGCGGTATTCGCGTGCCGACACGGACATCGAGCGGTTTCCCTCGGATACGTCCATTCGCGAAAGTCTCAAAAGAAAATGCTCAAGGCGCAAAACGCTCTCACACTCGGTCTGTCCGACTGACGGCGGCACCGCCCCGTGCTTAATCGCCGCGCACGACGAAAGGTAAAACTCGCGTACGGGGTAAAATATCCGCAAATACTCCTCGACAAGCTCAGAGTCGAGACTAAAAACGCCGTCGCAAAGGCGTTCGGGAAGCGTCCCCTCGTGACGGAACGTCATAACGAGAAAGTGCGGCGACGTGCCGCCCGCGCTTTTTATTCGGTGGAACTCGCCCGGCGCGTGACATATCATCATTCCCTCGCCAAGCACGTAGCAGTTATCGTCCTCGACTATCTCCACCTGCCCCGACAAAACGGTTACAAGCTCCCAAAAATCGTGACTCTCGCCGTTAAACACGCCGCTGCTGTCCCAGTGGTTGTCGTACGCGGTATATATTCCCTTTATACGGAACGGGATATCTATATCAAAGCATCGCATCGTTTTATCTCCAAAAAGTATCTGATATTATAAATTTGGTGTTCGTTTGCACATTGAAAATTGCAAATAGATATTCTATAATAATCTTACCACAACATTTGGCAAATGTCAACCGGAGTTTTACCCATCAAATCGGAGGAGTACGTTATGATACAGAGAGAAAAGAAGGACAAGGTACGCATCGGCTATATCGGATGCGGCAGACGCGGCTACTACGTTATGGAGCACAATTTTTGCGATATGCCCGACGTTGAGATAGCCTGGATATGCGACACGCGCGAGAAAAGACTCGAGGAAATGCTCAAGCTTTTGGCGGACAAGGGCTGTACCACGCCCAAGACAACGAACGACTACCGCGAGGTGCTGGCGGACGCGGACGTTGATGCGGTAATCGTTATGACGCCGTGGTGCGGCCGCGCAGCCATCGCAGTTGACGCGATGAACGCAGGCAAATACACCGCCATTGAGGTTGGCGGCGCGTACGACCTGTCCGAGTGCTACGCGCTCGTTGATACCTACGAGCGCACGGGCTCGCCGCTTATGATGCTCGAAAACTGCTGCTACGGCAGACGCGAGATGATGGCGCTCAAAATGGTGAAGGAAGGTCTTTTCGGCGAGATCGTACACTGCGACGGCGCTTATTCTCACCACCTGCCCTCGTGCGACCTCGTCGTCGTAAAGGACGGCGTTGAGGACACCGAGCACTACAGACAGTACGAATACGCCGCACGCAACTGCGAGCAGTACCCGACGCACGAGCTTGGACCTATCTCGAAGGTGCTCGGCATCAACCGCGGCAACAGAATGATGAAGCTCTCCTCGTTCGCGAGCAAGAGCCGTGCACTCAAAGCGTATTTCGAGGAGCACGTTTCAAAGGATCATCCGCTTCAGGGAAAGGAGTTCGCGCAGGGCGACGTCATCACCACCGTAATCACCTGTGCAGGCGGCGAAACCATTCGCATCACGCTCGACACGACGCTCCCAAGACCGTATTACAGCCGTTCCTTCACCGTTCGCGGCACGAAGGGCTGCTGCGTTGAGGAAGGCAACTTCGGCACGTTCTTCCTTGAGGGAATGCCGGAGCCTACCGCGAACAACGAGAAGGAATTTTACGAAAAACACGACCATCCGCTTCACGCCGAGTACGCAAAGCTCGAGGTGAAGGAAGGTCACGGCGGTATAGATTGGCTTGTGTGCAGAGCATTCGTCGAAAGCGTAAAAGCGGGCGTTGACACGCCTATCGACGCATACGACACCGCCGCGTGGATGGCGGTAACACCGCTCTCCGCCGCATCCATCTCAATGGGCGGCGCGCCCGTGGAGTTCCCCGACTTCACAAGAGGCAAATGGGTAAAGCGAGAGGAGCCTGCCAAGACGAAGTACTGCCTTGACGAAATAGTTGTAAACGACACGCCTATAATTCCGTAACAAAAAGCCTTCGGCAATATGCGCCGAAGGCTTTGCTTATTCTATAACAACGTAGTATCCGGCGTTGCTCTCCGACGGCTTCTCGGGGAGCATAAGCTCTGCACCCTCAACCGCCTCGTTCACCATCATTCCGCGCACGTCGCACATAAACGTACTGACGTAGTAATCAAGCGTTTCGTGAAGCACCGCATTGGAGCAATGCCTAAGTATCTCGCGCACCTCTGCGAATAGATCGTTTATCTGCTCTTCAAGCTCCCTCATGGCGGGACTTGAGCGGAGTATATCGAGCATTTTACGGGGCGCTTCACCGCGAAGCACCACAATGTCTGCTACTGCGCACCCGTCATCGCCCCTATGAACATAGCGCGATGCCAATCCGTCCCACATATCACGCTCGCTCGACGTAAGCTCGCTTATTTTTCGCGCACTCGACAGCATATCGCCGACAAAAGCTACGCGTTCAGGCGAAAAAACCCCGAAATCAAACGGCACGAAGCCGTATGCTACGGCGGCATATTGACCAAACGATACCGTTTTACCC
>JAZNBZ010000176.1:0-4089 GCA_045587285.1 Candidatus Flemingiibacterium sp. | reverse complement strand
ATTCCTGCGAGCTGAAGAACTGTATTCTGTTCGACGGCGTTCAGGTGCCGCACTTTAACTACGTCGGCGACTCGATTCTCGGCTACAAGTCGCATATGGGCGCAGGCGCGGTAACGTCCAACGTCAAGAGCGACAAAACGCCCGTCGCGGTGAAATGCGGCGATACGGCCATCGACACGGGACGCAAAAAGTTCGGCCCGATGCTTGGCGACTTCGTTGAGGTCGGCTGCAACAGCGTGCTTTGTCCGGGAACCGTCATCGGACGGAACACGAACGTCTATCCGCTCTCGCGTGTACGCGGAGTCGTTGGCGAAGGCCGTATCTACAAGGATAGCGACAACATCGTAGAAAAACAATGATTTGAGAGGAGTTTTTAACAATGGGAAGACTTTTCGGTACTGACGGAGTACGTGGAGTTGCCAACGTAGAGCTCACCTGTGAGCGCGCGATGCAGATCGGCCGCGCTACGGCTGAGGTGCTCTCCGGCGGCAAGCGCTACTTACCCACCGTCGTAGTCGGTATGGACACCCGAATTTCCTCCGAGATGTTAGCCTCTGCTCTTACGGCAGGACTTTGCTCGGTAGGCGCGGACGTTATCAACCTTGGCGTCGTACCCACACCGGCGGTGGCGTATCTCGTCGGCAAGTACAAGGCGCACGCAGGCATAATGATCTCCGCATCGCACAACACCTTTGATTTCAACGGAATCAAAATCTTCAACGAGTACGGCTACAAGCTCGAGGATGAGCTCGAGGAGCGAATTGAATCCATCGTGCTTGACGGTAAGCCCACGCCAAAGCTCGCGAGCCCCGAAAACATCGGACGCGTGGCCTACGCGACGAACGCCGTCAAGGATTACGTGGACCACTTAGTAAGCTCGGTGCATTGCTCGCTCGAGGGTATGAGCATCGCAGTTGACTGTGCAAACGGCTCGGCAAGCAGAACCGCCGCACAGCTTTTTGAACGCCTCGGCGCGAATGCAACGATACTTTCGTGTGAGCCGGACGGCATCAACATCAACGAGGGCTGTGGCTCAACGCATCTTGAAAGCCTCAAGGCGTACGTCGTAGAGCACGGACTTGACGCAGGAATCGCGTACGACGGCGACGCAGACCGTTGCCTTTGCGTAGACGGCGAGGGAAACGAGATCGACGGCGATATGATAATGGCTATATTGGCGCTCGATATGAAATCGCGCGGCAAGCTTAACAAAGACGCCGTAGTCGGCACGATAATGACCAACTTCGGCTTCGCTAAATTCTGCGAGGCGAACGGACTTCGCTTCGTTGCAACGAAGGTCGGCGACAGATACGTGCTCGAGGAAATGCTGCTTGAGGATTATTACCTTGGCGGCGAGCAGTCGGGACACATCATCTTCCGCGATTATTCAACGACGGGCGACGGTCAGCTAACGTCAATCCAGCTTCTTTCGCAGCTTAAACGCACGGGCGTAAAGCTTTCCGAGGCTGCAAAGGTAATGACGCGCTATCCGCAGTTTATAGTCAACGTCAAGACGAGCGCCGAGGGCAAGCTTGCGTTCTTCACGGATCACACCGTAAAGGAAATTATCGAAGAAGCCAAAGCCAAGCTCGGAGACACCGGCAGACTCGTTACGAGACCGTCGGGCACGGAGCCGCTCATTCGCGTTATGACCGAGGGAGAGGACGAGGCACTTGCCAAATCCGTGGCTGAGGATACTGCCGCGCGCATAAAGGCACAGCTTGACAGCTATAAATAACCGAAAGGAGTAAAAAGCACTTTTTAAGCGCCCGGACCGATGCGCCGCATCGGTTGACGAGGAGAAAAATTATCGAAAGATTCGGCGGAAATTTTTCCGGCGGGCAACACGCCCGTCGTAAGTCCGAGGACAAAACCCGCGGGTAACCGCGGCTTACAAAGCATCGGATAAATAATCACAAACAAAATCGGCAAATGCCGGACGGGTAGCCCGACCTCATCGGATACGACCCCACCGGCAGGCTACCATACATATACGGCATAATTTCAAAAAAACGAGGAGTTTATATATGTGTGGTATCATAGGATATATTGGCAAGGATAATTCAGTTGAGCATCTCATATCGGGGCTTCGTGCGCTCGAGTATCGCGGATACGACAGCGCGGGAGTGGCGTTCTTTGACGAGGGCGGAAGCCTTCACGCCGTAAAGGCGGCAGGACGGCTTTCAAACGCAGAGGCAAAGCTCGCAAATGCGCCCGTGTCGCACTGCGGCATCGGACACACGCGCTGGGCAACGCATGGCGCTCCGAGCGACGTTAACTCGCACCCTCACGGCACGCCTCTCGTGCGCATCGTACACAACGGCATCGTGGAAAACTACGCCGCCCTGCGCGACGAGCTGACCGCTCTCGGTTACACCTTCGAGAGCGAAACCGACACCGAGGTTGCGGCAAAGCTGATCGACTACTATTACAAAGTAGAAAAGCTGCCTGCGCTTGAAGCGATCGAGCACACGACCGCTCGGCTCGTCGGCTCGTGGGCACTCGGCGTACTTTTCGCCGACGAGCCCGACACGATCTACGCAGCGCGCCAAGGCTCACCGCTTATAGTCGGAGTCGGCGAGGGCGGCAATTTTATCGCGTCGGACATCACGGCGATTTTAAAGCATACTCGCAGCTTCTATCAGCTTGACGACGGCGAACTCGCTACGGTAACACGCGACAGCGTAGCCGTTTACAAAAGCGGCACGTCGGTCGAAAAGGAGCTGAAGGTCGCGCATTGGGACGTCGAGGCGGCGGAGCGCGGAGGCTACCCTCACTTTATGTTAAAGGAAATAAACGAGGAGCCCACCGCCGTTCGCGCCACGCTTCATCCGCGCATCAAGAACGGTCTGCCCGATTTCACGCCCGACGGCCTCGATACGTGCGTATTCGCGAAAATATCGCGCGTACACGTCGTTGCGTGCGGCACCGCGATGCACGCGGGGCTTATCGCGAAGGAGGCGCTCGGCAGACTCGCAAAGCTTCCGTGCGAGGTTGAGATCGCGTCGGAGTTCCGTTACAACGATCCGCTCATAGACGAAAACGACCTCGTCGTTATCATCTCGCAGTCGGGAGAAACGGCAGACTCGCTCGCGGCACTTCGCCTGTCGAAGCAAAAGGGCGCGAAAACGCTCGCGATAGTCAACGTTATCGGCTCGTCCATAGCGCGCGAGGCGGACAGCGTCATCTACACGATGGCAGGCCCCGAGATAGCCGTTGCAAGCACCAAGGCGTACTCGGTGCAAACGGCGCTTCTCTACCTTTTGTGCGTCGAGGCGGCATTGGTTCGCGGTAAGCTCGAGAGTGATGCGGCGAGAGCGATAATTCACGAGCTTTACGAGCGCGCGCCCGAGGCGATAGCGGAAATTATCGCACGCGAGGGTGAGATAAAGGACGCGGCAAAGAAAATTGTCGCATCCGAGGACCTTTTCTTCATCGGACGCGGCGTGGACTATCATCTGTCCTGCGAGGGCTCGCTGAAGCTGAAGGAGATCTCCTACATTCACAGCGAGGCGTACGCGGCGGGCGAGCTCAAGCACGGCACGATATCGCTCGTTGTGGACGGCACTCCCGTGGTCGCGCTGTGTACCGTACCCGCGCTTTACGAAAAGACCGTTTCCAACGTAAAGGAAACCAAAGCGCGCGGCGCCGTGACGCTCGTGGTATGCTCGCACGGCACAGAGGTGTCAGGCGACGTTGCCGACACGATTATCCGTTTGCCAAGGCTCGCACCCGAGCTTAATTTCCTTCCTGCGGTAACCGTTTTGCAGCTACTCGCGTATCACGCGGCGGCAGAGCGCGGCTGTGATATTGACAAGCCGCGAAATCTCGCGAAATCGGTAACGGTGGAATAAAACAGCACACGCAAAGAAGCGGCGCAACCGATAAAACGGTTACGCCGCTTCCTCAAAGCGTCGAAAAGCGCGTTTACGCCTTAGCGTGAGCGCGTATTTTATTTACGATCTCGTCGCCTACCTGTGCGGTGGTCGCACTGCCGCCAAGATCGGGGGTGAGTACCTTTTCTTCCACGAGTACCTCTTCAATATAGTCGATAAGCTTTGCGCCCCACTCGGTGTAGCCAAAGAAATC
>JAZNBZ010000175.1:0-2274 GCA_045587285.1 Candidatus Flemingiibacterium sp. | reverse complement strand
TGACTCTGTCGATAAGCGGCTCCTCGTTACTACCGGCGAGTGTGCGCTTGCATTCCTCAATAGCCGCCTCAACGAAGTCGGCAGGAAGGATAGCAAGAATACGCGAGCGAAGTCGGCGCGCACCCATATTCGCATTGGCCTCGTATATGTCGCGCTGTGAGGTCAGCGTGATCTGCTGCTTGCCCGCCTCGCGAATGTGCGGATTGGTAAAGTTCTGCGTGGATATAGTATTAGTTTCCATATCCCAAGCATACGCCTGCATTTCCGATCTGCCCTTGTCCTGCGAAAGCTCCTTGATGCCGTAGTCTACGTTTCCCCAACAGCGTGCGAGCTCCTCGGCGAAGCGTATCGTAGGTCCCGAAACGGACGAACCGCCGCGGCTGTACTGATAAAATGCCTTCTCGGCAAGCCCTTTACGCTTGCAAGCTTCCATAGCCTTCGCGTAAGCCGCTATCTCATCGCGTGGGAACTTCTTCGCGATAACCAGCTTGCCCTGCGCCTCTGCAATAGCACGTTGGCTTTCCACCATTACCGTGCCCTGATTGATGTCGCCCATCGGCATCACCGCACCCTGCGGCATATTAGGATATTCTCTTATTGCGTTTTCGTTATTCATTTATTCTACCTCCTTGGCAAGCCACGCAGGCAAGCCTAAATTATTGATTTGATTAAATTCTCCGAGATAACCGAACCAGTTTCCCGTTTCGCTGCAGCGCTTGTATAAACCGAGATACTCTCGGAATAAGTCCTCGCCGTGTCTGATCAGAAGCTCGTCCGCCTGCAAAATGTTTATCATATGCGGCGCAGTTTTTTCCACAGCGACGAATATGAAGTCGCAAGGAATACCAAGTTCCTTTTCCACACCCGTTTTGTACATCGCCGCCTGCAGATCGTATCCGTATTTGATAGCATCGCGCCGGAATGACTCTGTGTCGGCGCTGGCACACGATTTGAAATCTATGATAGCTCCGCGCCCGTTTATAACCTTGAGGCAGTCGGGACGCACACGACATTCAACGCCCGTCATATCGTCCACAAAATAGAAGCTCTGCTCCACCCTGCCGCGCGAGAGAAAATCGGCGTACTTGTTCGACCGTACCGCATCACGCATCGCACACGCAAGTGCGAACTGCTCCTCCGCAAGCACCTGCTTGCTACCGCACGACTCGCTAAAAGCGGCATACGCCTCCTTGCCTGCCTTCGTACGTTTGTCAATGCTCGGTGCTACCGCAAACTCACTATCGAAGCCCTCAGGCTCAAGCACGAGCTTGTGGAACGCACTGCCTATCGCAAACGCATCAGAGCGCTCCTCCTCGGGGTTGTCCTCGCAGTACTTAAACCACTCGGGCGACACTGAGAAACGGTGAAGGCGCGACTTGTTAAGCGCGGGCGAAGCGTGATACTCGGCATTCGACTCGATCTTAATCATATTCACCCTCCTCGATAATGTCGTATATCTCCGAACGGTCCGCTTTGATGTCAAGTCCCTTCACCTCGCAAAGCTCCGCCACGCAAGCGCGGCACCAACCGTTTATAAGCTCGTTCTCTGCCTCATACTCGCCGCATCGCTCACATTCAACGGCATCTACAAAATAGCCGCCGCACTCACACGGATCCTCGTCGTATTCATAGTAGTCGCCGTCTATCTCCGTATGCTTCCACCGCGTGTATGTAACCTCTTCGACGACGTTGCCGCAGAAGCTGCACATATGCATTTCAAATCACCTCTTGACTTTTCTCGATTTTTGTGCTACAATAAACGTAGCACATATCATTTCATATCTTTATTTTCCGCTTGGGCGCGCCAACGTCCCGAGCGGATTTTTTCTTTAAGTGCCGTGTATGCCTTGTCTACGCATTCGGGTCTGAACGGCGACATAAGCGACGGCTTACCGTCAATGCTGTACGGATTGCCTTCCCATTCAAGAAACTCTACCGAATTGCCGTTGAAATAGTGCACAGAGAACCAGCTCGAGCTGACCTCGAGTGTAACTCCCTCGCAAGCACGCGCGAGGTCTATTAAGTCATATATCGTCTTCACTATCTCACCCCCTCGGCTATCGCCATAACCTTGTACGCATACGGCGTTACGTATCCGGGAAAATGCCCCTTGTTGTACGCCGTAACCGCTTTGTAGTAGTCGCCGCCGTATCGGTCAAGCAGCTCGTCGAGAAAATCAACACCAACAAGCACATTTTGAACACCATCGAGCAAATTTTGCACACCAAGCCGCGCCATACGCTCACCGTGCCACCTCGGCTGTACCTGCATAAG
>JAZNBZ010000174.1:0-4680 GCA_045587285.1 Candidatus Flemingiibacterium sp. | reverse complement strand
GTGTCGGCTGTGCGTATTTCGAGCGAGCTGAGGTGCGACACAGACGGCGCTGTGATGACGCTCTGCTATCCGTCAAAGTCCGACACTCTCTGGCAGGTCGCAAAGCGCTACAAAACCACCGTCGCCGCTATCGAGGCGGCGAACACCGCCGACGCGTCGGTGCTCCTTATCCCGAGCGCGCGCGCTGAATCATAACTATAAGTTAAAACAAAGACTCATTCAACGCGGTATTACCGATACGATTTATTGAGGCGTTTCTTTCGTCGGGACGTCGAAGGCGCCGTCCCCTACCGCCTGACCCGACGTTTTTCGTAGGGGCTGGCACCATCGACAGCCCGTATTATGTTACAGAGCAGTACACAAAAATATTTTTAACAAAACAACGGACGGCTAAACGCCGTCCGTTTTCTTTTAATGTATGCAGCCGCCCCACTCAACTGCGACGAAGCCAACTCGCTCGAACTCGGGAAGCCTCTGCTCGCGTATTGTCACGGGCGCGTCCACCGCCTTCACGTGCATCGCAATACGAAGCAGCGAATCGGGCGCGGGAGTGATGTGAAGCGCGTTCGACGCCTCGCGCTCCTCGGTCAGCTCAAAGCGGATGAGATTGTACTGACTCGCCTCGAGTATGGGAAGCCAATATATTATAAACTCGTTTGCTTCCTTGTCGGTAAAGCCGAGTGCGGCGAGCTTTTCTTCAAGGAATGCCGCCGAGTCCTCGCCCGAAACACAGAATCCGTCGGGGAAAGCGTAGTACGCGGACTCGCTGTCCTCCTCCCAATAGAGCGCGTAATACTCGCGACCGTTTTCGCCCGTCAGCGTGCCGTCGGGCATCGCCGTGACACGCCAGCCGTCCGTATATTTCGGATAATCGACAGTCAGGCGCTCAGGGTGCTCGAAGGTGACGGTAACGTCGGTCGCCTCGGTCGGGTAGAGATAGAGCACGGGTTTAGCGTAGGCATAGTCTACGTAGCCGAGGTCGATCATACCGTATTCACCCGTTTCGAAGCTGTAATAGTATTCGTAGCCGTGGTTGTATACCCTATCATCGCGGTCATCACAGTCCTCGAATATGTAATAAATCGCTTCGGGATAGCCATCTTTGGAATAATATCCCGTAAGCATATAGTGGTAATTGTAATCCTTGAAAAGCTCGCCGAAGCTGCACAGCTCCTCGCCGTACGGCGTATAAAGGCGAAGCGTGTTGTCCGCCGCTCTGACAAGTGCCCAGTCGCCGACAATAGCTTCGGTGCCATCATCATTTTTTGTGCGAGTAACCCCTATGTCTATAATATCGAACGATTCGTCAAGCTCGTACAAGACCTCACCGTTCACATCAAGCACAGCGGCTCCGCCGTCCACGTACCAAACGAAAAGATTTCCGTCACCAAGCTCCGCCAGACGCTTAAACTTATTGTCTGAAAACGATGTAAGATCAGGATTTAATATAGCGTACGGAGAATTATAGTATGAGTTGCCGATGACGAGCAGATCTCCTACTGTGTATATATCCACCATAACATTGCCAAGCTTGTGGACTACCTCGCCGTCCTTTATAACGTACGTGTAAGGCTCAAGTATAGCGGCAAGTGCGCCGTTATACTCCTTATACGAGCTCTCGCCCATCGATTTAGCCGCCTCGGCAAGGCTCGACTCTATAACACAGATTCCAACGAAATTCCTGCGCGTGGACGTTCCCCTGAAAAGGTATTTTGTATCCAAAAGTTTCATCTCGCCGTCAACCGACTCAATAAAGCGTACCCACTCCGAGTTTACCGTAGATACGTCCGCAAAATCGCCTTCAACGGGAAGCTTTACGGTAAGGTAGTCGTAAACCCAATAATATGCGCCGTCATCGGCAAGATAGATTGCCGATTCAAGCCCTGAGGAAAGCGATTCTCCGGCAATACGCTGTGCTCCGTCTGGAAGACTCGCACCGCTTGAAAGTGCAAGGTATATGCTGTATGTGTATTCAACTGTGCCGTAGTTGTATGCGATATGAAGAATATCTGCATCCTCATCGTACGCAATATCCGTCACGGTGCGCTCGGCGCCGTAATAGCCGTAATACGGCGCATCGAGTCTGAACACCTCAACCAGATCCGCGTCGTAAAGCTTGCCGTCTGCCCAGATGTAGTCGCCGTATTTTGTGAAGCTCGATGCGTTCATGCGTGCGCCGAGTCCGCCGTTTCCGTTTATCCAATGTATCGAGCATACGCCCTCCGCCTCGCTTATGAGGTACACACGCTCACCGATCATAAATCCGTGGGCAAACACGCGCACCGCGCCGGTTTCGAAGAGCTTATAGCGGTATTCGCCACTGTCCGTCAGCGTAACGCTGTACTTTTCATTTTCAAAGAATATGTTTTCATCCGGCTCGTCGGTATCGGCAGGCTCGGTCGTGTCAGGCTCGGGCGATGTCGTGTCCACGGTGTCGGACACGGGCGTATCGGTGGTGTCGCTAACGTCCGCACCGTCGTCGCCGATCGGCTCGGTCGTGTCGGTGGGCGTGTCGCCGCCCGTGCCAAACGGATCGAGCTGCTCGATGTCACCGCCCCTGCCGATAGCGCAGGAGGAAAGAATTAAGCCCGAAAGAATAAGTAAAGCCAAAAGTTTTTTCATAGTGTATCTCCTTGGGTTAGACCGATAAGAAATGTTTTGGTAAAGCCTCTCCTTTTGGGAGAGGTGTCACGCCTTAGGGCGTGACGGAGAGGGTGCAGGAAGCGATATTTCCCTCTCAGTCAGCTTCGCTGACAGCTCTCCCATAGGGAGAGCCTTTAAGGTGAGTTGATTGTAATACGAATAAATCAGTTTCCGACGTAAAGCCCGTATTCACCCGTGGCTATATTGAAATAGAAGTCGAAGCTCAGTAATATTCCCTCTTTGTTGCGAAGCTCGGGATCGGTGAATACAAGGTGGTATTCTTCGGTATCGTCTACAATGCCCGTTTTCTCTGTATCAAGCACGAGATCCTTGTCATATCCCACAACCGACGCGAGCACCTTGCCGTGCTCATCGAGGAAGCGTATCTCGTCGCCGACGCTCACCGCCGCGCCGAAGGTGAAAAGGTCGTGTATCCTCTGACATTCTATCGGTATCGACGCGCCCCACTTGCCGTAGACGACGTACTCCTCCTTGCCCTTGGGCTTTGCTATAAGCTCGCCCGTATAGAGCGTGGCGTATTTGTCAAACTCGGCTATCTTACCGAAGCCGCCGTTGCCGTCGTACTTATACAGTATGCCGTTATGGTGCATCAGCGTGCGTCCGGTGTCGATCACCTGCGGCGTGCCCAAGAATCCGATAAATGTGCTGTTTGCGCCGACAAGCCAATGTGCGTTCGGGTTTACTGTGGAGCGATAGCGGTCATACTCGCCGAAATATGCAGCCTCGGGCGGATACGTCGCCGCGTCCTCGCCGTAGAAGTATGCGCCAGCACCGTCACGACGAATGGGCTCGGCTAAAAGCGTTCGCATATTCTGCCCGTCCTCACTGTAGAGGATAGTCACCTCGCCCATTTCCTTTATTAAATCGGAAATGGCGTGATTGAGCCGCAGAACGCCATCCCTATCGCAGAGCGCGGAGATAACATTGAGCGTATCGGAGCCGTACGGAAGCTTGTAATAGCTCTCGCCCGACTTAAAATAATAATTATTGTCCCTGAAGATAAAGTCAACGTCCTTCGGCACGCCGTAAACGGAGATAAAGTAGTCCTTATACACGATGGATTCCGTCTTTTCCATATAGAAATACGAGCGCGTGACGCCGTCGATGTTGCCCGTGAAGGTGATAGTACCGCCCTCTGAGAGCGGTGCGACGGAAGCAACGTCGCCGTACGCGATGCCGATAAGCTCCAAATTACCGTCGTATACGACGCCGTCGATGATAACGTAGTCGCCGTGGAAGGAGTAGTTCGAATACGCCGTATCGCCGAGATAGAGCTCGTTCTCGTCGTTAAGGCGTGCGAATTTGAATCTGTTAACAAGTGCGGTGTTATCCGTCATATTCACGAGGACGTAGCTGTTGCGAATATCCCCGTCGGCGCCAAAGTAGGCAAGCCTTTCACAGTCCTCGTACACGTCGATAAGCGACTTGTCGGCGGTTTTATACACCGCGTAGCCGTTTGACGCCTTCGTGAGCGTGTACGTGTCGGTTTCGGCTATGACTTCGCCTGCGATAATGCCGCTTTGCGGTGTGTAAACGTCCACGAAATCGGGTTCGTCCTTACACGATGCCGCAGTAAGCACGAGCGCCGCGAGCGCGAGAGTGAGTAGGAATTTTTTCATTTATACGTCCTCCTTGTATAGTTTTATTGTTTTTCACTTTAATAGACGAAAGAGGGGGCGATTTTGTTCCGTGATTTTTGAAAAAAATCTAAAAAATTTTGTTGACCTCGCGCTTTGCGCGAACGCTACCGCCTTGCTGTAGGGGCGACCATTGGTCGCCCGCCTACGAACGGCTACCGCTCGGCTTGTCCTCGCGCTTCGCGTTCGGGGAGACGAAAAGGGAGAGGGAGGGCGCTCAGGCGCCACGCCCTCCCTCTCCCTTTTGAACCCTCTCCTACTCGGCTCAAATATATGTAAAAGGGAGCCTTATCACCTCGCCCCAGCTCGGAACGTCGTACTTCCGTAAGCTTCGTACCACAGAGTGCTTATTTAACGGCGCCAATTTCCTACGGAAATG
>JAZNBZ010000173.1:0-20455 GCA_045587285.1 Candidatus Flemingiibacterium sp. | reverse complement strand
AGCGTACGTTCTGCGAGAGCAGAGCGGCAAGGACAGAGTCCCTGCCGCCGTCATATTCATTAAAGCGCTCGTCGTTATAATGCGCGTGCGTGTCGAAAATCGGTATCTCGCGCGAGGGTTTAAAATCAAACTGCATTATCTTACGCGCTCGCCAAGAGGAGTTTCGGCGTCAAGGAATACCACGCGTACGGTTTCCTCGCCCGATGCAAGTATCATACCGTTCGATTCAACGCCGCAAAGCTTCGCAGGCGCAAGATTTGCGACCACGATAAGCTTCTTGCCGATAAGCTCCTCGGGTTTGTAGAACTGCGCGATACCCGAAACGACCTGACGCTTCTCGTATCCGAGATCAAGCTGTAAGCAAAGGAGCTTCTTTGCCTTCTTAACGGGCTCGCAGGCGATAACCTGCGCCGTGCGAAGCTCAACCTTCATAAAGTCGTCGAAGCCGATGATAGCACAGCCCTCGGGCTTTTCCACGGGAGCGTTTGCCTTCATCGCCGCCTCGCGCTCCGCTTCAAGCTCTGCGAGCATCTTCGCTTCGTCAATTCTCGGGAAGAGATTGTCGCCGCGAACGACCGTGGCGTCTGCCTTGAGCGCGCCGTACTCGCCTGCCGCCGCGTATGCCGAGCAGCACTCGCAAGCGCCGATCTGACGGAGAATTTCAGGAGAGGTCGAAGGCATAAACGGAGTGAGAAGAATTGCACTCACGCGAAGCACCTCAAGAAGGTTGTACATAACGCGTGCAAGGCGTGCACCGTTCGCGTCCATATCCTTGGCAAGCGTCCACGGAGTGTTCTCGTCGATATACTTGTTTGCACGTCCGATAACGTTGAAAATCTCCGCAAGAGCGTTCTGGAACGCGTACTTTTCCATCTGCGCTTCGTAAGACGCGCGAAGTCCTGCGATCATATTTACGAGCTCTGCATCCTTTTCCGCATCCTCGGTCTGCGCCGTCGGCAGAGTACCGCCAAAATACTTGTCAACCATCGAAACCGTACGGGAAAGAAGATTTCCGAGAGAGTTTGCAAGGTCTACGTTGATAGTACCGATAAGAGCCTCGTTGGAGAAGTTACCGTCAGAGCCGAAGGGGAAGGTGCGAAGAAGGAAGAAGCGAAGCGCGTCAACGCCGAACTTTTCCGCAAGCACGTACGGATCGACCACGTTGCCCTTAGATTTCGACATCTTTCCGCCATCAAGCAGCAGCCAGCCGTGACCGAAAACCTTTTTCGGAAGCGGCATATCCATACTCATAAGCATAGCGGGCCAGATTATCGAGTGGAAGCGAACGATCTCCTTGCCGACGAAATGCACGTCAGCCGGCCAATAATCCTTGTAGTCGTCGTATTTATCGTTCATAAAGCCGAGTGCGGTGGTATAGTTAAACAGCGCGTCAACCCAAACGTACACGACGTGACCGGGATCAAAGTCAACGGGCACGCCCCACGTAAACGAGGTGCGCGACACGCAAAGATCCTCAAGTCCGGGCTTTATGAAGTTATTAACCATCTCGTTTACACGCGAGCGAGGCTCGAGAAAATCGGTATTTTCGAGAAGGTCCTGCACGCGGTCTGCGTATTTAGAAAGACGGAAGAAGTATGCCTCCTCCTCTGCGTCCTCAACGTCACGTCCGCAGTCGGGGCACTTGCCGTCAACAAGCTGGCTGTCCGTCCAGAAGGACTCGCAGGGCTTGCAATACTTGCCCTTGTAGCTTCCCTTGTAGATGTCGCCGTTTTCGTACATCTTCTTGAATATCTTCTGGATAGCCTCAACGTGATAGTCGTCGGTCGTACGGATAAAACGGTCGTTGGAGATGTTCATAAGCTTCCACAAATCCTTAACGCCGCGCTCGCCGAGAACGATATTGTCAACGAACGCCTGAGGGGTAACGCCTGCGCCCTTTGCCTTGTCCTCGATCTTCTGACCGTGCTCGTCGGTACCCGTAAGGAAAATAACGTCGTGACCGGTCATACGCTTGTATCTCGCCATAGCGTCGGTCGCAACGGTACAGTAGGTGTGACCTATATGGAGCTTGTCGCTGGGATAGTAAATAGGTGTTGTTATATAGAATTTCTTATTGTTTTCGGAGCAGTTGCACATTTTTCTGTCCTCCTTTATCGTTAGTGAATAAGTCTGCCGCGCTGCATTTCCCACATAAGAACCGTCGCCGCCATAGCCGCATTAAGCGACTCACAGCCGTCCTCCATCGGGATAAACACAGTGCCGCCGCACATTTTTATAAATTCTTCCGAAAGTCCGTGTCCCTCGTTGCCGATAGCAAAGCATACGCGCTCGGGCATACCGAAGCTGCCGAGCTTTTTTGCATCGCGGTCAAGTGCCGCCGCAAAAAGCTCGCATCCTGCCGCCTTTACGGCATCTGCGAACGCCGCTTCGTCGTGCACGACCGAAATCGGCTGACGGAACACCGTTCCCATAGAGGCACGCACGGTTTTCGGCGAATGAATATCCGCGCAGTCTGCACTCACGAACACTCGGTCAACGCCGAGTGCGAGCGCGGTACGCACCATAGTGCCGAGATTTCCGGGATCGCGCACGGACGAAAGATATATCGCGTGAAACGCGCCGCTTTTCGGAACGTCGGGCGCGAGGGTATCAAGCTTTTTCGCAAAAGCAACAATGCCCTGCGGAGCCGACTCGTCCGTCAGCTTTTCGAGCACCTCGTCGGACACGACGGTGAGTGTACCCGAAGCACGCGAAAGTTCGTCTGCGAGCCCACCCATTAGCTTTTCACGCTTTGACTCGGCGATAAAAATATATTCGGTTTTAACGCCGCTTTGCACCGCCTCCGCAAAGAGCTTTACGCCGTCGATGCGGAATAATCCTTCGGCATCGCGGTGCTTTTTATCGGAAAGCTTCGACAGTCGCACGATAAGCGGATTTTTTCGTCCCGTTATAATTTCGCGTGAAAATTCAGCCATACGTTCTCCTTAAAAAGAAAAAACCGGGGATGAGCCGGTTTTTAATCTTTATATGAGGCTTACCTCAATTATTTTGCGAGAGCTGCTTTAGCCTGCTCTGCGATTGCAGCAAACGCCTCTTTGTCAGAAACAGCGATCTCAGCGAGCATCTTACGGTTGAGGTCGATGCCTGCGAGCTTGAGACCGTGCATAAGGGTGGAGTAATTCATGCCGCAAACCTTTGCCTGTGCGGAAATTCTGGTGATCCAGAGAGAACGGAAGTCTCTCTTCTTCATCTTTCTGCCGGCGAAAGCGTAGTTGCCGCTCTTCATTACCTGCTGTTTAGCCATCTTGAAATGCTTGGACTTTGCGCCCCAATAGCCCTTAGCGAGCTTAAGCATCTTATTTCTTCTCTTGCGAGTCATCATCGCGCCTTTAACTCTTGCCATTTTATGTTATCCTCCGATTATTCGTTAACTTTAATTATTTGTGGATGAGCGAGGAGATGGTGGGAGCCATCGAAGTGCTGAGATAGCCGTTCTTGCGAAGCTGTCTCTTTCTCTTTGCAGTCTTAAGGCCGAGCTTATGACGGCGATTGGTGTGGTTGAGCTTTACCTTTCCGGTCTTGGTGAGAGAAAATCTCTTGGCTGTTGCCTTGTGAGTCTTTATTTTTGCCATTTTCGTTTACTCCTTTTGTTTACTTACCCGTATTAATGCGTCGGGCTCGCGTATTTTTTAGTGCCGAAGCCATAGGTTACGGCAAATCGGTGATCACTTACCCTGCTTTACGGGGTTTACGATCATGCTCATGAAGCGACCTTCAAGCGTGGGACGCTTGTCAACGCTTCCAAGTCCCTCGCAAGCCTGCTCGAACTTTTCGAGCATTTCCTTGCCGAGATCCTGGTGGCTCATTTCGCGGCCTCTGAACTTCACAACGACTCTTACCTTGTTGCCGTCACCGAGGAAACGGTGTGCGTGCTTTACCTTGGTCTCGAAATCGTGTGTGTCGATACGGCAGGAGAGCTGAATCTCCTTGACCTCGACGGTGGTCTGCTTCTTCTTTGCTTCCTTCTCCTTCTTGTCGCGCTCGAAGCGGTACTTGCCGTAATCCATAATGCGGCATACCGGCGGCTCGGCATTGGGAGCCATGAGGACGAGGTCGAGATCCTTTTCATAAGCCATTTCAAGCGCCTTCGACGTAGCTACCACGCCGATCTGTTCGCCGTCGTCGCCTATGATGCGGACTTCCTTTGCTCTTATCTCCTCATTGATTTGCAGTTCCTTTGTGCTAATTGCGGACACCTCCAAAACTAATGTGAAAAATAAAATCGTGCGAAGAAGATTTCTCCGCACGAGCATACGGGCACGTGTAGTGCCGTTTTGTCGATTATTAACCGCTGTCAACTAACTGAGGCGGTGAGAACGGAGAGTTCTTCTTTGTTGTACCTTCGTATTATATCACACAATTTTGCGAATGTCAAGGGGTTTTTGAAATTTTTTTACACATCAAAATCCCTCGCCCATATTAACAATGATAAGCCCTTCCTTTTGTGCTCGCTCATACGTTTTCGCCGCACCGCCCCAATCGTGGTTCACGTAGCACAGTGCATACGCGCTGTTTTGTACCATCCATTTGTTCCTTGCAGGTATAGCGGCTTTAAAATGGTACTTTTCAAGCCCTTCGGGATATATTATTGAATCAAACAACTGCTTTGTAACGACCTTTCGCGTAAGATACGGTATCACCGCGTGGCACTTTATATGTGGGTATGCGACCTTCAGCTTGTAAACAGCACTCGCGCAAAGATAATCGAACGCCCCCATTTCGCCACACAAAAAATCGGTCACGCCGCGCTTAACAAGCCCCTCCACCTCACGGCAAACGACCTCTAATTTTAGCCCATAGCAATCCCTGTGTCCGATAAACGTCGCCGAGGTTTCTCTGTTCATTGCAACCGCTCCTTTTTATTGAATTGATTTGATTATAGCACATAATTATGAATAAATCAACGCTTTTAGCGTCATATTCCAACTTTGTATTGGTGTATAACCGTACTTCGATAATCTATACTAATAGTATGAAATAACGCTAACAGTGTAGGTGATTGTAATGGGATTTGAAACCATAGGCAAAAACATTCGCAAATATAGAGTTCTCCGAAAACTCCGTCAAGAAGATCTCGCCGAAAAGGTGGATTTAAGCGTAAATTATATCGGAGATCTGGAACGAGGCGAAAAACTCCCTTCGATTGAAACCTTCATAGCCATTGCGAATGCGCTTGGCGTATCCGCAGATATGCTTTTGTGCGACGTGGTTAAGGCGAGCTATGCTGTCAAGGATTCTATCCTTCACGAGAAAATAAGCAAGCTCTCTGATAAAGACCGAGCGAGGATATACGACGTCATTGACGCAATGATAAAGCATTCGATACAGGTCAAGCCGTAGGGCAACCTATTTTGCCCTCTCACCCGCTTTGCGGGAGCTCTCCCAAAGGGAGAGCCATATCAACTCTAAGCCTCGCCCTTTGGGAGAGGTGGCGCGCGGCAGCGTGACGGAGAGGGATAGCAAAACACAAAAAAGCAGGTACAGCACCACACTGTACCTGCTTTCACTTTATTTATAGCCACATATCCATTCTTCGCTTTTGCGTAACAAATCCGTATTTTTCGTAGAAACGGCGAGCACTGTCGTTGAACTCCCACACGTCGAGATCCATTCGCGTGCAGCCCACAGACCTCGCCCACTCGGTCACGTGCTCCATAAGCATCCCGCCAATGCCCGTTCCGCGATAGTTCTCGTCTACGCACACGTCGTCAAGGTGGATAGTTTTCATATCGACGAGCATCGTGCTGTCCTTCGTTTCGCTTATGATACCGAACACGTAGCCAACGACCTTCGCGCCGTCTGCAGCAACGAATATCGGACGCTCGGCATCCGTCATTATTTCAAATAATTCCGTAATCGTATATTTCGTACCGTGCTCACGGAAAAGGTCGGGGCGACCTTTTTGGTGGATAGCCTCGACCTGCATAAGCAAAGCGAGTATGCCCTCGGCGTCGTCTACCATAGCGCGGCGAATGACAATTGACATAAGCGGACCTCTTTTCATAGTTTTCTACCGATGTTTATTATACTACACGCGTATGACGGCGTTGTTTTTATTTCGTTAATTATTTATAAATAAAAAATTAACACAAAATATAGAACAATTGTTTGCTTTTTGCGATAAACTATGGTATACTTATTCTGTAGAACAAAAATATTCATTCGGAGGTAGCAAAAATGGCAAACAATCTTACCGAGCGTGAGCGCGAAATATTCGAATATATCAAGAATAACATCAAAAACGAGGGCTATGCGCCGAGTGTGCGTGACATTTGCAACGCTCTCGGAATGAAGAGCACCTCCACGGTACACACGTACCTTGCTCGCCTTGAGGAAAAGGGCGTAATTCAGAAATCTGCGGGCAAGAGCCGCACCATCCGCGTCGATGACGGCACGGCAGACAAGGGCTCGACCGTACGCGTGCCGATACTCGGCAAGGTTGCCGCAGGTATGCCCATACTCGCAGTTGAAAACTACGATGGATACATTGACGTCCCCCGTCCGTCCTCGCGTCTTTCGTCGAACGATATGTTCGCGCTTCGCGTTCAGGGCGAGAGTATGATCGAGATCGGCATAATGGACGGCGACCTTATCATCGTTGAAAAGGCGAACACCGCAAACGACGGCGACGTCGTGGTTGCGCTCGTCGAGGACGAGGCAACGGTCAAGACCTTCTACCGCGAGGATAATCGCTTCCGCCTACAGCCCGAAAACTCCACGATGAAGCCTATCTACGCAAACGAGCTTATAATTCTCGGCAAGGTAGTCGCTTCGATGAGATTTTACAAATAACAAATTTACAAAGCCGTCCGTTGTGCGGGCGGCTTTTGTTTTGCGCGTTGCCGTATAATATTTGACACGGCGGATATTTTGTGCTATACTATAAAATGTATAATAATGTTTACTTGGAGAGAACAATGACAGCTATAAGTCTTAGCGGCGTATCGCTTGAGTTCGGTACGGACGTTATACTCGATAATATATCCTTCAGCCTTAACGAGGGGGACAAGCTCGGCATCGTCGGCGTAAACGGCGCGGGCAAGTCCACGCTTTTTAAAATAATACGCGGCGAATATACGCCGACCGACGGCTCGGTATACATCTCGAAGGACAAATCCGTCGGTATGCTCGAGCAGAACACGGGCTTTGAGGGCGAATGCACGGTGCTCGAGGGTATGCTTGAATCGTTTGCCGATCTCATCGCGGACGAAAAGCGCCTTGAGGAGCTCAGCGCACGCCTCGAAGTCACTCCTGCAGATGACGAGCTTATCGCATCCTACACCTCGCTCGCCGACCGCTTCAAGCGAGCAGGCGGCTACGAATTCCGCTCGCGCTGCAAGGGTATACTCAAAAATCTCGGCTTTGACGAGCGCTTTCACGACCTTAAAATATCCGGACTTTCGGGCGGTCAGAAAACGCGCCTCGCGCTCGCGCGCGAGCTTATCACCTCGCCCGATATACTGATGCTCGACGAGCCGACCAACCACCTCGACGTTGAAACGCTCGCGTGGCTTGAGGATTTCCTCTCGTCATACCGCGGCACGCTCCTCGTCATATCGCACGACCGCTGGTTCCTCGACCGCGTCACCACCAAAACGCTCGAAATAGAAAACACCCACGCCGAGCTGTATAGCGGCAACTACTCGCGTTTCGTTGAACTCAAGCGCGAAATGCGCGAGATACAGGAGCGCCACTACAAAAATCAGCAAAAAGAGATCGCCCGCATCGAGGCGTACATCGAACAGCAGCGCAGATGGAACCGCGAACGCAACATAATCGCCGCCGAGAGCCGTCAGAAGGCGCTCGACCGTATGGTGAGAGTGGAGCGTCCCGACGCGCTCCCCGAAAACATACGCCTTACGTTCACGAAATCGGGCGAGAGCGGCAACGACGTGCTGACCGTAAAGGGACTTACGAAGTCTTATCCCAACAAGCCGCTCTTTTCGGACGTATCGTTCCTCGTAAAGAAGCGCGACCACCTCTTTATCGCAGGTCCGAACGGATGCGGTAAATCAACGCTTATCAAAATAATCGCCGAAAAGCTCGCCGCCGACGAAGGCAGCTTTGAGTACGGATATAACGTAAATATCGGCTACTACGATCAGGAAAACCAAAATCTCGATCCCGACAACACCGTTCTCGACGAGCTTTGGAACTGCTACGACGGACTCACGCAGACGGAGATTCGCTCCGCGCTCGCGCTCTTCCTTTTCAAAGGAGACGACATCGAAAAGAAAGTGTCTGTTCTCTCAGGCGGCGAAAAGGCGCGCCTTACGCTGTGCAAGCTGATACTTTCTAAAATGAACCTTCTGATACTCGACGAGCCGACGAACCACCTTGATATCGGCTCGCGCGAAGCGCTTGAAAATGCGCTATTGGAGTTCGACGGCACGATAATCGCCGTGTCGCACGACCGATATTTTATCTCGAAGCTCGCAACGCGCGTGCTCGACCTATCCTCAAAGCCCGCGCTCGACTTTTTCGGCACGTACGAGGAGTACAAGGCTCACCGCGCGCGCACGGCATCGACGGCGGTACAGACCGCCGCAGAAACCGTCACCGAGGCGAAGGAGCAATATCTGCGCGCAAAGGAGCAGGCGTCGGAGCAGCGAAAGCTGAAAACCCGAATGAGAAAGAACGCCGAGGAAACGGCGGCACTCGAAAAAGAACTCGAGGAGCTCACCGAAAAGCTCGCCGACGAGTCTATACAGACGGATTACGTCAAGGTAAACGAGCTCTATACCCGTCAAAGCGAGGTCGAGGAGCGGCTTATGGAGCTTTACGAGGAGGCAGAGGGCTTTGAAAAATAAGACCAAAATACTCGTCGTCGGCATAACGATGAACTGCGCGGGAACGGAAAAATCCTTTCTGTCGTTTTTGTCCGCGCTCGATTTTGAACGCTTTGACGTAACGCTTCTTCTCGCCAAGCGTGAGGGGTTATTACTTGACCGGATACCCGACTGCGTCAACGTACAGATAATGGAAAAGTACGGCGATATGTTCCTTCTGTCGGGCAAAAATGCCGCGAGGACGCTTTTTAACTGCTTCGTCAGAGAAAATCCGCTGACGCTTTTCGAGATATTCCCGTATTTCGTCGGAACGCTTTTCACAAAAGGCGAACGGCGCGCATCCGTTGCCACGCGTATGTGGCTTCACTTTATGAAAAAAATGCCTGCCGTCGAGGAAGAATACGACGTCGCGTTAGCTTATTGGGGCGAGCGCACCACGTTTTACGCGTGCGACAAGGTCAAGGCAAAAAAGAAGCTCGCGTGGCTGCACTTTGATTACACGAATCCGCCGCGTGACAACGGGATATACCTGCCCTATTTTAAAAGGTGCGATGGAATCGTAACCGTTTCGCACGCCGCCTACGCGGCGCTTAAATCCCATTTGCCCGAAATTGCCGAGCGCACGGTTATGATGGAAAATATCATAAGCCCGCCGCAAATACACGCACTTGCCGAGGTCGGCGACACCTTTACCGACACGGACTTTTCAGGCAAGCGCATACTGACGCTTGGACGCATCCACCCTCACAAGGGCATTGATCTTATCGTTCCCGTTCTGAAGCGGCTTCGGGAGGACGGCTTTAACGTCCGTTGGTACGTTCTCGGCGACGGTGACGAGGGCTACAAGCGCCACGTTCAACGGCTAGTTGCCGACGCAGGCATTTCCGATACGTTAGTGCTTCTCGGCGCAACGCAAAATCCGTACAAATACCTTCGCGACTGCGATATTTACGCACAGCCTTCGCGCACCGAGGGCAAGCCGATCGCCGTCGAGGAAGCCAAGATTATGCATAAGCCGATACTCGCATCGCGCTACCTGTCCGCCGCCGAGCAGCTTGAGGACGGCGCACTTGGCGTTATCTGCGATATCGACGCCGACGCGATATACGAGGGCGTTAAACGCCTTCTCACCGACGAAGCCCTTTGTGATACGCTTAGCCAAACGCTCGCCGCGCGCAATTTCGGCAACGCGGAGGAAATAGAGAAGTTTTATAAGATGGCGGAGTAGCCGCGAATATATAAACAATATGTAAAATTGCAAATCCACTTGCAAACCACCACCGCTTATGGTATAATAATTAATAATTGATATTCGCCGCAACGCGGCAAATAGGAGGAACGACATTGATTATTCAACTTGAAGACGCAAAATATAAGCTTCAGAATATGCGCGCCGACATCGACGAGCTCGCATCGGCACTGCGTATCGACCAGCTTATCGCCGAGGTCGAGGAGGACGAAGCTAAGACTCTCGCGCCGGATTTCTGGAACGACGCAGAAAACTCGAGCAAGATGCTCCAGAAGATAAAACAGAAAAAGGATAAGATCGACGCCTTCAACTCGCTCAAAAACCGTCTTGAGGACGCTATCACCCTCGCCGAGATGGGCATCGAGGAAAACGATGAGTCCATCGTTCCCGAGGTCGAGGAGGAAATGGCGGCAGTTATAAAGGAGGAGGAGCGTCAGCGCATCGAGGTACTGCTTTCGGGCGAATACGACCGCAACAACGCTATCGTTTCCTTCCACCCGGGCGCAGGCGGCACCGAGGCTCAGGACTGGGCGCTTATGCTCTACCGTATGTACACGCGTTGGGGTGAAAAGCACGGCTATAACGTAAAGCTCGTTGATTGGCTCGACGGCGAAGAGGCAGGCATCAAGAGCGCGACCATAATGGTCGAGGGCACGAACGCTTACGGCTACTTAAAGAGCGAAGCAGGCGTACACCGCCTCGTCCGCGTGTCGCCGTTCGACGCATCGGGACGTCGTCAGACGTCGTTTGCATCGGTTGACGTAATGCCCGAGTTTGAGGACGACGGCAAGATCGAGCTTCGCGAGGAAGATCTCGAAATAACCGCACACCGCTCGTCGGGCGCCGGCGGTCAGCACGTCAACAAGACCGACTCCGCTATCCGTATAGTTCACCTTCCGACGGGCATCGTCGTCGGCTGTCAGACCGAGCGCAGCCAGCTTCAGAACAAGGAAACCGCGCTCAAAATGCTCAAATCCAAGCTTTTGGAGATCAAGGAGCGCGAGAAGCTCGATAAGATAGACGACATCAAGGGCGTCAAGAACAATATCGAGTGGGGCAGTCAGATACGCTCGTACGTATTTATGCCGTACACGCTTGCAAAAGACAACCGCACCGGATACGAGGACGGCAACATTCAAGCCGTAATGGACGGCGAAATTGACGGCTTCATCAACGCATATCTCAAGATGAACGCAAACAAGTAAGCAAAAAAATCACCCGTTTGAAACGGGTGATTTTCTTTTATTCAGCCTCAACGTACGGCGAGCTTGAATAGCACATCTCGCCCTGTGAGAAGAACATAAGCTGGACGTAATATCCCTTGGCATCCTCGGGGATGACACCCGTAACGGTGCCGTTTTCTATATCGACCTCAAGGCAGGCAGGACTGCTTTGCCAATGCTGGTCAAGGTACATTCGCACGCCCTTACCGAACTTGTCGTGCTCGCTGTACGACATCGGCTCGGTTATATAATAAAGCGTTGCGCGAACCCAATCCTTATTCGCCTCGGGAATATCTATTTTGCAATTTATCTCGCGCCCCTCGGGCAGAGTCTCAAACGTCACAAGCCCGCCCTTGTCAAAGGTCACCCAATCGGCAAACAGAAAGCTGTGAGTGGTCTTAAAGACGCTGTTGTGGCTGTGTCCCCAATCGGACAACATCAAAAGCGCGGTTTTGGCATTAACATCCTTTGTGTGCATATAGGATTTACAGTACGACGTCACGCCGAAGTTACTGTCGTCGCTGTACGCGTACCAAAGTATCGGCATTTTGGCGTTGTCAAGGTTTCGCTCCGCCGCCCATAGTGCATCGACGTAAGGCGCGCCGAAGTCACGGAACGGACGCATTTCGTCGCCAAGATACGCCGTGCCGTAAACGGGGATCGCAAAGCTGAAGCGAGTATCGTATCCGATGATCTGCGCGGTCATAACACCGCCCCAGGAAATTCCCGTGACGCCGATATTATCGCTGTCAACGCGCTCATCCTGTCGAAGAACGTTGTGCGCGAGTATGACCTGCGAAAGCCCGTGATACGCCCACTGCTCCTCGACCTCGGCATACTCGGTAGTATATTCTCGGTCGGGCGCATTGGTGTAGCCCTCCTCGAGGAAGACCCCGTGCATACCGTAAACAAACTTGCCGTTTTCGTTTTCATTAACGCCTACGTTAGGCTCCGACGGGAAATAGCCCGTGGTTTCCATAGCAATAGCCGCATATCCGCGCTCGTTCCAAAGGCGTACCCACTCCATATACGGGTGACCTCCGCCGCCGTGTATCAGAACTACGGCAGGAACCGGCGTCTCTGCACTTGCGCCTTCGGGGAAGCCTATGAACGCAAACACCTTGGTCTTTTGACCTTGGTATTCAAACGCATCGTAAGTAATCGCCTTGATATGGTCGTATTTTTCAAGCGTTGGATTGTACTCCTCGATTTCCTTATACACGACCTCGGTGTTTATCGCGCGCTCCATAGCATCCTTTATCTCTTGTCTTTGTTCTCTCACGGTCTTATCCCCCTCTTCTCCGTATGTGACGTCAAGAAACGGATCCTTTTGAACGTCATCTCCCGACACTGCACCGTTGCCGCACGACGAGAGCATTCCTATCACAAGCAAGAGCGCCAATGCAAACGCTGATTTTTTCATAAAGTCTGCCTCCTTATCAAAATCAATTCGAAAAAACGAAAAGGGAAATCGGCAAGATACACTTTCTCGCCGGTTTCCCTCCTCTATTGCAAATGCTTAATTATTTGTCAGCGTCCTCAACGTCAGCAGAAGCTGCATCAACAGCGTCGATAGCTTCGTCAACCGCAGATGCGATCTGCTCGTCGTTGTGAGCGTAGAGCTCCTCGTCGTCGAAGGAAAGATCGCCGAGAATATCAGCGTCGTCAAACTCCCACGAATCGAGATCGTCGCAGTCACAGCAGTCGCAGCCCTCGAGCGCGCTCTTTTCACGCTTCTTCTGCACGAGCTTTAAAACGAGCAGGATAATGCCGGCAGCCGCAACGATAGACGTTGTGATTATAATAATAAGTGCAAGCGGGCTGAGGCCTTTCTTGGAATTCTTCATAATGTTGTACCTTCCTTTACACAAGATAGTATACCGTATATTAATTATAGCATACACTCAAAAAATATGAAAGACTATTTTATGAAATAATTGTAAACACGTTGTAACAGACGTGTTACAGCATTACAACCGCCGATGCTCCCGCCGCAACCACCGCCGCTATAACGTCGCGTGCCGTAAGCTTTTCGCGGCGTACGAAGCATATAAGCGCGGAGAAAACTATCGTGCCGCCCGTTATCATCGGATACTGCACCGAAGCGTCGAGCGTTTCGAGCGCAATCAGGATAAATAGGCTGGAGAACGTGGATATTACGCCGTACAGCGCAGACGATATAAGCGCGCTTTTCGGCGCAACGAACACCTTTCGCTTCGTTTTCAATATGCTGACAAGCACCGCCGCGCCGCATACTACAAGCGTCCAGACGCCCGTCATAAGGAGAAACGTTCCGCTCGACGAATGATTTTCAAGGTTCTGATTTGCCGTTGCAAGAACGCCGAAAAGACCGTTTCCTATAAATATGCCTACGTAATATTTTATCGCCGCACGCGAGCCCTTCGATTTGAAATCCGTCGTTATGAGCATCGCAACGAGAATAAGTGCGAAGCAGAGCGCTTTGCCGAGCGTGAAATCCTCGCCGATCACCATACCGTACGCAAACGGGAGTGCCATACCGCCAAGCATCATAAACAGCGAGTAAACCGACATATTGGCGATCTTAAACACCTTCGCCGAGAAAAGCATTACCATCACGTTGTCAAGCGCTGACAAAAGCGCAAGTATCGCCGAGCCGAGCGTGAACGTGTGCTCGAAGCCGTACGTTGCAAACGCGGAGATAATTTTGATTATCGAGCCGAGGAACGAGAACAGCATTGCCGCGTATATGCCGCTTCCCTCGGTTTTATTATATGCTCGCTGGAACAAAAATTGACAGGAGCACAAAAGTGCCGCCACGGCTATAATGATATACGCTAAAGCTTCAGTCATTCTAACAATCCTCTCATTCAAGGCAAGGCACGTATTCGGCGCCGCCGTTCCGTTTACACTATTTTACCGCGCCCAATCGGACTTGTCAATATAAATTCGTACTTTTAGCGTTCACTATCGTACTACGACTGCCGCTCTCTCTTTATTTGTTCCTTTTTTTGATCTCGCGAACGTCGCGCAGCATTTTTACGCTGTCGCGAAGCACGTGCACCTTGCTCTCGCGGTGGTTTACTATTTTAACGGGCATCTCGAGCACCTTCGCGCCGAGCTTTTTTGCCTTTATGAGCACCTCAAAGTCGAACGCAAAGCCGTCCACCTCGCACGATTTGAATATCTCGCGTGCAATTTCGCGGCGGAAGCACTTGAAGCCGCACTGCGAATCGGTCATTTTAAAGCCTGCCACGAGCGCAAGGCACTTTATATACGCCTTCGACGCAATTTTTCTGGTGAACGTATATCCCTCGTATCCGCTCTTGTCGAGATTTCGCGAGCCGACGATTACGTCCGCGTCTGCATTTGCCGCAAACAAATCCGCCGCCGTTTTTATTACGTCAAGACCGTACGCGAGGTCGCTGTCGGTGAAAATAATAATATCGCCCGTTGAATTAAGTACGCCGTGGCGTACCGCCGCGCCCTTACCCTTGTTTTGTCCGTATCCGATCACGCGTACGCGCTCGTCGTCGCACGCTTCTACTATCGCGCGACAGCCATCAGTCGAGCCGTCGTCGGAGAAGATGACCTCCCAATCCTCGAAATTATCCGTCATATATTCCGAGACGCGTGCAACCGTATCGCCTATTATCTTTTCCTCGTTGTACATCGGTATGCACAGTGAAATTTTCATTTATACCACCACTTTTTCGTATATGAATATATCGAAATCCGCCGTTATTTCAAGGCTTTCGATAGTATCAAGCTTCGCCGTATCCTCGCGCGACGTCTTAAACGCGTACGGCGTCATCATAAACAGGCTTTTCACGTCGTCACAAGTGAAGCTGTACGTAACGCGTTCGCGAGCGATCTCCGAAAATCCGCTCGGCAGGTCGCGCCGTCCCTCGTTTTCGTACGCTTCGGCGTACACTGCTTCTTTAAGCTCAAAAAGATGCCGTTTTCCAGCCGCACCGACCACGAGCAGTCCGCCGTCCTTCAGGACGCGCGAAAATTCGACCTCGGCAATCGGCGCAAACAGGCTCACGACTGCGTCTGCGCTTTTGTCTGCAATCGGCAGCTCAAACACGCTCGAAACGCCGAAAAACGCTCCGTTATTTGCCGCCTTCGCGCGCTTCGCCGCCTTATCGCACGCGTGCTTTGACAAGTCAAAGCCGTAGACCGCGTGCCCGCTTTCGGCGATAACATTCGAGTAATAGCCCTCTCCGCAGCCGGCGTCGATGACGGTTCCCGCGTCGTCAAGCGCTTTTGCGACCGCATTGGCAAACGGGCGGTAATAGCCCTTATCGAGAAACGCGGTGCGTGCGCGTACCATATCGCGATCATCCCCCGCGCTTCCGAGCGCACGCGTAAGTGTAACGTAGCCGCTTTTGGCTACGTCGAAGCAGTGCCTGCGCTCACCCGAGCAAAAGTAGCTTCCGCCCTCACGCACGAGCGGCGTCTTACACAGCGGACACACAAGAATACTCATTTTTCCACCTTTATAAGCTTCGCGTGAAGCGCGTACCGACCGACGCCATACCATTCGGCGTCCGTCGAGGGCGTACACGTCGATAGCGTGATTATCTTATCCTCTCCCGTGAAGGTCATCCCCTTACCGTAAAGCGAATTGTTCTGCATTTCTTCGCAAAACGCAACGAAGTCCTCGCCGCTTTCAAACTTCATTTCGAAATACGGATAGTCAAAGCGCGTTTTGCATATCGCGAACGGCTCGTAGGTGTATATACCGTTCTCGGTGTATACCTCTATAAGCTTTGAGTTAAAAACGTCCTCCTCTAAAAAGAGCATCACGTTGTTGAACATATTTCCGTCGAGCATATTGTGACCGTACAGCACCGTGTTGCGGTTGTCCTCGAGTCTTTCTGCGTTCTGAAAATCGGCGAATATCGCGCCGCACACCATAAACTGTCCGTTGTACGCACGCTTGAGGTAATATTCGTTATCCTCGCCCTTGACGATAGGGAAGCTGATGCGCGTGCCGTCGATGTGGATATATCCGTACACGTCGGGGTAAGCCGCTTTGAGCCCCGCGACGTTTTTCTTCATCGCGTCAAGCCGTCCGACGTCATCCTCAAAATCCGCCTCGAAAATCTTATCGGCAAGCTCGCCGTAAAGCTTATCTCCGCGGTAATAATCCACCGCGCTTCTCACGAGCCACGCCGCACCGAAAAGGAACACGCACGCGCTGATTATCATAACTATGCGTCGAGCAGTAATCCGTTTTTTCACCGCGTACACCTCCCACAGAATTTTACAGCATAAACATATTATATATCACTTTTACGCTACTTTCAAGCACATATCCGAAACTTTTACACTTTATAAACAAATCGTCCGTCCCGATTTAACTCGGAACGGACGACACTCGATTATTCAACCTTTGCAAGGTACGCCTTCTGCTCCTCGCTGAGGACCTCGAGCGAAGCGCCGAGCGCACGAAGCTTGAGTGCGGCAACCTCCTCGTCGATCTCACGCGGAACCTGATATACCTTCTTATCAAGCTTGCCCTCGTTCTTAACGAGATATTCAAGGCTCTTTGCCTGAATAGCAAAGCTCATATCCATAATTTCAGCCGGGTGACCGTTACCTGCCGCGAGGTTTACGAGTCTGCCCTCTGCAAGAAGGTTTATAATGCGGCCGTCGGGCATTTCGTAGCCTGCGATGTTCGGCTTGCGCTCCCAAACCCTCTTTGCCTTCTTTGCGAGCGCCACCTTGTCAATTTCAACGTCGAAGTGGCCGCTGTTCGAGAGAAGCACGCCGTCCTTCATCTTATCAAAGTGCTCGTCGCGGATAACGTCCTTACAGCCCGTTACGGTGATGAAAAGGTCACCGAGTGCGCACGCCTCGTCCATAGTCATAACGCGGAAGCCGTCCATTACAGCCTCAATGCCCTTAACGGGATCGATCTCGGTAACGATAACGTTAGCGCCCATACCCTTTGCACGCATAGCAACGCCCTTACCGCACCAGCCGTAGCCTGCGACTACGACGGTCTTACCTGCGATAATAAGGTTGGTAGAGTTCATAATACCGTCGAGCGTGGACTGTCCCGTGCCGTAGCGGTTATCGAAAAGATGCTTACAGTCCGCATCGTTTACGTCGATCATCGTGTAGTCGAGCATACCTGCCGCCTGACGTGCGAACAGACGGTGGATACCCGTCGTAGTTTCCTCACAGCCGCCGATAAGGTTTTTGCCGTATTCGCGGCACTCACCGTGAAGGAGCTGTGTGAGGTCGCCGCCGTCGTCGATCATAACGTCGGGGCAAAGCGAGAGAGTCTTCTTGAGGTGCTCCTCATACTCCGCATCGGTAACACCGCGCCAAGCGTTCACCTCAAAGCCGAGGTCAACGAGTGCCGCCGCAACGTCGTCCTGCGTGGAAAGCGGATTACAGCCCGTCACGTAAACCTCTGCGCCGCCTGCCGCGAGGGTAATAGCGAGATACGCCGTCTTTGCCTCGAGGTGGATGGACATAGAGATCTTCTTACCCGCAAACGGCTTTTCGCGCGTAAACTGCTCGTTAATGATGTTAAGAACGGGCATATAGCTCTTAACCCAATTGATTTTGTCGTGTCCGCTCTTTGCAAGCGAAATATCCTTGATACTGCTCATTGTTTTTATCTCCTTAAATTACTTATTCAATAAATCAAACGGCGCATACGCCGGGTTCCACGTGTCGTAGGTTTCGCAGAATGCTTTAAGCTCGTCGCGAAAATCGCCCCATTTGAGTCCGCGGCGCATATTCAGCCCGTCCTCTGCAAGCATCAGCGCAAGAAGCGCGTCAAGATCGGAATTAAGCTGCATAAGAAATTCTTTCTCCCCATCGGAGATCACGCCGTCATAGGGAATGCTCTGCGCGTCGAAATCGTTTATCTGCACCGACCACATTCCAAGCACGCGCGACAAATCGAACAAATTACCGCCGAAGGATTTATATTTGAAGCCATAGTTATTCATCACCGTGACGGCACTTTCGATCTTCGAGAGTGCGTCTGCAATATTTTCGCGGCTCTGAATGCCGTATTCACCGTTCTGTGCGATGCTCTCCGTCTCTCTGGCAAGTATCTTCACGCCGGCAAACACCGCGCCGACACAATGCTCATTGATTGTCGCATTGCGAACTGCGGATACACCCACCATAGTCATAAGAATCGCCGTGGTGATCGCCAAAACGAGAATAACAACAGTTGTTTTCTTCATAGTTGTACACCCCTTCATTTACAAAAGCCCAAGCTCGTCCGCCGCCGCTTCCCAATACTTCTCGGGCAGGACCTGTCCGCCCTCAAAGCCGTCCGCCGATGCCTTACGCCACGCGAGCGCAACACATCTCGCGGCGTGATCGTGCTCGTCAAACATTGATTTTATAATGCACCTCGACCAAACGCCCGCCTTTTCGAAAAGTCCGCTCGTATGGAACTCTTTTAACATCTTGTGCTTGTCGTATCCGACGGGTATGGAGCGGTAGCGCCAAGCGCCCTTCTTGGTTTCAAGTATAAGCATACGCGAGCCGTGTCTGTGATCCTGCGGAAGTCCGACGCTCGGACAGAATATCACGCGCCGTCCGTTTGCCTCAACGACTCCGCCTCTGTGCGTGTGACCGCAAAGCAAAACCTCGCCCGCTATCTCCGTCGTGTACTTGTCGATAAGCTGTGGGCGGTTCATTATCCATTCCTTGGCGGCACCGGGAGAGCCGTGGCAGGCGGTAATGGTGGGAAGCCCCTTGGGGGTTATATCAATGCAGTGGGAGAGCGTTTCTAACTTGTCAAGATCCTTTTTCGTAAGGTTTTCGTATGTATACAGAAGCGAGCCACTGCTCGAGGAGTAGCTCCAATCCTCGTCTTTTGTGTAGCGGTGGCGTATCAAATAGTCCTCGCGGTTGCCGCGTACGAAGTGACACGGGAATTCCGCCGCCGCCTCGTCGATAAGATGCAGCGTCCTTTGCGGATACGGAAAATCGGTGAGATAATCGCCGAGGAATATGATACCGTCTACACCCTCGCCCGAACGGCGCATATCCGCGATAAGGCAAAGCGCGTTTTCGAGTGCCATAAAGTTTGAGTGTATGTCCGATATAACCGCAATTCTCACCGCTGTCCGCCTTTCCCGAGCCGTCAGATGATATAGTACGCCCGATTTTAATCCATATATAATTATTATACGATTTTTTTAGCGTTCTGTCAACAACTAATGAGCAAAAAGTTTATCCACTCGCCGTTTTATGGCTCTTGCAATTTTTGAGAATATGTGGTATAGTGTATTTAAGACGATTTTATCTGCAAGGAGAGGACAATGAAATATCCAAAAATTCACGCCGCAATAGAATTTCTGCAAACCGATTCCGAGGGCAACGCGACTGATACGCTCGACAGCAGAGCGGTCCTGCTCAAGGATGCGCTGAAAATGGAGGAGGAAGCACACAAGCGCAACAGCGACAAGACTGACGATTACCTAAACAATAGCAGCCGCCTGCTAAGGCTCGCCTACAAGGCTGAATACGGAAGCCACCGCGACGCGGTGGACGCGTGCATAAAGCTCGCAAAACTATACCTTGAAGCCGAAAATGACAAGAATATTGGCGTACCCGCGTCCAAGGAGGTCGCGTGTGGATTTTTAGCACGCGCAAAAAAATTACTCGACGAAAAGCCGTACAACAACGGTCTTGCGGCTCTTACAAAGATACTGTCCTCAAGAGAGGATCTCGATCTCGATAACGCCCGCGAAAATGGGGGCAAAAAGATAAACGATCTTTTGGCGCTGATAAAATCACACGTTGAAACCAACGAGTCTCACGAATCGTCGGTCAAAAAACAGCTTGATCTTATGGAAAGCAGCATCTCGGACAAGGTGTTCGGGCTACGTAAAGAGCTCGACCTTTCCGGCGACGAATCAGCCCACAAGCGACGCCGCGCGCGCTGGATACGCCGAATTATCGTTGCTCTCATACTCCTTCTGCTTCTTCCCGGCTGTCTTATGGGACCCGGCGAGGGAATACAGGGCTTTTTCTATTTTCTGTTCCTGATTCCGAACACGTTCCATATACTCAAGACGTATGATATAAGCAGCTTTGCCGATTACAAAAACGTTGTGCTCAGCGATGACCAGTCAAGTATGATGTACGGCGTACTTCTTGCTGCCCTACCCATTTTGAATCTCGTTTTGTCGGTTGTCTTGTAT
>JAZNBZ010000172.1:0-3162 GCA_045587285.1 Candidatus Flemingiibacterium sp. | reverse complement strand
CAAGGAGATACGCAAGCGCGCCATTCAGGCAGGTCTGCGACTCGTTGACTGTCCGATACGCCACCTCGGAACTGAGAAGGCGCAGAGCATATACCACTCGATACAGGAGTACCTCGCCGAAAACGGCGTTGAGATGACGTTTGGCATAAACTGCAACGACCTTATAGTTGAGGACGGTGCCTGCCGCGGCGTCATAATCGACGATAAGGGAAGCGCACGTGAGATACGCGCGAACACCGTCGTCGTTGCAACGGGCAGACGCGGCGCGGATTGGCTTGAGAAGATATGCGTAGAGCATAACGTGGAGCATAAGCCGGGCACGGTTGACATAGGCGTGCGCGTTGAGGTTAGAAACGAGATAATCGAGGACGTAAACAAGGTGCTTTACGAATCGAAGCTTATCGGTTATCCGAAGCCGTTTAAAAATAAGGTGCGTACCTTCTGTCAGAACCCCGGCGGATTTGTGTCGCAGGAGAATTACGACAATAACCTTGCCGTTGTAAACGGTCACTCGTATAAGGAGCACAAGTCGGGCAATACCAACCTCGCGATCCTCTGCTCGCACAACTTCTCCGTGCCGTTCAATCAGCCTATCGAGTACGCGAAAAAGGTCGGCGAGCTTACGAATATGCTCGGCGCGGGACACATTCTCGTTCAGCGCTTCGGCGATATACTCGACGGCAAGCGCACGTGGCCCAAGGAGCTCGCACAGAGTAACGTAAAGCCCACGCTTCCCGATGCAGTCGCAGGCGATATAACCGCCGCGATGCCGTACCGCGCGATGACGAATATCATCAACTTCATTCAGGCGATGGACGTAGTAGTCCCCGGCTTTGCAAGCCCCGAAACGCTCCTCTATTCGCCCGAGCTTAAATTTTATAGCAATCGCGTAAAAATGGACGAGAACCTCGACACGTCGCTTCCGGGACTCCATTGTCTCGGCGATTCGAGCGGCTGGACGAGAGGTCTTATGATGGCGTCCGTTATGGGCGTGCTTATGGGCAGAAAGATTGCCGAGAGAGGATAAAAAATTCCAATTTTATTTTGCTTCTTATCGCAGTATGCATCGCCCAAAAGCCTCCCTCCGAGAGGGAGGGGGACCACGAAGTGGTGGAAGGAGCCTGCGGAACAATAGAATTCAACCGTGCTTCTCGTTAACGCATTCTCCCTCAGTCATCTTCGATGACAGCCCCCTCCCGGAGGGAGCCAAACGAAAACTGCGTCCATTCAGGCACACATTTTCTAATTGGAGCAACAAAAAATCGAAAAAAATATTGCCAAACGGCAATAAATATGGTATAATGGTATATTATAAAAATTATATCGCAAAGGACAGATACGATGCTTACTATAAAAAAACACATTGCAGACAAGCTGCACGGCAAATTCGCCGCGCTGACCGAGGGTAATCCCGCCGCCGCTGACACCACCGCGGAGGATTTCGCAGACTACCTCGAATATCCGCCGGACGATAACTTCGGCGACCTCGCGTTCCCGTGCTTTAAGCTTTCGAGGGCTATGCGTATGGCTCCGCCGATGATAGCGGCGAAGCTTGCAGAGGGACTCGAGGACGACGTTATCGCAAAAGTGGACGTTGTCGGCGGCTACCTCAATATATTTATAAACGCCGCTTATCTCGCGGGCGTGCTTATGCCCGAGATTATGGAAAAGGGCGAGGCTTACGGCTCGTTTGACTTCGGTAAGGGAAAGAACGTCGTGCTCGACTATTCCTCGCCGAACGTTGCAAAGCCGTTCCACATCGGACACCTCGGCACGACCGTTATCGGTCACAGCCTCAAAAAGCTTCACGAGTTCTGCGGCTACAACTGCATCGGCGTAAACCACCTCGGCGACTGGGGTACGCAGTTCGGCAAGCTTATCGTGGCTTACCGCAAGTGGGGAAGCCGCGAGCAGGTTGAGGCTGACGGCATCGACGGACTCGTTGCGCTTTACGTAAAGTTCCACGAACAGGCGGAGAAGGACGAGTCGCTTAACGACGAGGCGAGAGCGGAGTTTACAAAGCTCGAGCATCACGACGAGGAAAACACCGCGCTCTGGAAGTGGTTTATCGACATATCCCTTCGCGAGTACAGCCGTACGTACAAGCAGCTCGGCATTGAGTTCGATTCGTACAACGGCGAGAGCTTCTACTCTGACAAGATGCCTGCGGTGGTTGAGGAGCTCCGTGAAAAGAACCTTATGACCATCGACGACGGTGCTTCGATAATCAACCTTGAAGAATACAATATGCCGCCTTGCCTTATCTTGAAGCGTGACGGCTCGACGCTTTACCCGACGCGCGACATCGCGGCGGCGCTTTACAGAAAAAAGACCTACGATTTCGACAAGAACATATACGTCACCTCCGCAGGTCAGAGTCTGCACTTCGCGCAGTGGTTCAAGGTCGTTGAGCTTATGGGCTACGATTGGTCGGACAAGCTTATTCACGTGCCTTACGGTACCGTTTCGATAAACGGCTCCAAGCTCGCAACACGTACGGGTAACGTAATTTTACTGCGTGACCTTTTCGCCGAGTCTATCGAGAAGGTTGCGGCTATTATGGAAGAAAAGAACGCAAACCTTGAAAATAAGGCAGAGGTTGCCGAGGCTGTCGGCGTCGGCGCGATAATCTTCCATTATCTTATGAACAGCCGTATCAAGGATATCAACTTTATTTTAGAGGACGCGCTCAACTTCGACGGCAACACGGGCCCGTACGCGCAGTACACGTATGCGCGTACCTGCTCGATTATCGAGAAGGCAGGCGGCGTACCCGAAATTACCCCCGATGCCACGATGGTAACGGCACGCTCCGAAGCGGCGCTTCTTAAGACGCTGTCGATGTTTCCCGAGAAGGTACTGTCCGCTCTCGAGGACCTCGAGCCGTCGGTCATCACGCGCTACATTCTCGACGTTTGCACGGCGTTCAACCGCTTCTATCACGAGTGTCAGATAGTCACCGCAGACGATGCCACCGTACGCGACTTCCGCGTTGCGCTCACGTCGTGCGTACGCTCGGTGCTTGGCAAGGCGTTCGAGCTTATCTGCATGAAGAAGACTGAAAAGATTTAAGGCAAACCTATCGGTTTGTAAAACGTGCGAGGGGAGCGCGGCTCCCCTCGGCAGGGAAGGGATAGAACCATCTCAAACGCCGAAGTTTCT
>JAZNBZ010000171.1:0-9741 GCA_045587285.1 Candidatus Flemingiibacterium sp. | reverse complement strand
ATCCGCGTCGTCGCACTTTGCAAGGTAGCCGTCAATAATTACGCGAACTCCGCTCGTGCCCTCTCGCATCAAAAGGTCGTAATCTATCGCCATATGCGTGGCAGTTCCCTTGCCCGTACCGCGTGCAAGCTCGGCATCGTGATAGATATTTTTCCAATCGGCCTTCTCTTCTTCGTTAAGACGTCCGCCTATTTTTCCGACGATAAGCTCGTCATCGTCTATGCAAACGGTTGCGTTTTCAAAAGCGTAAGCATACGCCTCACGATAGCGCTCATATCTGGTAAGGCTCTCGTCAAGCGACAGAAACCGCTTCCAGAACAGATAGTGCACTTCCTCATAATTTACATCGGGCAAAAGCGCGTTTAAACGCAGACGCTCAACGCGAGCCTTGCCCTCGGAATTTAAATAAGTCATAGTGTTTCCTCCACGGGATTTTTACAATTTAGTTATATCATTAAAACGCTGTTTTGTCAACACATTTTGTGTTAATTTTTACGCACTTCGCAAAAAATTTCGGAGATGCCCGAGGGCATCTCCGAATGCTTTATTACACGTTAAAAAGAAGTGCGTCGTACGTCGGGAACGGCCAATACTTTTCGCCAACGAGCATCTCAAGCTCGTCTGCCGCCGCTCTTACGCTGTTCATCGTCGGGATTATCTCGTCGCGAATGAAGAACATAAGCTTGTAGTGCTCTTTAATCTTGTGACTCTCGGCAACCGCAAACTCGAGCGCGCCGATGCTCTCGTTAAGCTCCGCAGCAAGGCTTGAAAGCTTGCTTGCAAGCTCGACCTCTACCTCGGCAGGTACGCCGATAGCCTTCGCCGCAACCGCAGTTTCGGACACCTCACGTATAAAGCTTATAACAGCGGGGAGTATCTGCTTCTTTGCCATATCAAGCATAGTGAGCGCCTCGATGTTCATCACCTTGCAGTAGCTCTCCATATGTATGTCGTCGCGCGAGTGCATTTCCGTTTCGGTGAACACTCTGTGCTTCTCGTACATCTCGATATTCTTGCGCGCAACGAAGCACGGAAGCGCGTCGGGAGTTGTGCGAAGATTGAGAAGTCCGCGTCGCTCTGCCTCGGCTACCCACTCCTCGGAGTAGTTATTGCCGTTAAAGATTATGCGCTTGTGCTGCTTGTATATCTCCTTTATAAGTGCGCCGACTGCCTTGCCGAGATCGATACCGTTTGCAACGTCCGCTTCAAGCCTGTCCGCGATGCGCGAGAGCTCCTCGGCAACGATGGTGTTGAGCGTGATGTTCGGTCCGGAGATCGAGCAGGACGAGCCAAGGCTTCTGAACTCGAACTTGTTACCGGTAAACGCGAAAGGCGACGTGCGATTGCGGTCGGTGGCATCCTTCGAAAATTTCGGAAGGACTACCGAGCCAATCTCAAGCACGGATTTCTCAAAGCCGTCGTATTCCACGCCGTGCTCGATAGCGTCGAGTATCGACGTGAGCTCGTCGCCAAGGAACATCGACATAATCGCAGGCGGAGCCTCGTTGCCGCCGAGACGGTAGTCGTTGCCCGCGCTCGACACGGACACGCGAAGCAGATCCTGAAAATCGTCAACCGCCGCGATAACCGCGCAGAGGAACAGAAGGAACTGTGCGTTCTCCGCAGGAGTTTCGCCCGGCTCGAGAAGGTTTACGCCCTCTTTAGTTGCAATCGCCCAGTTGTTGTGCTTGCCCGAGCCGTTTACGCCCTTGTAGGGCTTTTCGTGAAGAAGGCACACGAGTCCGTGACGTGCGGCAACCTTCTTCATCGTTTCCATAGTAAGCTGATTGTGGTCGGTGGCGAGATTGGTCGTGCCGAATATAGGAGCAAGCTCGTGCTGTGCGGGAGCGGCTTCGTTATGCTCGGTCTTTGCGAGCACGCCGAGCTTCCATAATTCCTCGTCAAGCTCTGCCATAAACGCCTTTACCTTCGGCTTTATCGAGCCGAAATAGTGGTCGTCCATTTCCTGTCCCTTAGGCGGTCTTGCGCCGAAAAGGGTTCTTCCCGTGATAACGAGGTCCTTACGCTTTGCGAAAAGATCCTTATCAATAAGGAAATATTCCTGCTCCGCGCCTACGGTGCTGACGACCTTCGTGGTCTTGTTGCCAAACAGTCGAAGCACACGCACTGCCTCACGGCTGACCGCCTCCATAGAACGGATAAGCGGCGTTTTCTTATCAAGCGCCTCGCCGCCGTACGAGCAAAACGCCGTCGGAATGCAAAGCGTGTTGTCCTTTATAAATGCGTAGGACGTAGGGTCCCACGCGGTATAGCCGCGAGCCTCGAACGTCGCACGAAGTCCACCCGACGGGAAGCTTGATGCGTCGGGCTCACCCTTTACAAGCTCCTTGCCCGAAAACTCCATTATAACGTCGCAGTTACTTACGGGAGTGATAAAGCTGTCGTGCTTTTCGGCGGTAATACCCGTCATCGGCTGGAACCAGTGAGTGTAATGCGTCGCACCCTTCTCTATTGCCCAGTCCTTCATCGCGTTAGCGACGACGTTCGCCAAGGATATATCAAGCTCCTTGCCGTCCTCAATTGTCTTTATAAGCGATTTGTAGGTTTCCTTTGGTAGCTTTTCGCGCATTACCGCGTCGTTGAAAACCATACTCGCAAAAATGTCACGGATATTACTCATTGCCCTTCTCCTAAATTAAAGTTAAAAAATCATCAAAGCATAAATCGGTCGTTTACCGAAAGTCTGAAGCGAAGCCCGAGCGTTTTCGCGGCATTCGTGCAAAGCTTCATACGACCGAGGAATATCTCAAAATACTCCATCACGGAACAAAAGTCCGTATCTATCGTGAGCTTCAGCTCAATTTCCTTCTGTGCACAGCGAATATCTAGCTGCGCGTCCTTTACAGAGTAGTTTACTCTGTCGTGTATATCGAAATCCTTCGCATCCGAACGAACACGCGAGTCGCGCACGTCCGTCTTATCGGCGATTATAAGCGCCGCGGAGATAGCGTTCGTCGCAACCGCCGTCGATTCGTCGTGATTGCCGATAGCGTTTATTATCGTTGCGATATCGGCGGGATCGGCTCCCATATTGTCGAGTATGCGAAAAGCCATAACAGCACCGCTTTGGGCGTGCTCCGAGCGGTTAATCACGTTGCCTATATCGTGCAGATAGCCCGCGATCTCGGCAAGCTCTGCATCGCGATCGCTATATCCAAGCGTACGAAGTATATGCCCTGCCGTCGCCGCAACCTTTCCGACGTGTGCAAAGCTGTGCTCGGTGTAGCCGAGCGCGGAAAGCACCTCGTCCGCCTTTTTGATATAGGTTCGTACGGCCTCATTTTTCTTTATTGCTTCTAACGTAATCATCGTATCACCAATTAAAAGTTTCTGCCGTTCCAGCCCCAATTGTCCGTTTCGGAATACTCGACGTATACACGCTCGGGGGTGATGCCAAGTATATCCTTTAGCATATCGCATACAACGCCCGTCATACGCGAATAGTCCTCGCTCTTTGCGTGACCGAGAATGCGCACGTCAACGAACGCGCTCGGTGCCGAATTGTCGCCGGCGAACCATATTTTCTGCCCGTCCTCAACGCATACCATAAGGTAGGTTTCGGACTTGCCGGGAATTGCTGTAATAGCCTTTCCCATAGCTGCCTTTATTTCCGCCATCTTTTCTTCACTTAATTTTTCGGTTACCTTTACGTTAATGTACGGCATAATAAACCTCCAATTTTTAATCGAGGAAGCCTTCCCCGAACTGTTTTACCTGCTCGAGCATATGCCCGATATTTCCTTCACCTGCGTATTTCGTCATATCGAAATAATCGTCGCCCTCTGTGACCTCTATCCATTCAAGCGGATTTGCTTCTTCGACGAGTCTGACGTCAGCGCGAAGCCGCCCGCACCAAACCTCGACAAAGCAGTCCTGATTATAATACGTAAAATCCATTAAATGGCGGAGCGTTATATCCTCTCGCCCTATGCCCGTCTCCTCGAAAAGCTCGCGATACGCCGCCGTCTCACCGCTCTCGCCTGCCTCAATGTGACCGCCGACGAGATTGTAAAGCCCGAGGTACGGCTCGCGCGTACGCTTACACATAAGCACGTGCGACTTGTCGGGGGAATAGACCATAATACAGTTATATCCCGTCATACTACCATTATGTTGTTACTGTCAAAGTAACCCGTCTGCACCTGCGTGTATCTCTTGAGCACGAGGAGCTTTAAGTAGTCACAGATAAAGTCCTCGGTGTGGAAATGTCCTGCTTCAAAAAGATTAAGACCGATGCTCGCGGCGTCCTCCATAATGTTATAAGAAAGCTGTCCCGTCAGATAGCTGTCGGCGCCTGCCGCCTTCGCCGCCTTGACGTAGTCCTTGCCGTCACCGCCACAGATAGCAACACGCTTGACCGTTCCGCTTGCCTTGGCAAAGAGCACACGCTCGGCAGAGAGCGTCTTTTTCGCCATAGAAGCAAAGCCAACACAGTCAGTGTGCTCGGGAAGCGTACCTATACGTCCCACTGCCTCGTTGCCGCAAATAAGCGGTTCAACGTCTGTAAGACCAAGCAAGCTTGCGAAAATATCGTTAAGTCCGCCCGGAGCCGCGTCAAGGCGCGTATGGAAGGACATCACGGAGATGTTGTGTTTTAAAAGCTTTATGACTCTGCGCGCCGTAGGATCGGCGTAGCTGACCGTTCCAAGCGGACGGAATAAGAGTGGATGGTGAGATAGAATAACGTCGTAGCCGTTAGCAATCGCAAAATCCACTGCCTCATTCGTTACGTCGAGCGTACAAAGCACACGCACGACCTCGCGGTTAGGATCGCTCGCTACCATAAGACCGTCATTATCCCATTCACAGGAATAATCCTTCGGGAATTTTTGATTTAAAAACTCGTAAAGCTCTCGAACGGTCGGCATTTTTGCCCTCCTGTTAGTTTAATATGTTTTCAATAGCCGCGATCATCTCGCGGTCGCTTATCTGCTCGGGCGAATTATCGCACGTCTGTGCCCTGCCTTCAACGCGGCGTTTTGCCGAAGCGAGCACACCGCGAAGCCAGCTTATGTCTGCATCGGTCGGCGCATTTTTCGCGCGCTCCAAGTTAAGGCGTCCAAGCCTATACTCATATGGGCACATAGGCTCGCTCGTCTTCCCCGTATAACGCGCTCCGAGTATCTGGTAGTACTTGCCGCCGTCGGCAACGAGCGTTTCCGTGTCTATCTCAAAGCCGTTTTCCGAAAGGTAACTCCGAAGCACGTCCTGCATCGACTGCGGCGCTAAAACAAGTCTGCATTTTGAATTTTTCGGGTAGTCCGATGCCGCGAGTATCGAGGCTATCATCTCGCCGCCCATACCTGCGATAACTATATTGTCGGGCGCGAAATCCTCGATGCCGTCAAGCCCTGCACAGCATCTGACCTTTATTTTGCCGTGCAGTCCCCACGCGTATATATTAACGCGCGCACGCTGACACGGACCTTCGTTTATATCTGAAGCAAGCGCACGCGAGTGTCCGTTTTGCACGAGCCATATCGGAAGCGAGGCGTGGTCCGTGCCGATATCGGCAACGGTGCCCTTTCCGACGAGCGCGGCAACGGCAAGAAGGCGCTTGCTGAGTGTGATCTGTTGCATAATTTAAAATTTACATATCGGCACCGATGGTGCCGATATGTACCTCTGGTTATTTGGTTTCGAGGAACTCGTTGATCTTTGCAACAAGCTCGTCCGCATTGGTGCCGTGAACCTCGCAAGCCATTTCAATAGTCTCGCCGCGTGCAGAGGGGCAGCCGAGGCAGTGCATCCCTATCTCAAGAAAGAACTGTGCGGTCTCGCGGTCAAAATCAAGAACCTCGCCGATGATAGAATTTTTAGTAACCTTCATTTTAACAACTCCTTTTTTTACATTGATACATTATTATTATACCCCCACAAATGTAATTTGTCAATCGTGTATTCACAAAAGTAACGCCCAAAAGTAAATTTTTATAGATTTGTCTTGAAATCGCACGTCTATGAGAGTATAATGTATCTAGCAAATAACGAAAGGAGCAAATATAATGGATTGCATTTTCTGTAAAATAATCGCGGGCGAGATCCCGTCAAACAAAGCCTACGAGGACGAGTATATGCTCGCGTTCCACGACATCGCACCGCAAGCACCCGTACACATTCTCGTTATCCCCAAGGAACACATTCCCTCCGTTGACGGCATAAGCGCCGACAATTCGGCGGTGGTTGCAAAGATTTTCGAGGCTATTCCGAAAATCGCAAGCGACGCCGGACTCACGAACGGCTACCGCGTTATCACCAACTGCGGCGACGACGCGTGCCAGACGGTAAAGCACCTGCACTTTCACATAATGGGCGGCAAGAAGCTGCCCGAGAATATGGGCTAAACGACAAGCTCCCCACAACCGAAATTTCGGTGGCAGGGAGCTTTTTTATTTTGATTTATTCAGCCATACTCCAATCGAGAGTTGCATTAGCGGTAAGGGTGTCAAGCTTTACACCCGCGTAAACGCCGTTAAAGAACCACGACGCCTCAAGCGTGCAGGATTTTTCCGTAGCACCTATCTCCCACATATACGTTTCAAACGGAACGTATATCATTCCCGTACCCTCGTGAACGATCTCGTCCGTGGAGAAAGTGTGCACGGTGCCGTTTATTGATACGGTACCGCCGTTTGCTCTAGGACCGCAGTTTATATCGTAGCACTCGAGTCCAACCTCAAGCGCAACCGTAACGCTTCCGTCCCCGTTCATAACGCAGTCGTAGCTCAGCACGAGACGGAGCTTTTCGCTCTCTCTCGAAACGATGCTTCCTGCGGCGTGCTCGCCCTTCAGGAAACCGTCACCGATAATAATAGCGCCTGCGTGGACCGCGGGAGTATCCACCGGCTCGGTGTCAGCGCTGTCGCCGTCCGTGTCGGCGGTATCGTCGGGAGTCTCAAAATCGCCGTCGTGCGTCGGTTCCGTCGTATCCGCAGACGAGCCTGCGTCTGTATCCTCCGTTTCGGGCGGCTGTGTAACGTCCTCCGCGTCGCTTGTATCCTGCGAATCTGCATTTCCGCTCTGTTCACTGTCCACAGTCGTATCAGCGGGAGCGTAAATGATGTTGTAGCTAAAATCAGCACCGGCATCGCCCGTACCGTCATTCACGCTACAAGCACAAAGAAAAATGCAAGCCGTCAAGCAAAGGGCAAATAAAGCTTTTATTCCTTTCATCATAATCATTACCTCAATATCATAAAGCTTCGTTTAAACAGCAAAACAGAGGTGCCGTTTTGGCACCTCTGTATATTTTTTGTTACTTTCTGATCTTGGACCAGTCTGCGTAGAACTTAGCGAGAGTCTTGACAGCAGGAACGTCTCCGTTCGGAAGCGGCTGCTCGTTGAGCCACTCGAGAACCATTTCGTCCTCCTCGTAAAGCTCCCAATACTCGTCGATAACGGCTGCCGCCTCGTCCTCTTCATCGCAGAGGTCGAGAGCCGCGTAGAAGTCGTTAGCAAGTCCGAGCATATACTCGTAATACTCCATATCTACGTCTTCTTCGGTGATCTCAAATCTGAAATACGGAGAGAGAACGAGCTCCTGATTGTGCTCCTTTGCCATATCCCAATATTCCATAGTTTCGCCGTTAGGAGCATACGCGATAAAGCAGTTACCGGTATATTCAAGCTTCATATTGTAATCGTCGCTTATCTTGGTAAGTCTGCCCTCGTCGTCGAGCTTATAGTGAACGCCCTCGATGCCGTATCCGAAAATGTTACGGAATTCGGCTCTGGTGTTAAGATACGTGAGTATTTCCATCGAACGGTCTACGCTCTTGGTGTAGGTGCTTATCGCGAACATACCGTTGAAAAGATTTTCCGTAGTACCCTGCGGTGCCTGGAGAGTAACTACGTGATACTCGTCGGTGTAAGCCTCAAGATCCTCTGCATTGCCCTTCAGAATACCAACACCGAACTTATCCTCGGCGGTGAACGTTTCGCTGCCGATGCAGCCGTTCAGCTTGAGGTTGGAATAAAGCTTGGCATAATTTCTCCAATATGTAGACTGGAAGATAATAGCGGGCTTGAAATCGTCACCGTAAACGGCGGTGCTTGCAAGCATAGAGCCAAAGATGGTCTTTTCACCGTTCGGCGAGAAATAGTTGCAGTTGAGGGGCGAGATATCGCCAACGAGGGGCTGATACTCAGGCTCGTCGCGCTCTACGTCGCGGATAAAGAGATACGCGTCGCTGAGAGTAGCGATATCGTCGATATCCCAATAATACTTTTCAAGGAGCTCCTTGTTAACGAGCATATACGTATAGTCGCCGACTATCTGCTGGTTAATGATAGCCAGCGTCTTACCGCCGATCTTTGCAGCGGAAATAAGAGAGGGGTGAACGTAAGACTTTATAAGCTTGCTCTCGCCGTTGAGCTGATTGTCGATCTGAGAGATAACGCCCTTCTCGTTGAACTGCATAAGCATTTCAAAATCGGTTACGAGGAAGATATCAAGCTGATTTTCCTCAACCTCGGGATAGAGAGTAACGGGAAGGTTGTATTCGTCAAGGACGGTAACCTCTGCGGTATCCTCGACGGACTCGGCAGCCTTTTCGGTAGCGAGAGTTTCACCCTTCGCCTTTGCTTCCTTCTCTGCTTTCTTTCTTGCAGCCTCAGCTTCCTTTTCGGCATCCTTTCTTGCCTGAATTCCGTCCATATACTCTTCAAGCTTTTCTGCATACTCGGCTTCCTCGAGAAGCACGAGCTCTATTGCCGTATTATACTGAGTCTGAGAAAGCTTACTCATAGCCGCCTCAACCTCTGCAATTGCTTCATCGGTAGTGCCCTCACCCTTGATGCCCCAAATGGAAATGGTCATCGCGGGAGCGTCGTTGCTACCGTCGATAGTCAGCGTGCCATCCGTGCTCTCTTCATCACACGCAGCAGTAAATACTGCCACTGCAAGCATAAGAAGGCAAAGCGTCAAACTTATAATTCTTTTCTTCATTACTATCCTCCTGAATATTTGCCAAAAAATATACTCTAAATATTTTACACTAAAAATCGCAATCTGTCAAGCGATTTTTTCTTATCACACGCATCAAAAAGCTACGTTTGATGCATTTTATCATTTTTTGTTCACACGCGCTTGTGCACTTGCAACAATTTTAGTTTGCATTTTTCTACACAAGTGCAAATTCTTTGTTTACCATTAACAACTTTGCGATGTTTTTTTGTGGCTTATGCCGAAAATCAAATTAGTCAAGATAGTCCTTGAGTCGCTTGGAGCGGCTTGGATGACGGAGCTTGCGAAGCGCCTTCGCCTCGATCTGTCGGATACGCTCTCTCGTTATATTGAACTCCTTGCCAACCTCCTCAAGCGTTCTCGTTCTTCCGTCATAAAGTCCGAAACGGAGCTTGATAACGTGCTCTTCGCGGGGGGTGAGAGTATGGAGCTGACGTTCAAGGACCTCTTTGAGGATAGATGCAGATGCTGCGTCAGCAGGTGCGGGAGTATCGTCGTCGGGTATAAAGTCACCGAGATGACTGTCCTCCTCCTCGCCGATCGGAGTCTCAAGCGAGACGGGGTCCTGCGCGATCTTCATGATCTCGCGTACCTTTTCGGGGCTCATGGAAATGCGCTCACCGATCTCGTCGGCAGTGGGCTCGCGTCCGTTCTCCTGCAAGAGCTGACGGGAAATACGGGAGACCTTGTGGATGGTTTCCACCATGTGGACGGGGATACGGATGGTTCTTGCCTGGTCGGCAATGGCGCGTGTG
>JAZNBZ010000170.1:0-6366 GCA_045587285.1 Candidatus Flemingiibacterium sp. | reverse complement strand
GTTGACAGAAGCGATCCCGCAAAGCTGCTCGACCTTGAAATCGCATTCCCGACCAAGAAGAAGGACCTCGGTAAGATCATCGACCGCTGCATCAAGAAGCACGGCGCTGCTACTACCGCACAGGTGCTTGACTCCATCAAGGCGATGGGCTTCAAGTACTCCACCAGATCCTCGCTTTCCATTTCGGTTGCGGATATGACTATCCCCGAGCAGAAGTACACTCTCGTTGCAGACGCTGAAAAGCAGGTGCTCGAGGTTATGAAGCACTTCCAGAGAGGTCGTCTCTCCGAGGAGGAGCGTTATAACGCAGTTATCAAGATTTGGGAAAAGACCACCGCAGACGTTGTTGAGGCACTTCAGGCAAAGTTTGACCGCTACAACCCGATCAAGATGATGTCCGACTCGGGTGCCCGCGGTAACTTGACTCAGATGCGTCAGCTCGCAGGTATGCGCGGACTTATGTTCGCGACCAACGGTAAGACGATGGAAATGCCTATTAAGTCGAACTTCCGTGAAGGTCTTAATATCCTTGAATATTTCGTAGCGGCGCGCGGTGCGCGTAAGTCGCTTTCGGATACCGCGCTTAAAACAGCAGACTCGGGTTACCTTACCCGCCGTCTCGTTGACGTTTCGCAGGACGTTATCGTTCGCGAGGACGATTGCGGTACTCGCAAGGGTATTTGGGTGTCCAAGATTATGGACGGCAACGAGGTTATCGAGCCGCTTCGCGACAGACTTATCGGCCGCTTCGTAATCGGCGACGTCGTTCATCCCGAAACGGGCGAGGTTATCATCGCTGATAACAATATGATCACCGACGATATCGCGGACGCTATCGTGGCCGCAGGTATCGAAAAGGTACTCATCAGAACTATCCTCGAATGTAAGGCAAAGCACGGCGTTTGCTCGCATTGCTACGGCGCAGACCTTGCTTCCTCGAAGCCCGTTAACGTGGGCGAGGCTGTCGGTATCATCGCGGCACAGTCCATCGGTGAGCCCGGTACACAGCTTACGATGCGTACGTTCCACACGGGCGGCGTTGCGGGAGCCGATATTACTCAAGGTCTTCCCCGAGTTGAGGAGCTCTTTGAGGCGCGCAGACCTAAGAAGACCGCTATCGTTGCGGAGATCTCGGGCGTTGCACGTATCACGGAGAGCAAGCGTATGAGAACGATCGTCGTTTCCGGCGGCGGTGAGGTTGAGGACGTATCCTACCCGATCCCGTTCGGAACTCGTATCGTTATCGAGGACGGTCAGGTAGTATCCGCAGGTCAGGCACTCACCGAGGGCTCGATCTGTCCTACCGATATTCTTCGCATCAACGGTCTTGACGCGGCTTACGACTACATCATTCGCGAGGTACAGAAGGTTTACCGCTTGCAGTCGGTTGAGGTTAACGATAAGCACATCGAGGTTATTGCCCGTCAGATGACGAGAAAGACCAAGGTTGAGGACGCAGGCGATACCACGCTCCTCGCAGGAAGCGTTATCGACCTTCTCGAGCTTGAGCGCGAGAATGCGGAGGTACAGGCACGCATTGATGCAGGCGAGGTTACCCTCCGCCTTGCAACCGGCAATCCCGTGCTTCTCGGTATCACCAAGGCGGCACTCCTTACAGAGTCCTTCCTTTCTGCGGCATCCTTCCAGGAAACCACGAAGGTACTCACCGAGGCTGCTATCAGAGGTAAGGTTGACAACCTGCTCGGTCTTAAAGAAAACGTCATTATCGGTAAGCTTATTCCTGCCGGAACCGGTATGGAATGCTACCGCAGTATTGAGGTTGAAAAGAACGAAGAGGCTGTTATCACCGATACTACCGTTGCAGACTAATTATACAGATAAGCACCCGTTCGTATGGACGGGTGCTTTTTGTATTCGCGTCAGCGTTCTATCACGTCAGCGACGCTTTGCATAGCCGTGCCAACGGTGCGCAGAGCAGTGCCCGCCTTGTCACTCACGCTGCTGCGACGGCGCTTTTTCGATTTGCGTGTACGGGGCACCGCAACCATTCCTACCGCTGTGCCGAATACGGCGCCGGCAATAGCCGCCTTGGTGACACCCGTTATCTTCTTTGACATAATGTTACTGTTGCCTCCGTTTTAAAAGTTTCTGCTTGTATTCGAGCGATTATATTTTACCGCGTTTTCGTGAAAAATATCTGTGGCAATTTACACCTTACAAAATTTAATCAACTAAAACGTCCAAATTGGGCAAGTTATCTATTGACATAAGTCGAAGAATGGTTTATAATATATTATATCTATTAGAGATATATCAACTATTGGTAGAATTTTGGAGGATAATATACTATGAACAGAGTTTACAATTTTTCCGCGGGTCCGTCTATGCTTCCGCTTCCCGTGCTTGAGAAGGCGGCGGCAGAGCTTGTTAATTACGGCGAGGCAGGTATGTCCGTTATGGAGATGAGCCACCGCTCACCCGCGTATGAGGCTATAATAAAGAAGGCGGAGGCTGACCTTCGCCGTGTAATGAACATTCCGGAGAACTATAAGGTGCTCTTTTTGCAGGGTGGCGCGTCCACGCAGTTCGCGGCTATTCCGCTTAACCTTATGAAGACGGGCAAGGCTGACTATATTCTTTCGGGTCAGTTCTCGACCAAGGCGTATAAGGAAGCGCAGAAGTACGGCGATGCGAAGGCGGTTGCATCCTCGAAGGAGGACAACTTCACCTACGTTCCCGAAACCACCCGTGAGTCTTTCCGCCCCGACGCTGACTACGTTCACGTATGCTTTAATAATACGATTTACGGCACCAAGTACAGCTACATTCCCGATACGGGCGAAGTTCCGCTCGTTGCAGATATGTCCTCCTGCATCATTTCCGAGCCGGTTGACGTGTCAAAGTTTGGCGTAATCTACGCAGGCGCACAGAAGAATATGGCGCCCGCAGGTCTGACCGTCGTTATCGTTCGCGAGGACCTTCTCGGTAATGCACGTCCCGAAACTCCCTCTATGCTTGATTGGCAGCTTATGGCTGACAACGATTCGATGTATAACACGCCTCCTTGCTACGCTATCTACGTTGCAGGTCTCGTTTACGAGTGGATACTCGAGCTTGGCGGTCTTGAAAAGATGCGCGAGATGAACGAGAAGAAGGCGGCGCTCCTTTACGATTACCTCGATTCGCAGGATTATTACATTGCACCCGTTAAGAAGGACAGCCGCTCTATGATGAACGTAACCTTCGTTACCGGCGTCGAGGAGCTTGACAAGAAGTTCCCGAAGGAAGCGGAGAAGGCAGGTCTTATGAACCTCAAGGGACACCGCAGTGTTGGCGGTATGAGAGCCTCCATTTACAACGCTATGCCTTACGAGGGCGTTGCGGCACTCGTTGAGTTTATGAAGAAGTTCGCCGCAGAAAATCCCAAGGCTTGAAAGGATACTTACGATGAAAAATATACAGCTTCTCAATAAGATAGCAAAGTGCGGCACCGACGTTTTTGACGAGGGCTACGCGGTTGCGGAAAACATCGAAAATCCCGATGCGATAATGGTTCGCTCGGCGGTTATGCACGATATGGAGTTCGGCGATAACCTCAAGGCTATCGCGAGAGCCGGTGCGGGCGTCAATAACATTCCGCTTGACAAGTGCGCGGAGCAGGGTATAGTCGTATTCAACACTCCCGGTGCTAACGCGAACGGCGTTAAGGAAGCCGCTATCTGCGGTATGCTTCTCGCTTGCCGCGACATCGTCGGCGGTATCAACTGGGTTCAGACTGCAAAGAACGATCCTAACGTAGCAAAGCTCGTTGAAAAGGAAAAGTCCAAGTTCGCAGGCTGTGAGATCAAGGGCAAGACTCTCGGTGTTATCGGTCTTGGCGCTATCGGCGGACCTCTCGCAAACGCGGCAGTTCACCTCGGTATGGACGTACTCGGCTGTGACCCGTACATCTCGGTTGAGGCGGCTTGGAACCTCTCCCGTGCCGTACACAAGGTAAACACCCGTGAGGACATTTTCAAGAATTCGGACATTATCTCGATTCACGTTCCGCTTATCGACAGCCCCGACGCTTCCGTGTCCACCAAGTATATGATAAATAAGGACACTATAGCAATGATGAAGGATGGCGTTATCATCCTGAACTTCGCGCGCGACGCCCTCGTTAACGACGACGATATCGAGGCGGCACTCAAATCGGGCAAGGTTAAGCGCTACGTTACCGACTTCCCGAATGCGCGTACCGCAGGTATGGAGGGCGTTATTGCCATTCCTCACCTCGGCGCGTCCACCGAGGAGTCCGAGGACAACTGCGCCGTTATGGCGGCAAAGCAGCTTCGCGAGTACCTTGAAAACGGTAACATCGTAAACTCCGTGAACTTCCCGAACGTGTCTATGCCTCACAGCGGCGACGTTCGCATCTGCGTGCTTCACAAGAACATTCCAAACATCATCGCGCAGATCTCGAGCGTTGTTTCTGCTGAAAATATCAACATCGAGAATATGGCAAACCGCTCGAAGAAGGATTATGCATACTCTATCCTTGAGATCGTCGGCAAGGAGTCCGATGAAACTATGGCGAAGATTGCAGAGAAGATATCCGCAATCGACGGCATCATCAAGGTAAACGTTATCAGATAACAAAAAGCGCGTCGCGGCTGAATATATCACCGCGGCGCGTTAATAATCTATATATTATCAAGTAAATAAGGACGGATTTTTATATGTCAAACATCTGGCACGATATATCCCCAAAGCGTATCACTCCCGAGGATTTCGTATGCGTTGTGGAAATTTCAAAGGGCAGCAAGAAAAAGTACGAGCTTGACAAGGAAACGGGCTTTATTATGCTTGACCGTATTCTTTACACGTCAACGCACTATCCGGCAAACTACGGCTTTATTCCGCGTACGTACGGCGACGATTTAGACCCGCTCGACGTTTTGCTTCTTTGCTCGGAAGCGCTCGAACCGCTGACGCTTGTTCGCGCGTACCCGATCGGAGTTATCACGATGATGGACGGCGGACGCCACGATGAAAAAATAATCGCGATCCCGTTCGGCGATCCTACCTACAATCATTACAAGAACATTGATCAGCTTCCAAAGCACATTTTCGATGAAATGCGCCACTTTTTCACCGTTTACAAGAACCTTGAAAACAAGGACACGGCGGTGGACGAGGTTGCAGACCGCGAGGCGGCGGTAGAGATAATCGCATCGGCGATCGACAGTTATATCGAGCATTTTTGTAAGTGAAAACAAGAACGCATCTGCGATAGAGCAGGTGCGTTTTTTGTTTTTGCCTCAAATTCAACTCACGTTAGAAAATTTCTCCCCGAATGCGTTATTGTTTTTAAAAATAAATATGCTATAATAAAATTAGGATAAGCGCTGATCCAAAACAATTTGGAGGAACAAAATGATTAAACTTGGAGAGAAAATAAAATCTTTAAGAAAACAGAAAAACATATCACAAGAGGTTTTTGCTAACTGTCTTGGGGTGTCTTTTCAAGCTGTTTCAAAATGGGAAAACGGAAACACGATGCCGGATGTAACGATGATTCCTGCGATTGCATCTTTTTTCGGCGTTTCTACTGATGAGCTTTTTGATTTTAACTTATTTGAGATAGAAAAGCAGGTCACGGCTATATGTGATGAGGCGTATAAATACCGCTTTTGCGATATGGCAAAATCAGAGAGTATTTTACGAGATGGATTGCGGAGGTTTCCGGGAAACGACATTATTCTAAATAATTTACTTTATACGTTGGATTACAAAACAAGAGCAGAAGATGTTATAAGTCTTTGCAAAATGCTCATAGAGTCAACAAAGGAGGATGATGTCAAATACGATGCTTGCCGTATCCTCGCGGAGTGTTATAAACAAAACGGTCAAAATGATTTAGTGGAACCCACTCTTGACATTATTCCCGAAATATATTTTTCTAAGTTGCAGCTTAAGGCAACCCTTTTGGAGGGAGAAGAAAGCTATGATGCCGCACAGCTACAGAAAAATCAATCTGCCTGTGTCTTGCTTGATATGCTTATTATTATTGGCAAACGCTTAAAGGAAAAGGGAGAAATAGAAAAGGCAAATGTTCAGTTTAAGATCGCTCAAAAGGTAATGGAAGCGTTTAAGGACGATTTTGTTGAGGAAAAGTGGTACAAGAAGACCTTTTACGGCTATACGGAAGAGGAACGCAAAAAAGTGGAAAGGTTGCTTGGTGAATGAGAAAAGCCGCCAAAAGGGCGGCTTTTTTTATTTTTGGTAGCGGAAATAAACCCCCGGTTCTACCGGGGGAGCAGTAAACCGCTTCAGTAAAGATAAATCCGGCGAGCTGCAAGCAAGCCGAAATATTGAAACAATTAAGCCTCCGTGGTATAATGGTAAAGGTTTGGCGACCGC
>JAZNBZ010000169.1:0-4266 GCA_045587285.1 Candidatus Flemingiibacterium sp. | reverse complement strand
ACGACATGGCTACGATCCGACTTCCATATTTTCCGGTGATGTCGCTTCCCATCTACCGTTTGCACTGCACAGGAATACCGTATACCAACCGAGCATACACGGAAGCAAATTACGCTTGAAATAAATCTGATTACGTGCTCGATATACATATGTACCACCGCGCCGCCCGGTATCCCAGAACGGTTCACCCCAGTTATTATAAACCAATGCGTGCCAAAGATAATGAGCGGATACACTGGAATCGCACAGCAACTCACTGCCAACGATATCAACAACACGTTTAACATAGGAGGCGACTGCATAATTCCCGTGTCCGGTCTCATAACAACCTTCGAGACCATCAAAACTCATTTTCCGTATACCACATTTAGAAATCTGGTTACCAAGTCTTTCAGCCATTTCATTTTGCAGACGGATATCCGGGAAAAGTGTTTTGTACGGATGATCCACCAGCCGTTGAATAATGCTGCCCTTTTCATGAACATCTACGACAGTACCAAATGCACCGCGGGTACAGCCTTCAAATCGCTTTGTCTGCGGATCATATTGAGCAAAAGTAATCAGTTCATCTCCGATGCGAAAGACATTCAGATTCGATACTGCAGTACAGTTTGTAGCATCCGTCACAGCAACTGTTTTCGAAGATTTATCCAGTGTTTCCGCCAACACTGTCGTTCCCTTAATCAGCAGCTGATCATGCGGAACAGGCGTAACATACGCATCATTGGTGTGAATAAAATTGGACAGGGAGTGCGCACCGCTGATAATGCCGCTATCATATGCTGCCGCCGTGCCGCGAGCAACTTCTGCCACCCCTCCTGGGAATTTTTCAAGATTGATTGTAAAATGCCCCCATTTTTCGAACAAATCGCAAAAATAAACACAGCTGACATTGGCTCGTTTTGCCGCTTCAATACGTTCCTCATTGGTCATGTGCGGACCATCAAAAACAAAATAAAATGCAGAAATCCGTTTATCCTTCTTTGCATAGTTTCCAAGATATGTCGGATGCGGCAGTCCCTCCGCGAGTTCCATTTCCCCGATACAATCCAAAAGATCATCGCCGTTGATACCATACAAAAGTGCTATCGAAGCGCCTTCTACCCGTCCGTCCTCACCGTCCAACGCCTTTACGACAAAACCATCCTTACGCTGAATATCTTTAGTTCGATCCTTTACAGAACAATGCAGCCAGACACAACTATCTATTTTGCAGGCAGCCTTCTGAAAACGATTCAATTGCAATCCGGTCCGATCATCAACAATATCCGGAATGATACCTTCTTCGACTTTAGGCATTAACGACTGAATACAAACAACAGAGCCATCGTCATTCCATCCGGCACCGAGAATTTCACCAAAGCCCGATGCCTCTGTTGCATACGGTCCAAAGATAAATCCACTCGTTCCATCGGGAACCTCACACAACGTAATTTTTATATATTTCTGCTTATCTTCGATCCTTACTGTACAGTCACCGTGAGGATAGCGTATGACTGCCATCTCGCCGTCTATGCTGCAGCTCGTTGGCAAACAGGCGCAACCTCTGTAAACATGAATACCAAGTGGCGCATGGGTAATTCTTCTTATTCCGCCGCCAGAAAATGAAAAATAGCCGTCATCATTAAGATAAAAATCCACAGTGTTTCATCTCCTTATTCATTGCGATCTTGTATGCAATTTTTATGTATACGACTTTCGTGTATCGATACACGAAAACAGTAAACAAAATGTTTCATCATGAAACCACACATAAACGTACACTCTCAACCGGTCTCCCTAACAACAAGAACCGGATAAAAAGACAACTCTCCTACAGTCTTACCGTCAATCAAATCTGATATCATATGGGCTCCCGCCATACTCATTTTATCTATAGGAATATCAATCGTTGTTACTGCTGGTCGATACATTTGCGCAAGCGCGATATTATCATATCCTATAACACGAATGTCCTCGGGAATATGATATCCCAATGTTAAGAGACGGCTGATTACACCTGTTGCAAGCGCATCGCTTTCACATAGAATTGCATCAATATCTTTATATTGAGAAACAAGTTGGTCAGCTGCTGCTATTCCACCAAAATAATGATTCTCCTCATGCAGGACATGGAACACTACTTCCGTCCCTTTTTCGTTGAGATAACTCTCAAGAGAAGCTGTTTTTTCTATAGACATTGAGCTTTCCTTCGCTCCACCTACAGCAAGAAAATGTCTGCAACCCTGTTTATATAAATGTTCAGCCGCCAATCTGATTCCTAATCCGACATCAACTAAAACGATCGGAATATCTAATTCAATTCGATGTCCGTGTATAACAATCTTTGGAATATTGGCTGCGACAGCCATAATATCGGATACAATCCCATCATTATCCGGAAAGCAAATAACAATTCCATCGGCAAAAGAGAAATCGTTTGGTGAAAAGTCCGTATTAGAAATTGTATGCAGCATTGCCTTGTAGCCGTACTGTTCCAGATTCCGCCTTAAAGCATCATATAAATCACCAAAAAAAGGATTTATAACACTTTCCATGACAACAACTATTATACCGGTTTTTTTAGTTCGGAGAGAACGAGCAATGATAGATGGTGTATAATTTAATTCAGCAATTGCAGATTCAATTTTTTCTTTTGTTTCTGGCAAAACATGATCCGGATAATTCAAGTATTTTGAAACACACGACACTGACAATCCAGCTTTTTGCGCAACTTCTTTTATGTTGGGTATACAAATCCCTCCCACATGATCGTGTATCGATTCACGATCAAATTACAAACTGTCATATTTTTAATTATTATAGCATGATCACCAATTTTTGTCAATATAAAATCCAACTTTTATTACTTTCATATTCAGATTAGATGTTATCAAATATTAACTAAACAAAAAAGGACTGAAAACAGTCCTTTTTCTATAGATTTTCTGTTGCGAGTTTACTTGGTTTCATTTATAAAATCAATGCTTGATACATCCGCATCAACTCTGCCACACAACTGCTCTCGGTCATCGTCTTCACATCAAACCCATATGCTGCCATAACAGCGCGGTCATTAGCCTGATGCGCTTTCCGCAGTTCGGGAGGCATGGTGACTTCGTCATATAAATCGGCAAGGGAGCAATCGGGATAGAGTTCACGTGCATCAAGGATTGCCCGCGCAGTCTGCTCGATCTTTGCCTGTTGTTCGTCGGTGGGAGTGGGCCAGGGGAAATTGTTGTAGACAATATTTGCTGAATAATCATATCGCATTTCTAATCTTCCACAAACTGCACGCATCCAAGCCATATGAACATTAGAAGTCAACACACCAAAATGATAAATCGATGCTCCGGTGATCATTTGAAGTTTATTACTACAAACGGTTTCTGGAGTCATAAATCCAATAGGAATGTACTTGCGACTTTCAGAAGATACTTCTGGTATTACGATATAGTCTGTAGTAGGCTGTCGATTTTCCGTAAACAAAGTTGGCATATCTGCCCATTTACGTGTCGCTTCTTTTTTGCTATTCAATCGGAATTCTCGTACTTTTTCAACACGTTCTACAACTCCCAACATAGAGGCTAATACTTTAGGTGATATTCCTTGTAGCCATAAACAATACCGTTTTTTTCCAGTGATAAATTCTTCTCCACCAATATATTCCCGGATATACGGAGCGGCGGTAGGATTCTTCTTCAAGAAGTCTTCGTACTCCTCCGATTTTATTATCAAGTTTCCGCCATCTGTTGGTTGACTACCTTTACACATTTTCGGAACATCACATATTGGTTTGGATAGTTTCTCCACAAAAATGTTTGGCGCGTCCAATAAATAGGCGTTTATAGAATTTACGATCTGATCTCTATCCGAAATAAACAACTTTTTTTGTGATGAATTTGGAGCATTACTAAAACCGACAATTACACAATGAACATGAGCTTTCATATTAGCTTCACTATCCCAACGGAATGTCCGATGAGCAAAGTCAATATGAACACCTAAATCAATAAATAAAGGTTTCCATATTTCAGCAACCTGCTCTCCCTGTGTAATAGAATTCGTTGAAACTAATGCTGTACGAATATCAGTGTCAACCATCAGCAACGCCGCTTTTACATACCATCCAGCAACATAATCGATGTTTTTCCCAAGTTTGATCGGTAGAGCCAGTAAATCGGCTTTTTGATCTGCCGTTTGATAGGTGTATCCCACAAACGGCGGATTGCCCATAATATAGTTCAGCTTCTCTTTCGGCACAACACTCTCCCAATCGACGCGGAG
>JAZNBZ010000168.1:0-4005 GCA_045587285.1 Candidatus Flemingiibacterium sp. | reverse complement strand
TCCGACAGCTTCAGCAAGGAAGCCCTAAGCTCCACTATGAAGACCGAGTTTATCAGCGCGCTCGGTCCGGCGCTTGCAAAGCTTTCCAACCTTGAGCTTCGCCCGAACCAGATCCCCGCGCACAGCGAGGAGCTTGAGGGCTTCCTCAACGAGGAGCTTGCATCCGAATGGGGCGCTCGCGGTATCGGCGACGTAAAGGTTGCGCTCAATCCGCCCACCCTTACCGAAGAGGATCAGGAGATGCTCAAGACCGCGCAGAAGACCGCTATGTATAAGGATCCCACTATGGCAGGTGCAACGCTCGTCGGTGCGCAGGCAGACGCTATGCGTGCGGCGGCAGAAAACGAGGCGGGCGCTATGACCGGCTTTATGGGTATGGGTATGGCTATGAATCAGGGCGGTGCAAACGCGCAGAGCTTCTACGCTATGGGACAGCAGCAGGCGCAAAGTCAGCCTACCGCTCCCGCAGGCGCTTGGAAGTGTGCGTGCGGAAATACCGCATCGGGCAATTTCTGCACCAATTGCGGTGCAAAGAAGCCTGTGGCTGACACTTGGACGTGCGCGTGCGGCGCTACCAGCAACGGAAAATTCTGCCCTCAGTGCGGCTCTAAAAAGCCTGACGCAGCAATCAAATGCGCAAGCTGCGGCTGGGTAAACGCAAATCCTGCCGCCGCTCCTAAATTCTGCCCCGAATGTGGCAACAAGCTTGGCGGTGACGTCAACTGATGGCCGACCTTTTCGAATACAAATGCCCTTGCTGCGGCGGCGTCATTGAGTTTGACGTCAACGCGCAAAAGCCGAAGTGCCCGTACTGCGACACGGAGTTCGAGCTTGAAACCCTGAGGGGCTACGACGAGGACCTAAAGACCGCACACGAGCAGCCCGACAACTGGGAAAATGCAGAAAGCGAATGGCGTGAGGGTGAAGAAGACGGCCTTCGTGTTTACGTGTGCAACACCTGCGGCGGAGAGGTTATATGCGATGATACCACCGCGGCAACTCACTGCCCGTATTGCTCAAATCCGATCATTATGAAGGGACAGCTCTCAGGTGACCTTCGCCCCGACCTCGTTATCCCCTTTAAGCTCGACAAGGCTGCGGCGAAAGCCGCTTACCAGCGGCACATCACCGGCAAGCGTCTGCTTCCCAAGGTGTTTAAGGATCAAAACCACATCGACGAGATAAAGGGCGTCTACGTTCCGTTCTGGATATACGACGCCAAAGCCGATGCCAATCTGCGCTACAAGGCAACGCAGGTGCGCTCCTACAACACGCCTACGCACCACTGCGTGGAAACAAGCTATTATTCCGTAGTTCGCGACGGAACGCTTGAGTTCTGCCGCGTTCCCGTAGACGGCTCTACGAAAATGGCAGACGACCTGATGGAATCCATCGAGCCGTACGACTTTTCCGAGGCGGTCGATTTCCAAACCGCGTACCTTTCGGGCTATCTTGCGGACCGCTACGACGTCAGTATGAACGATAGCCGTGCGCGCGCAAGCGAGCGCATCAAAAAAAGCACGGAGGACACGTTCCGCTCCACAGTCAACGGCTACGCAACGGTCACGAAAGAAAGCGGCTCCGTCAGCGTCGGAAGCGGAAAAACGCGTTACGTGCTCTACCCCGTGTGGCTTCTCAATACGACGTGGCAAGGCAATAAGTTCACCTTCGCGATGAACGGCCAAACGGGTAAATTCGTCGGCAATCTTCCCGTCGATAAGGGACTTTATTGGAAATACCTGCTCGGCGGCGCGGCTGCATTTTCCGCTATCGTATTCGTTCTTTTGAACGTCCTTATGATGCTGTGAGGTGCGCGATGAAAAGAATACTTATCTTTGTTATGACCGCGCTTCTCGTGCTGATGTCATTCGCGTTTGGCGTATCTGCAAGCCGTACGCTTCCTCTTGTGGTTGACAACGCCGATCTGCTGACGAGTGACGAGGAAGCCTCGCTCATTACTCTGCTCGACGGTATCAGCAGCTCACAAGAGCTCGAAATTGCCGTCGTTACCGTAAATTCCACGGGCGGCAAATCCGTTATGGAATACGCCGACGATTTTTACGACGATAACGGCTACGGCTGGGGCGAGAACGACGACGGTGCTCTGCTCCTTATTGATATGGGCGGCAGAGAATGGTGGATAACCACCTACGGCGACGGTGCGCGTTACCTTAACGACTACGCGCTGTATCAGATCGAAAACGCCTTCATCGACGATCTGTCAGACGGCAACTATTTCGCCGCGTTTTCAACGTTTGCAAGTGTCTGCGAATCGTACGTTATAAGCGGAAAGCAGGCTAACGGCAACAGCTCGTCGGGCAGCTCTTACTATCCAAACGACGATTATTACTACGACTACGACCACGATTACGACTATGATGACTACGAGGAGGACGTTTCACCGCTCGATTTTATTCTCCCGTCGATTATTGTGGGCTTTATCACCTCTCTCATTATGGTGTCCGTAATGAAGAGCGGTATGAAAAGCGTCAGATCGGCAAGCGGTGCGGCGGATTATATGGTGAGGGACAGTTTAAGCCTTCGCACGCAAAGCGACCGCTACCTCTATTCAAACACCGTTCGCACAAGACGCGACACGTCATCTCACAGCGGCGGTCATCACGGCTCACACGGCGGCTCGTCTATGCACCGCAGCTCCTCCGGCCGCTCCCACGGCGGTCGCGGCGGACGCTTCTAAGCAACAAAAAATCCCACGCTCTATAAAGCGTGGGATTTTTTTATCTTATCTCTACGGTCACGCGCTTGCCGACGGTGTTAGCTGCTGCTTTCATAACAAGGCGGATCGACTTTGCGATCTTGCCGTGTCTGCCGATGACCTTGCCCATATCGCCCTCGGCTACGTGAAGCTCGAGGTAAACGTCACTGCCCTCTGTCTTCTCGTCAACCGTAACCTTGTCAGGCTCGTCAACGATAGCCTTTGCGATATCGGTGAGGACTTTTTTAAGCTCCACCATAATAAGATTAGTCGATAGCGCCGGTCTTCTTGAGAAGAGCCTTAACGGTATCGGTAGGCTGTGCGCCGTTAGCGATCCACTTCTTTGCCTTTTCGGTGTCGATCTTAACCTCAGCGGGCTCGGTCATAGGATTGTAGGTACCGATAACCTCGATGAAGCGACCGTCTCTGGGGTAACGGGAGTCAGCTACTACTACGCGGTAGTAGGGGTTTTTCTTTGCGCCGATTCTGGTGAGTCTGAGTTTAACTGCCATTTTAAATTTCCTCCAAAAAATATGTTTATTGTTTTTTATTTATTTGAAACCCGTTAGAACGGGAATTTCATCTTACCTTTGCGGCCAAATCGCTTGCCGCCTGCCATAGACGAAAACTTCTTCATCATCTGTTTCATCTGGTCGTACTGCTTGAGTAAACGGTTGACGTCCTCGACCTTCATACCGCATCCTGCCGCGATACGCTTCTTGCGCGACGCGCTGATTATGTCGGGCTTATCGCGCTCCTCGGGAGTCATCGAGAGGATTATCGCCTCGACTCGGTCGAGCTGCTTTTCATCGACCTTTACGTCCTTGAGCGCCGCCTGATTGACACCCGGTATCATTCCGAGTATCTGGTCCATCGAGCCCATACCGCGCACCCGCTTGAACTGCTCTAAAAAGTCGGTCAGCGTGAACCTCTGCTCGCGCATTTTGCGCTCAACCTCCTCTGCCTGCTTTTCATCGAAGCTCTGCTGTGCCTTTTCGATAAGCGAGAGCACGTCGCCCATACCGAGTATACGCGACGCCATTCTGTCGGGGTAGAACGGCTCGATCATATCGAGCTTTTCTCCCGTACCGACGAACTTTATCGGCTTGCCCGTAACGTGGCGCACGGAAAGTGCCGCACCGCCTCGGGTGTCACCGTCCATCTTCGTGAGCACCACGCCCGTGATGTCAAGAAGCTCGTTGAACGACTCCGCTACGTTTACTGCGTCCTGACCTGTCATCGCATCGACGACGAGCAGTATCTCCGCAGGCTCGGTGGCTGCCTTTATA
>JAZNBZ010000167.1:0-3658 GCA_045587285.1 Candidatus Flemingiibacterium sp. | reverse complement strand
CCTCTACCAATATCTGTTCCGGTGTTTCCGTTTCAAGAAAGTTGCCCGTTCCTGCGGATGCCGGATAATTGAAAAAGTCGATCTTCAGCATACGAGCCTTGGGCTTTCGATAAGCGGCAGTCACGCGCTTGTATTCGCTGTCGATCAGATAATCCACAACCTCTTTGCCGTGCTCATCGAGAGCACGGTATTTTTGTATTGTGCTCCACTCTGCAGCGGTTGGATGCTGCACCATAGACTTGCATCCAATCAGCTCATCGGCAGATACACCGAGCAGATCGCATAGGCGAGCGAGCTTGTCGCAATCAGGACGGCCGATTCCTTTCTCCCAGTTGTATATAACTCTGCCCGAACTCTCACCGAGAGCATCGGCAATGTCCTGCTGTGTCATTCCTTTATGTAAGCGATACTCTTTGATTCGCGCACCGATCGTACTCATGCGGATATACCTCCGATTTTGTATTGCACGTCTATTTTATCATATAAAGTTGTATTTGTCAAGCTAAATCTCCAAAATAATTATAGAAAACTATTGACATTCCAAGAATATTATAGTATAATATCAAATACACAACGAAATACGAGCGCACCGTATCAAGCATCAAATATTGCGCCGCATGAAACAAAGAATAAGCCCCGCGCGAGGCGGGGCGAGAGAAAACTACTCTGCGATGTTGTTCACCATATCAAGAAGTTTGACAAAACGAGGATTTTGATTAAGTTTCTCAATACATTTATCGGATAATTTGTTTTGAAGGCTCTTTTTTATGATGTCCTTGCGAATTCGCTGCTTAAACTCACGCTTTTTCACAATCGGAGAACGAACAACTATCGGGTAGCAGTTTTCATCGTCTGTTTCTCTGTTCAAAAGATCAATATAGTACATAATAGAACTTTCGACCGAAACCATTGCTTTATCGGTTGCACCAATAGCAAGATAAGCTTGAGCGAGCAACAAATAACAATCTCCGGAATCAAAGTCGTGATACGGCGGGGGACATTCATCCTTGAAGATGGCTTTCATAAGCGCAAAAAATCTTTCATAGACCTCGATAGCATCGGTATAATTTCCGCTTTTATAATATGCTTTGCCTAAACGAGCGACATTGTTTTCGAATGCTTGGAGCGAATAATCAATATCGCTACACAAGTAGGTTGCTTCTCGCTCGTGGTTGCCCATATACTCATTCACGATCGCCATTGTAGAGTATAGTGTGAGATCCGTGCGAACGGGAAAGTTGCGTGCTTCGGTCGTGGCTAAGTCAAATTTCTTGTTTGCACTGTATAAGAAAACCAAGTTCTGTCGCGCCCACAAAATATCCGAGACGTTCTTTGAATTTGTGATTATGAAATTAGCCTGTCTGATTGTTTCGTGGATTATTGCTTCGGCACGTTCCCCTGCATATATCCATCCGTTGTCCGGCAATGAAAGACAAAAACCCAAGTTCATACAATTATACGTAATCATATAATTGTTAGGATATTTCTTCAAACCATCCAACAAGATATCGTATGCCTTTAGATATGTGTCGAGTTTGCCATATTCTTGTATACTGTCTGCGCTTGAAACGATTTTAAGCGCTTCTTCGGTTTCTGATGTGTTGTCTATGCCGAATAGGAAATCTGTGCTGACATCAAATATTGATGCCAATGGTACAATTTGCGAAATATCGGGCATTCCGGAATAGTTTTCCCATTTTGAGATCGCTTGGTACGTTACTCCCAAACGTTCTGCGAGCTCTTCTTGGGTGAATCCGCGCCCTTTGCGTAGTTTCTTTATGATTTGCCCCATGGTCATTGCCATAATCTCACCTCTGTTAATAGTTCATATCGGTACCGTGATTTAATTATATCACATAGTTTATGATTACTGAAGCGACTAAAAAATGAGTGATCTAAACGATTCGTTGAGTCTATTATATCATAAAAAAATTAATCTGTATACATAAATGATTCTTAAATCCCCGACGTCCCGTCTGGGGCAAGCATAGCGCGTGGACGTCCAGCGCCAAAATGTCGCCGCCACCTCGCACAAAATCGGGCAGAAGCCCGGCGGTATTGCCGCTCCCACTTACCTTTTCTTTGCGAAAAGAAAAGGTAAGCCAAAAGAAACGAAAAAATATATTCCGATATCATTTAAGAAATAGGTAACTTATTGGGCAGAACACAAACAGAATGTGTTCGGACACAAGCCGGACGGCGTGCGGATTTATCATTACGTGCAGTCGTTCAGGATCGGCGAGGAGATCACGCCGCAGGAAGCGCACGAGATCAGCATGATATTTGCAAAAAGCTTTGGCAACCGCGAGGTGTTGGTTGCTACAATATTGACCGTGAGCATATTCATAATCACCTGGTTGTGTGTGCTTATGATTTGGAGAGCGGCATCAAGCTGCATACAGTATATCCTCCGTGACAAGTATGGCGAAGGTAATCCGCCAACGATTCCCGATCACATTCGTATGGAGATCGCTCGGTGTCTGCTGCCGGATATCATTGCATTCTGTGAGTCGGAGCAAGGCAAGCGGGAATTTGAGGAGTGGAAGAAGAAACGGTTGGCTGCTAACGAAGAGAAGGAAAAAGCTTCATGATGAAATCCCGCCGAGAGTAGCCCAACGGTGCTCTCGGCGTTTGTGTTATAGACTAATTCATATTTTTATGATATAATTTTATAAATGGATGCACCCAAATTCTAAAACGCCACACTATATGGATGAAAGGAGGCGAGAAAATGCAAGATACGAATGAAATGCGCGATAGGCTTATCAATGAATTTGTCGAAAACTATACGGAGAAGCTGTTTTATTTCTGTTTGAAAAAGACGGGAAGCCATATCGAAGCTGAAGATCTGACGCAAGATATAGCGCTTCAAATTATCACAGCTTTGAACAAAGGCACTATACCAACAAGCTTTTCGGCGTGGGTATGGCAGATTGCACGAAATCGTTATTCAGTATGGGCGAATGAAAAGCATAATCGAAATGAGTCGGTAACCGGTTCCGACGTAGGAGAGTATGATATTCCCGATGAGAGTGGTAGTGTACTTGATGAAATGATATTTGCAGAGCAAATGGCACAGCTCAGACGTGAGCTTGCATTCATCAAAAGTGATTACCGAGACATCATCGTTGCCTATTACTTGGAAAACAAAAACGTTCGAGATATAGCGTCGTCACTTTCGCTTTCAACAAGTGCGGTACAGCAGAGACTTCACCGCGCAAGAATCATTTTGAAAGAAGGCATGGATATGGCAAGAGAATTTGGAATCAGAAGCTATAAACCCGAGGAAATCAAATTTTCCAACAGTTGCAGTACATTTGGAGAGCACGGTCAGCCTTGGAGTATTCTTAACCACGCAATGTACACGAATATTTTCTTAGAGGCTTACGGTAACCCATCTACTGCAGAGGAGTTATCTATTGAGCTTGGCATCGCGCTTCCCTACATGGAGGACGAGCTGAAATATTTGACAGAACAAACCTTTCTCATCAAGAGAGAAAACAAATACGAGACTTCCTTCCCTATCATCGACAAGGACGTACAGGAAAAGATATGGGGATATAACACATATATTACCGAAAAACTCACGTCCCTTCTTGAAAAGCTGGTTGACTGTTATTCGGCGGCTTGCGAAAAGCACGGTATCAGCTTCTACGGT
>JAZNBZ010000166.1:0-4452 GCA_045587285.1 Candidatus Flemingiibacterium sp. | reverse complement strand
ATCAAGGACGTGCATCTGTGGCACGGTCGCCGCGATCCTTACCTCTACTGCTGTGAGGTCGAGATCATCGAGAACGGCGAGGTCATTGACAACGTCTGTAACCGCTTCGGCTGCCGCACCTTCCGTGTCGATCCCGAAAACGGCTTTATCCTCAACGGAGAGGAATATCCGCTGCGCGGTGTTTCCCGCCATCAGGACAGATGGGGCATCGGTAACGCACTGCTTCCTGAGCATCATAAGGAAGACATGGAATACATCTACGAAGTTGGTGCTACCACCATCCGTCTTGCCCACTATCAGCACGACCAGTACTTCTACGATTTATGTGACGAATACGGTATGGTTATCTGGGCAGAAATTCCTTACATCTCCACCCATATGCCGGGCGGACGCGAGAACACCATCTCCCAGATGAAGGAACTCATCACCCAGAACTACAACCACGCATCTATCGTTGTTTGGGGACTCTCCAACGAGATATCCATCGGTGGCTCGGACGACGATCTGCTTGAAAATCACCGCATTCTCAACGATCTCTGCCACCAAATGGACAAGACGCGTCTTACCACTATCGCGGCGGTTTCTATGTGCAAGATGGACGACCCGTATCTCCAGATACCGGACGTAGTATCCTACAATCACTATTTCGGCTGGTACGGCGGTGAAACGTCTATGAACGGCCCGTGGTTCGATAAGTTCCACGCAACTCACCCGACTATTCCGATAGGCTGCTCCGAATACGGCTGTGAAGCCCTCAATTGGCACACGAGCGATCCGAAGCAGGGCGACTACACCGAGGAATATCAGGCATACTATCACGAGGAGCTTATAAAGCAGCTCTTTACCCGCAAGTTTATGTGGGCAACGCACGTTTGGAATATGTTTGACTTTGGTGCAGACGCGAGAGCCGAGGGCGGCGAGAACGGTCAGAACCACAAGGGACTTGTTACTATGGACAGAAAGTACAAGAAGGACGCCTTCTATGCATACAAGGCGTGGCTTTCTGACGAGCCGTTCGTGCACCTTTGCGGTAAGCGCTATATCGACCGCGTCGAGGACGTGACCAAGGTTACCGTTTACTCGAATCAGCCCGAGGTAGAGCTTTTCGTAAACGGCGAGTCTGTTGGCAAGAAGAGCGCTCCCGATCACTTCTTCTACTTTGACGTTAAGAACGTGGGCGAGTCCACTATCGTTGCAAAAGCAGGCGAGCTTTCCGACGAGGGCAAGATCCGCAAGGTTGACGAGATGAATATGGATTACGTTCTCGTTGAAAAGGGCGCTGTACTCAACTGGTTTGATATCGACGCACCCGAGGGACGCTTCAGCCTTAACGATAAGCTCGGCGATATTATGAAGTCTACCCGCGGCAAGCTGTGGTTTGCAAGGTTTGGTCTTACGCTCAAAAAGAAAATGGATGCAGGCAAGAAGGGCGAAAAGAAGTCCGGCGGCTTTGAGGTTGATTTAAAGAGCGGCGGCGGACTTATGGAGATGATGGGCAGCTTTACAGTGCTTCGCCTTACGAGTATGATGGGTATGATGAATATATCCTTCACCAAGGAGGAGCTGCTGAAGCTCAACAAGAAATTAAATCGCATCAAAAAGCCTAAATAATCTATGCAAATAAAAAAGCGGACAGCCGTAAGGCTGTCCGCTTTTGTGCGGTTTCATTCTTCAATCTTTTTAATTGCCTCCCTGAATTGGAAAACAAACAGTATCGTGGTAAACGTTACAGCTATTATATCTGCTATAGGCTCTGCCATATATACTCCAACGGTCGGGTTGCTCACCAACTTCGGCATAATATAGATAAGCGGCAAAAGAAGCACAAACTTTCGTACCACCGCTACGATTACCGATGACGGCGCGTTACCAAGCGAAACGAACGTCATCTGGCAGGCTATCTGTATGCCAAACAGGAATATTCCACCAAAGTAGATGCGAATAACCTCTTCGGTGAAATCAAGCAGCAGAGGGTTGGAATTGAACATTGCCGCGAATGCTCTCGGGAAGAGCATTACGCACGTTCCAAGAGATACCGAATAGATCAGACAAACGACGAGCAACAGCTTAAATGTCTTTTTTACACGCGGTGCATTCTTTGCGCCGTAATTATAGCTCAGTATTGGCTGTGCGCCCTGCGCTATTCCCTGAAGCGGAAGCATAGCAAACTGCATTACGCTTGCGAGTATCGTCATTGCGCCCACAGCGATGTCGCCGCCGTAATTTAGGAGGGAAGAGTTAAAGCATACGGATATAACGCTCTCGCTTGACTGCATTATGAACGCCGCCGAGCCGAGCGCTATACACGGAAGCACGACCTTAGGGGATATTCGCATATTATCCCGCTTTAAGCGAAGGAGAGTCTTTTTTCCAAAGAGGAAGGATACTATCCATACACAGGAAAATGCCTGCGATATCACGGTCGCGAGTGCCGCGCCTTCCACTCCCATACCAAGCGCGTATATAAATATGGGATCGAGAATAATATTTGCCGCCGCGCCGATGATGACCGAGAGCATAGATATCGAGGTGAAGCCCTGGGCACTGACAAAGGCGTTCATACCGAGCGTGAGCTGTACGAACAGTGTGCCGATGGCGTAAATGTTCATATAGCTTGAGGCATATTCGATAGTGTTTTCGCTCGCGCCAAACGTAAGCAGAAGCTCACGGTTCCAAATAAGCAAGACGGCGGTTAGAACAGCAGAAACGATGATTTGGAGCGTAAAACAGCCGCCAAGCGCCTTCTCGGCGCTTTCGGTGTCCTTTTTGCCCATATAGATAGATGCGATCGGTGCTCCACCCGAGCTTACGAGTGCGGCAAACGCCGACACTATCATAATTATCGGCATACAAACGCCAACGCCTGTCAGGGCGAGGTCGCCGACATCGGGCATATGGCCGATATAGATGCGGTCTACGATATTGTAGAGCATATTTATAAGCTGCGCTACCACTGTAGGCAGTGCAAGCTTAAAGAGCAGCTTGCCGATCGGCGCGCTGCCGAGCATTTCTTTGTTATTTGTCAAATTTGCGGTGCTCCTTTCAATGGGGTGTGCGAGTTTAGACATATTTTATCGCGCGTTGAATACGTACTCGTCCATACGGCTGAACGCTTCCTTTACGCGTGAGAGGGGAAGGGCGAGATTGAGGCGAATGTGCGTAGTTCCGCCGTGCTGTCTGCCGTCCTGCCACGCTACGCCGACGTCCCAGCCCATTTTAAGAATCTCGTCGAGCGTTTTGCCGTTTGCTCTGAGCCACTCGGCGCAGTCCATAAATACCATATACGTGCCCTGCGGCATCGCGGCGTGAACACCGCTAAAGTGTTTGCTTATGTAGTCGCACGCATAGCTTATATTGCCACCAAGCACCTCGCAAAGCTCATCCACCCACTCGCGTCCTTCGTCGCCGTACGCGCCGATAAGCGCGTACATCGAGAGCATATTCATCGAGTTGTAGTGCGAGAGTGAGGATTCTTTTGCAACTCGCTCTCGAAGCGATTTGTTGTAAATGACGTGATACGCGCCGATAAGTCCCGCGAGATTAAACGTCTTTGAGGGCGCGTAAAGCGCGACCGTTCTGTTTTTTGCGTCATCGCTCACTGACTGCGTTGGGATATGCTTGTGACCGCTTAAAATGATATCCGACCATATCTCATCTGAAACCACGTACACGTCGTGCTTTTGGTATATCTCCATCGCACGCTCGATCTCCCATCTTTCCCAGACGCGTCCCGTCGGGTTGTGGGGTGAGCAAAAGATTGCCGCGTGGATAGCGTTTCCGACTATTTTTCGTTCCATATCCTCGAAGTCCATACGCCAAATGCCTTCATTGTCGAGGACGAGCGGGCTGTGAACAATATTGTAGCCTGCATTTGTAAGGCTCATCGTAAAGCCAAGATATGTGGGTGAGTGTACAAGCACGCTGCCACCACGCGAGGTAAAGGTGCCGATAGCCGAGAGCATACCGCCGAGCACGCCGTTTTCGTAACCGATGTGCTCGTGTGATAGTCCCGTGACGCCGTTGCGTAATTCCTGCCAGCGAATGATAGAAGCGTAATACTTGCTCCTCGGCTCAAAATAGCCGAACGCGGGGTGCTCTATGCGCTCGCGGATAGCCTCGCATATGGAGGGCACGGTAGGGAAGTTCATATCCGCAACCCACATCGGGATAGCGTCGAAGCCGTCCTTTGGTGCGTCGGGAGCCCAGCCGTGTCCGAGCTCGTCTATAGCGATAGCATCCTTACCACGGCGGTCCATTATTGACGTAAAATCGTATTTCATAATAATTTCTCCGAAACTTATTCCACGACGCTTACAAGCTCGGATATATCCTTGCGCTTCTTTTGACGAAGCTTATCGTCGTCCGACGCGTAGCCGAGCGTGATAACGAGGCGTACCGCGCCGTCGAGGTGGCATATTTCGCGTATCGTCTTATCCTCAAGCCAGCCGAGTA
>JAZNBZ010000165.1:0-6127 GCA_045587285.1 Candidatus Flemingiibacterium sp. | reverse complement strand
CAATATCGGGCAGCGAATGTGGCTGTCAGGCGGAGATTGGAAGCGCGTGCGCTATGGCGGCGGCGGCGCTTGCCGAGCTTTTCGGGCTTTCTTTTGACAAGATCGAGTACGCCGCAGAAATTGCAATCGAACACCACCTCGGACTTACGTGTGACCCGATTTGCGGACTCGTACAGATACCCTGCATCGAGCGCAACGCGGTCGCGGCGATGAGAGCCATCAACGCAGTAAGCCTTGCAAGCTTCTTGTCGGATTCGAGAAAAATATCGCTCGATAAGGTCATCGCCGTTATGAAGCAGACGGGACTTGATATTTCACACCAGTACAAGGAAACCGCGGAGGGCGGTCTTGCCAAGCTTAAAATGTCAGGCGCTAACTGATTTTGCACCGATTTCGTCCACATTAGCAAAATTATTTACGATTGTGCAAAAACAATTGACGATAGTGCAAAGACAAAAACTATGTTTTATGGTACAATATGTACGAAAAATAAAATTTATGGAGGTTTTGTTATGGCAAACAGAATTTGTATCCCGGATTATGAATACGGCGAGCGTATTCAGAAGGCTGCGAAGCTCATTCGTGAGCGCGGTCTTGACGCAATGCTCGTAGTGAGCACCGAGTCCGACTATGCTAACGCTCGTTACTTCAGTGGCTTCTGGCCGCTTTTCGAGCGCGCAGGCGTGCTCATTTCCGCTACCGGCGAGGCAGCGCTCCTCGTTGGTCCCGAGTCCCCCATCTTCGCAAAGGACGTAGCAAAGATCGACAAGATCTTCGTTCTCAAGGAGTTCAGAGAGTCTGCTGACCCCTCTTACCCCGAGCTCGTTCCGGACACCTTCCGCGATGCTTTCAACGCTATCGGCGTTACCGGCGACAGCTTTAAGCTCGGTCTCGGCAGCTACGTTGAGTGCACCCTTCCGATTATTGACAGCCTTAAGGACAACTTCCCGAAGGCTGAGATCTCCTACTGCAACGACATTATGGTTACGCTTCGCAAGATCAAGAGCGTAAACGAGCTCGCTTGTATCCAGGAGGGCTTCCGCATCGTTGACCTCGCTACCGAAGAGGTTATCAAGAATCTCCGTCCCGGCGTGACCGAGCTTGCTATGGTCGGCGTGGCACAGAGAGTTATTTACGAGAACGGTGCAGAGTACGAGGGTCTTCCTATGTACGTATTCTCCGAAAAGTCCACCCGTCACGCAATCAGCCGCCCGAGCTACAGAACTATCGAGAAGGGCGACGTTGTTCAGCTTAACCTCTCCGCAAAGATCGACGGTTACTCCCCTGCAACCGGTCTTCCCGTAATTATGGGCAAGCTCGATGCAGAGAGAAGAAAGTACATAGATTTCTGCTACGAGATGCACAACTGGACTGTTGAGAACCTCAAGGCAGGCATCCCTGCTTGCAAGGTTCCTCAGGAATTCTACAAGATGTTCATTGAGCGCGGCTTCAAGGACAACTACGTATACGGTCCTTGCCACGGTACCGGTATGATCGAGGTTGAGGCTCCTTGGATGGAGACCACCTCTGAGGGTCTGCTCGAAGAAAACATGACCTTCCAGGTTGACACCTTTATCTCCGCTCCTACCTTCGGTACCAGATGGGAGAAGGGTATCGTTATCACCAAGGACGGCTGCAAGTCCATGACTAACATTCTCGAGAAGGGACTGATCGAACTTGACTTCTAATGGAATCGGAAAGATGAATTGGCTCATCCCCGACTGTGAGCTTCCGCCTCCCGGCGAGGGCGAGCTTAAGGGTCACGAGTCGGTTATCGTTGTAAACGACAACGATTTCGACGTAACCATCGACGTAACGCTTTACTTCCCCGATAAGGACGTATGCGACACTATCAAGTGGACTGTCGGTGCAAAGCGTGTACGCTGCTTCAGAATGAACAACTTAAGCGATATGTGCGGCGTTGACATTCCGCTCGAGGAGCAGTATGCAATGAAGCTTGCTTCCACGGGCAACATCGTAGTACAGTACGGCAGACTTGACAACCGTCAGACTAACCTCGCTTACTACACCACCCTCGGCTACGCCGAATAATTAACGTACGCACCTGCCACTCGGACGGGTAACACCGCCTGAGCGGCGGTGCGTTTTGTTTACTTAGGAGAAAATTATGTTTATAGATATTCACGCACACGTTGCACGCATAAAGCCCAGAGCGTTTATTAAGCTTTGCACGCCCGACGAGCTTATCGAGGTTTACGACAGATGCAAAATTGATATGGGCGTTCTTTTGCCGATGGTAAACGCGGAGATCTATCTGCCGCAGTCGGTTGACGATATTATCGAAATTGCCCAAAATCATCCCGACCGTTTCATTCCTTACTGTAACGTGGACCCTCGCTGTCTGTCCAATTCGCCCGAGGCGAAGCTTGACACCGTGCTTCAGGCGTACAAGGACGCAGGCTGTAAGGGTGTCGGTGAGGTAATGCCGAATATGTCCATTATGGATCCGCTCGTGCAGAATCTTTTTAAGTGCACCGAGAAGGTCGGCTTGCCGCTCGTTTACGACGGCTCGGCACAGATTGGGGGCGACTTTGGTCTTTACGACGAGCCGGGACTGCCGTTCCTTGAGTGGTCGCTTCTCGCTTACCCGAACCTTCAAATTTTCGGACACGGTCCCGTGTTCTGGAGCGAGATAGGCAGACTTGACAGAGTGGCTTCGAGAGCGTTCTATATGGTAAATTACAAGCAGGTATGCACTATGCCGAGCGGTCCTATTGAGGAAGAAGGCGTAGTACCGAAGCTTTTCCGACTGTATCAGAATCTCCACGGCGACCTTTCCGATCCGACGGCGTTCAACGCGATCGCACGCGACGACAAGTACGGTCCTAAATTCCTTTCCGAGTTTGAGGACAGACTTTACTACGGCACGGATATAATCGGTCCGACATTTGAAGATCCGCTTGGTCCGCTGCTTGTTTCTTGGCGCGAGCAGGGCAAGATCAGCGAAACGACCTTCCGTAAGATAGCACGCGAGAATGCGGAGAAGCTGCTTGGGATTAAATAATATTGGCGCTTTTTAAAGCGTGGAGGAAAAATTATGAATACACTCATATTTGATACAACCGAACGCCTTGGCAAATTTAAACATCTCAACGCTACAAACGGCGGCCCTTGGCATAAAAGACATACCACGGAGCAGCCAAGAAGTAATTTCGAGGATTATAAGGCGGCGAGAATTCCGTATGCGCGCAATCACGATTCGGGTGTTGTCGGCGTTTACGGCGGCCCGTACAGCCACGACGTAACTCGCATTTTCCCGAATTTCGATGCGGACGTTAACGATCCCGCATCCTACGATTTCGCTTGCACGGATGAGTCCATACTCGTTACTCTCGACGCGGGAACAGAAACTTACTTCCGCCTTGGAGAAACGATCGAGCATCAGGTTAAAAAGCACGCGACTTTGCCGCCGAAGGATTTTCATAAGTGGGCAGAGATCTGCGAGCATATCATTCGCCACTACAACGAAGGTTGGGCGGACGGCTTTGAGCTTGGTATCAAGTATTGGGAGATCTGGAACGAGGCCGACCTTGACGATGACGACAGCACCAACAAGAAAAATTGGGGCGGAACAAAGGCGCAGTTCTTTGATCTTTACGAGATTGCGGCAAAGCATCTTAAATCGAAGTTCCCGCATCTCAAAATAGGCGGTCCGTCGCTTGCGGGTAAGGTTGCCTGGGCAGAGGATTTTCTTTCGGAAATGCGCCGTCGCGACGTGCCCATCGACTTCTTTTCGTGGCACAAGTATGCGGCAAATCCCGAGCAGATACTCGAAAAGGGTGAGGCACTCTATAAGCTTTTAATTGAGTATGGCTACGGTGACGTGGAAAGTCTTCTTACCGAGTACAACTATATGCGAAGTTGGTTGGATAGCTACAAGTATTCGATTTGTGCTATTCAGCGACTTAAAAATGCGTCGTTTATCCTTTCGTGTATGGCTGTCGGTCAGCGTGCGCCGTTTATCGATATGATGATGTACTACGACACGCGCCCGTCTATATGGTGCGGACCGTTCGACTTCTACACCTGCGATAAGCGCAAGCCGTATTATCCGCTGGCGTGGTACGGAAGCTTCTACGATCTCGAGGCAGAGGTAAGAAGCAAAAATGAAGTTGACGGTATTTACTCGCTTTGCGGTGTTGACAAGGACGGCAAGGTGCTCTGTATGCTGACGTATTTTACGGAAAACGATGATTCAGAGGATAAAGAGATCACGCTTGATTTCGGCAAGGATGCCAGGTATGAGGTGTATATTCTTGATAATGAGCGTGACGGCGAGCTGTTATGCGTTACCGACAAGCCGGTATTAAATTTGCCCGTACACGCATGTGCGCTTATAAAGGAAATTTGAGTAAAGACGTAATTAAAATCCTACCCCGAGGGGTAGGATTTTTTATATATCTATTTACTTTTCCTATCGTTTGTGCTATACTTAATGTTGAAAAAATACGCTTGGAGGGAAAACATATGGATAAGAAAGCGTTAGCAGTTGCCGCTCACCGCGAGTGGAAGGGAAAAATTGAGGTTGTGTCGAGAGTGCCGATCACAAACGCCGAGGAGCTGTCGGTGGCGTACACTCCGGGAGTTGCAGAGCCGTGCCTTGAGATACAGAAGGACGTAAGCAAGTCGTACGAGCTTACGCGCCGTCATAATATCGTGGCGGTTATAACCGACGGTACGGCAGTGCTCGGACTCGGCGATATTGGCCCCGAGGCAGGAATGCCCGTTATGGAGGGCAAATGTGCGCTCTTTAAGACCTTTGCCGACGTTGACGCGTTCCCGATTTGCGTTCGCTCCAAGGACGTTGACGAGATCGTTCGCACGGTGTACCTCATTTCGGGCAGCTTCGGCGGTATAAACCTCGAGGACATTTCCGCTCCTCGTTGCTTTGAAATAGAGGAAAAGCTCAAGGCGATATGCGACGTTCCCGTTTTCCACGATGACCAGCACGGTACGGCTATCGTAGTCGGCTCGGCGCTTATCAACGCCGCAAAATGTGCAGGTAAGGCGCTCGGCGATATGCGCTGCGTTATCAACGGCGCGGGAAGCGCGGGCACGGCTATCGCAAATCACCTTTTGCGCCTCGGCGTCGGTGACGTTATTCTTTGCGACCGCTTCGGTATTATCGCGGAGGGTATGGAAGGTCTTTCGCCCGCTCACGAAAAGATGAGCCGCATCACGAATAAAAACAAGATCACGGGTACGCTCGCAGACGCTATGCGCGGCGCGGACGTATTCGTTGGCGTGTCCGTTCCCGGCGTTGTGACAAAAGAAATGATAGCGTCTATGGCGGATAAGTCGATAGTTTTTCCGATGGCAAATCCCACGCCCGAGATATTCCCCAACGAGGCGCTTGAGGCAGGCGCGTACATCGTCGGAACGGGACGCTCGGACTTCAAAAATCAGATCAACAACGTGCTCGCGTTCCCGGGCATCTTCCGCGGTGCGCTTGACGTTTGTGCAAGTCAGATCAACGACGAGATGCAGCTCGCTGCGTCGCTCGCGATAGCCTCGCTCGTGTCTGACGAGGAGCTCTCTCCCGACTACATAATCCCTCGCGCGTTTGACCTGCGTGTAGGCAAGGCGGTCGCCGAGGCGGTTGCCGAGGCGGCACGCAAGACGGGCGTTGCAAGAAAATAAAGGAATAATGAAACGCTCATCTGTAGAAATACAGATGAGCGTTTTGCTGTTTTTTGGATTTAATTTTCGCCGAGCAGGTAGCCGAGTTTTGCCCATTGTATAGCTTCCTTGCCCTGTTCAACGGGGTGACCGTTTTCAATCCACGCGCCGCCGTTTGCGGTGGAGAGCGCCTGCGGACAGTTGGAGAATACCATATAAAGATCGCCATAGATGTTAACAAGCTCGTGCTCTACGATGCCGTACTTTGAGAAAAAGTCGAAGATCACCTTTCCGTCGTATACCATCTTGATCGAGTTGCGGAAGTTGTGCATCTTCGGGAAGTTTTCGCGCGACTTGTCGCTCTTGTAGTTGTATACGATGAGCGGCTTGCCGTAATATTCCGTAATGTCGGGACGCGACTGAATGCCGTCCTCGAAGATCTTGGTGTTCCACGTCTTGCCGCCGTCCTTTGATACGGTGTACGCCG
>JAZNBZ010000164.1:0-12432 GCA_045587285.1 Candidatus Flemingiibacterium sp. | reverse complement strand
ACGCGTACCGTTCGCTTTATCCTCGCGCGCATTGCGCGCTCGGGGAGAACGAAAAGGGGGAGGAGGAACTTATTCAAGCGCCAACAGTTCCTCCTCCCCCTTTTGAACCCTCTCTACCTCCTGGCTTACGCCGCCTAAAAGAAGGCGGCGCCATAAAAGGGTAGGTTTGCGTGCGCGACGGTGCGCGATTCCACGGCTATCAGCGGAATAGCGATGCGCGTCGAAATGCGCCAATTTCCATTTCCGTAGGAAATTGGCCCCGTAAAATAAACACTCTGTGGTACGAACCTTACGGAAGTACGACGTTCCGAGCTGGGGCGAGGTGATAAGGCTCCCTTTTACATATATTTGAGCCAAGTAGGAGAGAGTTAAAAAGGGTGAGGGAGGGCGTGGCGCCTGAGCGCCCTCCCTCCCCCTTTTCGTCTCCCCGAGCGCGCAGAGCGCGCGAGGACAACGCGAGCGGTACGCGTTCGTAGGCGGGACGTCGAGGATATTTTCTCTTGACATCCGCACGCTGTGATGCTATAATTATAGCGAAAGCAAAAAATAACCAAGGAGTTACTTCTATGAACGCGATAATCAACGCGGTCGAAAAGTACCGCAAGCTTATTCTCGACACCGAGCGATATCTCTGGGCAAATCCCGAAACGGGCTACAAGGAGCACAAAGCCGATAAATATATGGCGGACACGTTCGCATCTCTCGGCTACGACACAACTCACGCCGACGGCATCACGGGCTTCTACACCGTTATCGACACGGGACGCGAGGGTCCCGAGGTGCTCGTGCTTGGCGAGCTTGACTCGGTGATCTGCCCTTCCCACCCCGACTCTGACAAATCTACGGGCGCGGTACACGCGTGCGGTCACAACGCACAGTGCGCGGCACTCGTCGGCATCGCGGCGGCACTCCGTGAGCCCGACGTGCTCGCACGTCTCTGCGGCCGCATACGCCTCTGTGCAGTACCTGCCGTGGAGCGTCTTGAGATCGAATACCGACGCGGACTCGTCGCCGAGGGCAAAATAAAGTATATGGGTGGAAAGACCGAGTACCTCTCGCGCGGCTACTTCGACGGCGTAGACGTCGCACTTATGGTACATACCGGTAATGCAAGCTGTGTATTTGACGGCGCAGTCGGATGCATCGCGAAAAACATCGCCTACAACGGCGTGTCTGCACACGCCGGCGGCGCACCGTGGAACGGCAGAAACGCGCTCTATGCGGCAAACTGCGGTCTTAACGCAGTGAACGCTATACGCGAAACCTTCAAGGAGCCCGATATGATACGCGTGCACCCGATAATCACTCGCGGCGGCGATATCGTGAATGCTATTCCCGAGTGTGTAACGCTCGAAAGCTACGTGCGCGGCAGTAACTTCAAAGGCATAGAAACCGCGAACAAGTCCGTCAACCGTGCGCTCGTCGGCGCGGCGCTCTCGCTCGGCACCAACATCGACATTACCGACATTCCCGGCTACGCACCGCTCAACAACGCACAGGGTATGATCGACCTCTGCGAGGACGCTTTCCTCGCAATATTCCCCGAAAAGGAGTTCACCCGATACCACGGCTTTGAGTCGGGCAGCACCGATATGGGCGACCTTTCTATGATAATGCCCGTCGTGCACCCGTACTGTGACGGAGTAGTGGGAAAAGGTCACGGCGCGAACTATCAGATAGCCGATCCCGATGCGGCGTGCCTCGGCTCGGCAAAGTGGCAGCTTGCGATGCTGACGCTTTTACTTGAAAACGGTGCGGCACGCGCGAAGGATATTCTCGCGCGCTTCAAGCCGACGTTTGCATCGAAGGCGGAGTTCATCGCGTACATCGACAGCTTAAACAGAAGCGGCGAGCGCATCGTCTACGACGGAGATACGGTCAAAATAGAATTATAAGAAAACGGCTGTCTGTTTTACAGACAGCCGTTATTTCGTAAAATGGTATCAGATGTAATACGCCATACTTTCCATACCCGTAAGACCTAATCCCAAAATTATCAGGAAAATGTACGCTACGAAGAAAAGTACGTACGCCACGATAAAAAGAACGTACATCACGAGGCTGACTATGCCGAGAACAGTACCCGCCGTAGCCATACCGCCCTGATTGCCTTCTTTTTTTGCCACGATGCCGAAAACCATAGCGATCACGCCAAGCGAGATTCCCGACAGCGAAATAACGCTTACGATACCACACACAAGCGATACGATTGACATAGCTCTGCCGACGGAATTATCCTTTGCGGCAGGTGTGCCGACGCAAACGGGCGCTTGCACGGCGACAGCCTTGGGAGTATTGGCAAGCGTGCCGCAATTAGTGCATTCCTTGCCCTCTGTGAGCTCGGCGCCGCAAACGGTACAAAACTTCATAATGACCTCCTTTCGGGTACGTCAAAGCGTGTTGGAATCACGAGAGGCTTAATAGTAGTAGTAAGCGCCCTCGGAGATAGCAGCGGCAATACCTATGCCGTAAACTACGACGCAAAATACGACCGCAATTATCATAAGAGCAATACCGACGGCACCGAGAACGATACCTGCGGTAGCCATACCGGATTTACTTCCCTGCTTCTTTGCGATAATACCGAATATAAGCGCAAGAATGCTGAGAGTACCGCCGGAGCAGAAAAGAGCTACGAGACCGCAAACGAGCGATGCAATAGCCATACCCTTGCCCGGAGCGGCAGCGGGAGCTGCAGGTGCAGGAGCTGCTACGGGAGCAGGTTCAACGACCGGAACGGTTTCGGTTACAACCTCAACGGCAGGAGTTGCCTGTGCAACGGCAGTGCCGCAGTTGGTGCAGTTGTTAGCGCCCTCGGGAAGCTGAGAGCCGCAGTTAGTACAAAAAGCCATAGTAGTTTTCCTTTCTCAAAATGTATTCTTACAATATAATTATACATAAAGCGTGGTAATTTGTCAATATATTTTGAAAAAAACGACGTTTGCGGCGGCGTCACGAAAAATTACGAACCACGCCAAAAATGAGGATAGCCGCCACGCTTATCCACATCAGCGTGTAAATAAAGCGTCTGTCCCTCACGAGCCTCGTTTTATCAATTATGCACAGCGCGCCAATAATATTCCACGCCCAAAACAGCACGAACAAAACGGGATTGTACGAAAACGCCGCGACAAAATCGAGGTGCGCCATACTGATAAGCATACGCGTCACGCCGCACGCACCGCATTCGAGTCCTAAAAGCTCAAGACTGACGCATTTAGGCTCGAGATCGGTAAAAAATATCAGCGCGGCGTATGCGGCGCCTATTACGATGATCCAAAAATAGACCGTCAGAGCCTTCCTTCTCACGCTCACACCACCCACAGAAAAAATCAGGGACGCCTTACGGCGTCCTTTCAGGCTAAAATCAGCCGTTTATGTTATAGTTCATACAGAGTAAGTTCATAGACTTGAAGAGCTTGTAGTAGTAAATGAACGGGCCGACACCGATGAGTGCGCCGACAATGCTCCAACCCCAGAAGGAGCCTGCGCCAAAGCCGTACGCGATACCGCGGCGAGCGAGCTCGTCACCGATTCGCGCGGAAATTCTGTGGAACCAAACAAGGGGTGCAATACCGAGGGTAAGCCAAGAGAAGATAAACATAAGCAGACAATAGTGCATAGTCTTTTTGCCGTCGTACTTCGATGCGATAGTGTTGATGCTCGAGCTTATCTCGGACATTACAACGATTCCGTAAATACCGAAGGTAATAGCGGAAAGAAGTATGTACTTGAGAAGGCCGCGATTTGTTTTAAGCTTAAATGCGGGAGCAGTTGTCGTCTGAACGTTATCCATTGTTAGATCCTCCAAAAAACGTAATGTAGCAGCCGCGCAAAGTGTCGCATCGGCTGATTTAATTTTAGCATATAATTCTCCCCTTGTCAAGTAAAATACAAATGCATACTGCGTTTGCTGCGCTAATTACGCTTAAGCCCCGCTGTTTTGTCAGCGATTTGGGACACCGTATTTACAAAAATATTCACCTTTGCACTATTGGCATTGACACACAGCTTCATAGATGTTACAATGTTTTTAGAGTTACATAAAAGGAGAAAGCATATGAAAAAATATCTTCTTCCCGAAGGTGGCAAATTCTATAAAGCAAATCTCCACTGCCACACTGAATGCTCTGACGGCAACATCTCTGCCGCAGAGATGAAGAAAAACTACGTTGAGCGCGGCTACAGCATCGTCGCCTTCACAGATCACGACGTGCTGGTTAACCACTCCTATCTCAATGACGATAATTTTCTCACAATCCTCGGCTTTGAAATGGACAACACCGAGGCGCTGGCTCCGGATAACAGCAACCTCGGAAACCGTAAAAATCTACATATGAACTGTTTTTCCAAAACACCCGATAACGTAATGCCGTATTTTTACCATACGCAGTTCTCCGATCAGTACACAGGTGAGCTTCTCGAAAAATATAAGGAGCATATTCGTTTCAATCCAAGCGCTCCCGGACACACTCGCGAATACACCTTCGAGTGCATCAACGAGATGATTGCCGCGGCGAACGAGCACGGATTTTTGGTAACTCTTAATCACCCGACGTGGTCACGCCAGAATTACAGCGACTATATGAATTACAAGGGACTTTCCGCAGTAGAAATGTTCAACTTCGGCGGTCTTTCACGCGGCTTTGACGACCACGCGAACGTCGTTTACGACGATATTCTCCGTTCGGGACAGCGCCTTTTCATCACTGCCGGAGATGACTACCACAACGAGGATGAATACGAAACTCCGCTCGGCGAGCACGATCTCGATAATGTGCGGCTTCAGGCGCGGTGAGCTTCACTGCGAGAAGGCGGGCGAGCCGTTCACTGAAACCTCGTTTGAGATACGTGAGAAGGACAAATATTACCGTGTAACCGTCACCGACCACGAAGGACATATTGCGGAATCCTGCGCGTATTTTATTGACGAAATGATAGATTAAAGAAAGTACTTGAAAAACACGTGAATTTATGATATAATGAATATGCAAAAGCAATTTTGAATATCAGTTTAGACGGGGTGATAAAATTGAAATCGCGTGGGCGAAAAATGATAGCACCGATAGTGGTTACTGTTTTAATGATACTGTATTTCATTTTATACTTCGGCTTTTTGATAACACTCCTTACGGGTATTTTCAGGTTGCTTCTTGGCATTATCCCTCTCATCCTTTCGGTGGTAATGATCGCTATCTGCATCGAGAGAATAAATGAAATAAAGAAAGGTGAAGAAGATGATATTAGTAAATACTGATTATATCAGTGGAAAAGAGCTTGAAACCCTGAGCCTTGTAAAAGGAAGCACAATTCAGTCAAAGCACCTCGGAAAAGACATCGCGCAAAGCTTCAAAACCCTCGTCGGTGGCGAGCTTAAGGCGTACAACGATATGATGAACGAGGCGAGAGCAATCGCAACAAAAAGAATGGTCGAAGAGGCAGAGGCTCTCGGAGCCGATGCTATCGTAAATGTTCGTTACGCTTCCTCCGCCGTTATGCAGGGCGCAGCTGAAGTAATCGTTTACGGTACTGCTGTAAAATTTGTACAGAAGTAAATTCAAAAACCAAAAAGCGGAGGATTTATCCTCCGCTTTGCTAAAAACAGCCTACTTACGGTATAATGGGATAGTGAATGATAAAAGGAGATGCTATAAAATGGCTAAAGACTTACTTTGCTTGCGTTGTGGTCGGGAAATGAATCACATAAAAAAACAAAAAATTACAGCTTGGACAGACCAGTTGGTTCCTTGGCGACCTTCCAAACTTACTCGCCGGAGCTATGGAAGTTGATATTTACAGCTGTACAAACTGCGGAAAAATCGAATTCTTTGTAGCCGATGCCAGACAAGAAGGCTTACCGCAGAAGCAGTGTCCCAAGTGCGGCAAGCTGCACGATTTCGATTATCCAAAATGTCCGTTCTGTAAGTATCGGTATGAGGAATAACACGAAATCGGTATACTTATGGTATACTGAATATGTAAAACAGTTCGAGAAAATAAGAATTTATAGCAATACATTTTTTTGTTTTTCATCATAACTTAATATAAAATAAAAAATAAGGGGGGAATCTTTATGAAACATATAAAATTATTATCAATCATTCTTGCTCTTGTGTTCATTTTACTTTCTTTTGTTTCTTGCTCTTCTGATTCTGCTATGGGAAGTATAGATGGCAACTATGCAGATAAAAATTTTGCTTCCGATTCCAATTTAGGAGATATCTATTATGATGGTGATTATGAGTATACTGAAGAAAGCAACAAGATGCAAAACGAGGACAGTCAAAATGCGTCTGGAAAAATTATATACACTGCTTATTTAACTGCTCAAACTAAAACATTTGACAAAACAACAACAAAAATAAAAAATTTGATTGCAGAAAATGGTGGATACATTGCATCATCAGAGTTGAGTGGAGGAACAAACTACGATTATGATAGTTATGATAGTCGTCGTGCAACATTTATTATAAAAGTTCCTGCCGAAAATTTCAATAAGTTAATTGAAAGTGCAGAGGGCATCGCAAACATTATAAATAAGAGTGTGAATAGCGAAGATGTTACAATGCAATATCTTGATTACGAGGTTAGATTAAATAATCTTAAAAATCAAGAGCAACGATTGAATGAATTGCTTTTAAAAGCGGAAAACCTTGACCAAATGTTAAGAATAGAAAGCGAAATAACACAAGTACGAACTGATATTGAGAGAATTACACAAAGTTTTGAAGTTCTAAAAAATAAAATTGCATATTCAACGATTACACTAAATTTAAGGGAAGTAAATGAATATACACCTGTTCAAGAAAAAGAAACTTTCTTTGCTCGTATCAGAAATGCGTTTATTGAATCTTGGAAAGGTTTTTCAGATAATATTCAAGATTTTGTTGTATGGTTTGTTGCATCGATACCAACATTTATAGTTCTTGCCGGTATAACTATTCTTATAATTGGGTTTATTAAAATTGCTAACAGAAAAAGAAAAGTTAAAACAATTCCATATACAAAAAAAGAAACTCAAGTAGATATAAATAAAGATAATAAAACAGAAAATAAATGATATAACAAACGGTATTTGATTAAATCTGATGCCGTTAATATCAAGAGCAACCCTAGTTCGATACTCTTCCAACTTGTCGAACAGTTGAATAGTAAAAGCGGAGGTTTAGACCTCCGCTTTGCTTACGCAAAAAGAGAGGAACGGATCGCTCCGTTCCTCTCTCGCCGTTTATATTTGTGGAAGGGGGTGGGAATTGCACCCACCGGCAAATTGCTCGCTCGCCCTTCCGTATAAGCGATTACTTGAAGTATCTCGCGAGAAGTCCCTCAAACGCCTTGCCGTGTCGAGCTTCGTCACGTGCCATTTCATGTACGGTGTCGTGGATAGCGTCGAGTCCAAGCTCCTTCGCCATCTTTGCAAGCTCGGTCTTGCCTGCGGTTGCGCCGTTTTCAGCCTCAACGCGCATCTGAAGATTCTTCTTGGTGGAGTCGGTTACAACCTCACCGAGAAGCTCTGCGAACTTCGAAGCGTGCTCTGCTTCCTCGTAAGCTGCCGTGTCCCAGTAAAGACCGATCTCGGGATAGCCCTCGCGGTGTGCAACTCTTGCCATTGCGAGATACATACCAACCTCGGTGCACTCGCCCATAAAGTTAGCGCGAAGACCCTCGAGAATTTCCTCGGGAGCGCCCTTTGCAACGCCTACAACGTGCTCAGCGGCCCAAGCCATCTTGCCCTCTTCCTGCTTTACGAATTTTTCGGCAGGAACCTTGCACTGGGGGCATCTCTCGGGAGCGCTGTCGCCCTCGTGAACGTAACCGCATACAGAACATACAAACTTTGCCATAATTAAATCCTCCAAATAATTATAATTTTGATAAAATTTTTTCGATATTTAAGTCGTCGTCGATAAGGCAGTCAAGCGTTACCGTTTCCATCTTCTCCGCTATACTTTTGTTTATCTTTGAAAAGATGAGATGGAATGCACATTCGTGCTTTCTGTCGCCCGTACGCGTACATTCGTAGTTTCCGTCAAGACACCGCGATATTTCGAGCGGTCCGTCGATAATCTCTACGATGCGCCGCATACTTACGTCACTCGGAGCAAGTGCAAGCGTGTAACCGCCGAAAGCGCCCTTCTTTGATGTAACAATGCCGTCCTGCGCAAGCTTTCGGAGTATCTTCAGCGTAAATCGGTCGCTCACTCCCGCTGTTTCGGCAAGAGTAGCTGCACCAAGCACGCCTCCGTCCTTCGCGAGCAAATATGCTATGCGAAGCGCATAGTCGGCCTCTTGAGTTATCCTCATAATTTATCGACCTCAATCTATACCTTTTTGGTACACATTAATTATACACGACACTCGCGTATTTGTCAATAGGTTTTTTAAAAAAATTATAAAAATTTTTTTGGGGATAATTTTTTCACTTTAATCTTGACAAGTACGGCATGATATGATATAATATGTAGGTCACGTAAGCGTGGCACAACTTAATACACAGAGGTATCGAAGTGCCTCACTATTCATACAACTTAATACGGAGAGGTATCGAAGTGGGGACGTTGCCGAGCGCTGCCTGTGGCAGATGAAGCGAGGCATAAGGAGTGGCTGCGGTCGAAATTTTGTGAGCGTAAGCGAACAGAAAATTTCGGGCTACCGCAACAGGACATAACGGGGCGCCCCGACAAAGGTATATTTCCAAACGCGCATATTCACACAATTTAATACGGAGAGGTATCGAAGTGGTCATAACGGGGCTGACTCGAAATCAAAATGGATTCGTCCCTATTGAGAGTAAGAAGCTCGCATTTCCGTCGATTATCTCGCAAATCCTGCGCTTTTCGTGAATTTCCCTCGCAGTGATTTGTCCGCACATCTAACGATTTTCTAACGAAATTCCGCACACTTTAATATGGAGAGGTATCGAAGTGGTCATAACGGGGCTGACTCGAAATCAGTTTGCGCCAAAAGCGCACGAGGGTTCGAATCCCTCCCTCTCCGCCACATTGAGCCTGAAATCTCCGATTTTAGGCTCTTTTTAACGCATACACATATAAAAACAGGAGATACAATATGAATTCAAAAGCAAAAGAACGCGGAATGTTTCTGTTAGGTGTCGTTATATGCTTTGCTGTCGCCGGACTTTCAGTTTTAATAGAAAAGCTGATTCCGGGGGAATTACTGGGAGCATCCATCGTTGCCTTGTTTATGGGTACAATCATCAATAGCTTTTTTCATCCTGCATGGATAAAGCCTGCGCTTAAATTCACATCCAAAAAAATCTTGAAAGCTGCCATTGTCTTGTTGGGCGCATCTTTATCCATCAATACGATCATGTCAGTAGGTAAGATGACCTTTTTCGTGATGATATTTACATTTGCTATGTGTTTTGGCGGTGGCTATTTCATTCGAAAAATTTTCGGATTAAACTGGAAACTGAGCAACTTGATTTCTGCAGGAACAGGTATTTGCGGCGGTTCTGCAATAGCAGCAATTGCTCCTGTAATTGATGCTGATGACAAAGATATCGCTTTTGCAATGTCATCCACCTTTCTTTTTGACATGGTGATGATCGCATTGTATCCGCTTATGGGAAAGGCATTGGGCATGACCGATATTGCCTACGGAATTTGGGCAGGAACATCTGTTAATGATACCGCCAGCGTCGTTGCTTCCGGATATGCTTTTTCTGAAATTGCCGGTGACTTTGCCACAATGGTTAAACTCACTCGAACGATTGCAATTATTCCTACGGTGTTGGTATTTGCATATATTGGTACCCGAATGAAGCAGAAGGAGTTGAAAGCTATCAACAATGGTCAGAAGGTTAACTTGGTAAAGATCATCCCTTGGTTTATCGGCGGTTTTTTGTTATTGGCTGTATCAAACAGTGTGGGTTGCATTCCTGCGGCAGCATCGGGAATTATTAAGAACACCAGTAAATTTTTGATGGTTACTGCCTTGGCGGCAATCGGATTGGGGACGAGTATAGGCGATTTTAAAAAAGCTGGTCTTAAACCTATGTTTTATGGAATCACAATTGATACCTTAGTAACCTTGACTGCCCTTGTCGTCATTTGGTGTATGGGATTGATGTAATATTATAACGGAAATGACCGCCTCGATTGTTCGAAGCGGTCTTGATTTATTTGTGGCTCACCCCAGCACGCCGCCGATCACATCGCCAGTCACCTTCTTGCTCGCGCTGTCCACATGGCTGTAGATATTCGCCGTAGTCGCCATGTCGGAGTGCCCGAGCCACTCCTGGATCAGCTTCATGGACACGCCTTGTGCGACGAGGAGCGAGGCGCACGAGTGCCGCAGGTCGTGGAAACGGATCTTTTTCAGCTTGTGTTTCTTGAGTAGCGTCTTGAAGTGATTCGTCACGAAATCCGGATCGTACAGCCGACCGAGCGCATCGCGGCAGATGTATTCTTCGTGCTCTGTCCTGTACGCCGAGCGCATAATGCGGCGGTACTCTTCCTGCTGTTCGCTGTGGCGGATCAGCGCATCGCGGATGACCGGCAGGAGCGGCAACGTGCGGTAGGAGGATTCCGTTTTCAGTCTGTCCTCGCCCACGGGACCGTCCTCGCCGGGATGGACGGTGTGATTGATCGTGATCGTACCCGAGGTGAAGTCGATCGCTGACCAGCGGAGTCCGACCACCTCGCTTCGCCGCAGACCGTAGTACGCCGTGATGAGGATGATGAGATAGATTTCGTCGTCCTTTGTCAGCTCCAATAGCTGCTTGATCTCGTCCACATTATAGTACCCCGCGATGAACTGCTCACGCTTCGGGCGCGTCGCCTGATCGACCGGATTCGCCGGAATGATGCGCCGCTTGACCGCATCCTTGAATGCAACGTGCAGTACGGAGTGATATCGCTGTGCCGATGTGCCGGACAAGCCCTCGTTATACAGGTAGGTGTAGAAGTCGTTGATCTCGTCGCCGGTGAGATCTTTCACGGTGATATTCAGCTTCTCGAAGAACGGCGCCATTCGTTTTTCGATGTAGGCTTTGTAATCCTTGTAGGTCTTCTCCTTGATATTATGCTTGTGCCCCTCAAGCCACTCCTGCATGTAATCCTCCACACGGGTGTGCGCAAGGCGGTGCCGCTCCCGTTCCGCGTAGGTCATCGTGTCGGTGAGGTAGCTTTCCCCCGCATTCATCTTGGCAAGCAGTTCATTGAGCCTACGCTCCGCTTCTCGTTTCGTGCCTTTCTTTGCATCAAGACAAAGCGATTTCCATTTCTTAACCCGCTGCCCCTTCTCGTTTGTCACATTCATGACTGCATGCCATCTGCCGTCCTTCGGCTGTACACTTCCCGTAACCTCTGCCATAGAACTCCTCCTTTATCTTCACGCCGGCTTGCCTCTGCGCTTGCCGGGCTTTTTGTTCATACCAAGTATACGCGAACGTTCTTCAGAAGTCCAGTGACTTTTCGGCGGATACGGGTAAACAATTTGATAATATTTTTCGTTCACCATCATTTCCACCAGCGCGGTTTTGGGAATCAGTATGCTACGTCCGAGACGAATGGAGGGGAGTCTGCCGTCCTTGATCAGCTTATAGATTGTGTTTTTACTGCAATGGAGCAGGCGTGTGATGTCACTCACGCGCAGAATGTCGGGTTCGTTCTTGAAATATTCGTAAGCATCTCTTGTAATCATTCGTATATTGCCTCCTGCAGTTTGTAATCTGAATCGTATATTTGCTTGTTTTTTCTGTTTGTTCATGTATTTCCTTTCTACATTGATAACTTCGGGAACGGATCGTAGTCCTCGTCTTCCACGTCGGGTTCATCTTCTTCCTGTGGCAGTACCGCACCGATGACAAGTCCTGCGGTAAGTCCGATCAGCGAACCGGCGTTGCGTGCCTCGCGCTCACGGCGTTCTTCCTCAGATTCGTCCGCATCTACGCTCCCAGATTCAAGAATCCCCAATGCAGCCGTGATAGGAGCACGAAAATCACAGCAAGCGCGATCAACAGAAGCTTCAGCCACCACAGCGCGTCCTCCCGCTGTGCCCGACGCCAGATAAAGTCGGAGACTCTCTCGCTCGCTCTCCCAACCTGTTCCTCGCTCCGTGCAATCACGCGGCTGATCTCCTTCTTTGCCTCCTGCGAAAGCTCGTGAATCGTCCGCGTTAGCTCCTTCGCGGATTCGTCCATCGACTTCTGCAGAGCCTGAATCGACTGCTCCGCCTTCCACTCGCTGTCCTCCAGCCGTTCCAGATTCTCGAGTAGAATCATCAGCCGTTCCCAATCTGCTTCGGAAATCTGTACCATTTTCATTGGCGGCGGTACTTCGGGCGGCATCGGCGGTGTGTTCTTCTCCTTGAGCCGCTCCAAACAAGCCTCACCGGATTCGGAATTCATCCTCCATCCTCACCTTTCGAAACTTTTCCTCGTGCAGCTTGATGTCGCGCACGCGCTTC
>JAZNBZ010000163.1:0-6211 GCA_045587285.1 Candidatus Flemingiibacterium sp. | reverse complement strand
CTTTTACATAAACAAAATTCTCTCGTGTTCATACATACATCATAATTTTGGGTTATAATAATTACGGTATACATAATTGACGTTAGGGAGAATATCAGTATGAAAATAAACCGCGAAAACGTTAAAAATATCCTTTACGAGAGCGGACTTGTCATATTCGGCTCGGTTATGTTCTCAATCGCAATGAATATGTTCTTGCTGCCCGCGAATATCGTTCTTGGCGGTATGACGGGTATCGCGACGGTGCTTAATATGTTCTTTAACACGCCCGTCGGTGTAATGATAATAATTCTCAATATTCCGCTTTTTATAGCAAACACGTACTTTTTTGGCACGGGCTTCCTTCGCCGCACGCTTATTGGCGTTGTGGCGACCTCGGTGGCGACAGACGTGCTGACGTTCTTCCCAAAAACCACTGAAGATCCGCTTCTTTGTGCGATACTTGGCGGTATCGCGATGGGCGCGGGTGTCGGCGTTATGATGACGCGCGGATATACGACGGGCGGTACGGACCTTATCGCGTGCCTAATACGCGTCAAATTTAAAAATATTTCTATGGGTACGATAATCACCGTGACGGACGTTATGATAATCGTCGGTGCGGCGTTCATAACGCGCGATTTCACGAGCATTTTTTACTCGGTCATCTGCGCGTGGGCGGCAGGACGCGTGCTTGATATGATGATCTCCGGCTCGCGCCGCGCAGGTCAGGCGTTTATCGTTACGGATAAGCCCGACGAGATAGTGAAGCTTATTTTCGAGCGGCTCGACCGCGGCGTAACCGTGCTCGAAGGTGTCGGCGCTTACACGGGTGATGCGAAGAAGGTTATTATGTGCGTGCTCGGACGCGGACAGGTGTTTATGCTAAAGAAGCTTGTCGCCGAGTGTGACGAGCGAGCGTTCGTCGTTATTTCCGACGTTTCGGAGGTTACGGGCGAGGGCTTCCATAACCACGCCGTAGGCGACGGGGAAAAGTAAAACACATAATTTGATATTACGTCCACGTGCAGACGCAACGCCACAAGGCTCCCTCCGGGAGGGAGCTGTCACCGAAGGTGACTGAGGGAGAGCGCGTGAGCGGTAGATTATGTTGATTTGGATGTTTGCGCAGGCTCCTTCCACCACTACGTGGTCCCCCTCCCTCCCGGAGGGAGGCCGTGGCAAGGCGAGTGCTTTAGCGCGGACAAAAAGATAATTTGAAAACCAAAATAAAAAAGATGTAGGCACGATTAAAGTTAACAAAATCGCGCTATCTTTTTTTGTGCGTTTTTGTGTATAATGTATTCGTGAAAATTCGTGCTACGAGAGAAGGGCGTGATATGGCGAAAAAAAGACGTGCACCGCACGGTGCTATCGACGAGGCGTATTGGGACAGCCTTGACAATACGGCGAAAATGATCCCCGCCATAACCACGTCGCGCTCTCCGAACGTATATAGACTCACGGCGGTGCTTTTCGAGACGGTCGATGAGGACGTGCTTCAGACGGCGCTTGAAAAGGCGCTCTCGATAATGCCGTCCTTTTCCGTGAAGCTTCATCGCGGACTCTTTTGGTACTATTTCGATACCAACACCGAGCGCTCGCGCGTGAAGAAGGAGCGCGCCTATCCCTGCCGTCCGATATACCGCGCAGGCGAGCGCGGCTTTCTCTTTCGCGTGACCTACTACGAGCGGCGCATCAATCTTGAAATGTACCACGCGCTGACGGACGGACTTGGTGCACTCAGCTTCCTGCGCCTTCTCGTTTACTGCTACTTTAATTTAAAAAATCCCGAACAGGTGCCCGAGGACTTTATAAGACGCGAAGCTGATACGGTCGCGCGCGATTTCGGCGAGGACAGCTTTGCTCGCAGTGCATCTGATTCCGCGGCGGACGGTGCCGAGGGGGAGCGCGAGGTTGACGCCTACCGCATCGGCGGCTACCGCTACGACGGCTCGCGCCTTGGCGTACTCACCGCGATTTTGCCCGTTGACGCTATGCTCGAGCTTTCGAAAAAGCACGGCGCGACGCTCAGCGAGTATCTCTCGGCGCTGCTTATCTGGTCGATATACAACACTACCTACAGACGCAGCTCAATGAAACGCCCGATAAGCGTGAGCATACCCGTAAACCTTCGCGGTATGTTCGACTCAAGCACCCTGCGCAACTTTTTCGGTCACGTGAACGTAAGCGTCACACCCAAGCGAGGTGCGAGCTTTGAGGATATTCTCGCCGCGGTGAAGGCGCGTTTCAAGCGCTGTATGACGCGAGAATATTTCGAGCGTCAGATAACCGCTCACGTAAATATCGAGCGCATACCCGGCATAAAGCTCGTTCCGCTCGCGATAAAAAACGCGGTTATGCGCTACTACTTTAAAAAGAACGCAAGGCTTCACACGATAACGCTTTCAAACCTCGGCAAAATTACGCTTCCGCCGATGCTTTCGGGTATGGTGGAGCGCTTTGAGGTAATAATCGGCGCGTCGGATACGCACGTCAAAAAGGTGTCGCTTTGCTCGTATGAGAATAGCCTTGCGCTGACGTTTTCCTCGACTGTTGACAGCAATTCGCTCGAGCAGTTTATGCTCTCGCATCTCGCGAGAGAGGGTGTCGAGGTCGTGATCTCCTCGAACGAAACGTCTGCACCGGTGCGCGACGGGGCGGCGAAAAAAGAAGCGAGGCTTTTAAGAAAGTCTGAAAAGAAGGCGCAAAAGGCGGTGCGCAAGGCAGACAAGGCTGCCGCTAAGTCTAATAAAAAGGCAAAAAGAGCCGCCGCAAAGTCCAAGAAAAAAGAGGCAAGGGCGGCAAAAAAGGCTGACAAAAGGCGCGAGAGGGGTGAGGCGCGATGAGATACTGCTCACATTGCGGCGTAAAGCTTGCAAACGACGTCGAGGCGTGTCCGCTCTGCGATATGCAGACCGAGCGCACTGACGAGAATTTCGCACTCGACTACCCCTACGTAAAAAGCCGCTTCTCACGCGGGCTTCTTTTGAAGCTTATAACGTTCACGGCACTCGTGTTTCTGTCGGTAAGCTTTATGGTTGACCACTTCGTGCCGACGGGAAGCCCGTGGGCGTTTATCGTCGCCGCAGCGGTCGTATACCTTTGGATAAGCGCGATAAACGTGCTCCGTCACACGCCGAATCCCGCGTCGATAATACTGTGTCAGCTTATAAGCGTTGGCGGACTTACCTTTGCTATCGATTTTCTGACGGGGTACTACCGCTGGTCGGTGAATTACGTTATACCGTTTCTTATCATAGCGGCGTCGCTCGCGCTGACGCTTATGATGCTTATTCGTCCGCTCAAATTCCGAGCGTTCACGATATATCAGCTCGTTATAGCCGTGCTCGGTATTATGTCGGTGCTCTTATGGATACTCGGCTGGTCAGAGGTTGAGTGGCCCGTCGAAACCGCGGCTTTTATAGCGGCGCTATGCTTTGCGGTAACGCTCGTATTTTCCTCGAAAAGGACGAAAAGCGAGCTTGAAAAGCGCTTTCACGTGTAATAATTTTTATTTATATAAAGGAGAAAAACAATGGTACAGATCAAAATGGCAGACGGCGGAATTATCAAGCTGAAGCTTCGCCCCGACGTTGCACCCATCACGGTTGCAAACTTTGAAAAGCTCGTCGGCGAGGGCTTCTACGACGGACTTATTTTCCACCGCGTTATCGCAGGCTTTATGGTACAGGGCGGCGATCCGACGGGCACGGGTATGGGCGGCTCTGCAGACAACATAAAGGGCGAGTTCGCTATAAACGGCGTTGCCAACAATTTAAGCCACAAGCGCGGCGTTATCTCTATGGCGCGCACGCAGGTGCCGGACAGCGCAAGCTCGCAGTTCTTCATCTGCCACGCAGACGCGACCTTCCTTGACGGACAGTACGCCGCTTTCGGCGAGGTCGTCGAGGGCATCGAGGTGGTTGACCGCATCGCGTGCGTTGACACCGATATGCGCGACAAGCCTATACGCGACGTTGTTATGGAAGAGGTTACGCTTATTCCCGACGAGGAGTAAGTGAAATAGAATCAGCGCTCTTGGTTTGGAGCGCTGATTTTATTTTTTCGCGTTTTGCGCGCGCGGGGAAACGAATGGTTTCGCTACCTCGGTAGGGGACGGCGCCGCACGAACGCCACCGCCACTCCGTAGAGGACGGCGCCCACGACGTCCCGTTTACGAGCGCGTACCGCTCGTTAACCTCGCGCGCCTTGCGCGCTCGGGGAGACGAAAAGGGGGAGGAGGAACTATCTCAGTCGCCGACAGCTCCTCCTCCCCCTTTTAATCCCCCTTCACCTCTTGGCTGCGCCGCCTAAAAGAAGGCGGCGTGTGAAAAGGGTGACTTTGCGTGCGCGACGGTGCGCGATTCCACGGCTATCAGCGGAATAGCGCTTCGCGCCACCCACGAAATGCGCCAATTTCCATTTCCGTAGGAAATTGGCGCCGTTAAATAAGCACTCTGTGGTACGAAGCTTACGGCAAGACGACGTTCCGAGCTGGGGCGAGGTGATAAGGCTCCCTTTTACATATATTTGAGCCAAGAGGTGAAGGGGGATTAAAAGGGGGAGGAGGAGCTGTCGGCGACTTAGATAGTTCCTCCTCCCCCTTTTCGTCTCCCCGAGCGCGCAAAGCGCGCGAGGCTAATGAGCGGTTACCGCTCAAAAACATTTTTTCTAAAAAACTTTTCAAAAACCTATTGACATTGAGAAAATTCTGTGATATAATTACAGAGTTGAATCCAAAGACCGTAGGTTGTAAGGTGCACCGCACCTCACGTAAAAGGCTCGCCTTCCTACCGAGGAAACACTATATAGAATAATTCTGTAATTGTGTGTCCTTCGCAAGATCTTGGATTTGCGATGGATTTTTTTATTTTATCGGGAGGTGAAATCATGGCAAGTGAGAAGATTTTAACCCAGAAAAAGCAGATGGTTGCTGAACTGACCGAAAAGATTCAGGCAGCTCCCGCAGGCGTTATCGTTAACTACTCCGGTATCACCGTTGCAGACGATACTGCACTCCGCGCGGCACTCCGCAAGGCAGGCGTATCCTACAGCGTATACAAGAACTCGATCACCGGACGTGCTTGTGAAGCAGCAGGCTATGCAGACCTGAAGGGCGTTCTCGAAGGTATGACCGCTATCGCAGTTGCTACCGACGATCCGATCGCTCCCGCAAAGGTTCGCAAGGAATACGCTGACAAGATCGCAACTTTCGAGCTTAAAGGCGGCTTCGTTGAAGGCAAGGTGCTTGACAAGGCAGGCGTTGAGGAACTCGCAGCAATTCCGCCGAAGCCCATTCTCGTCGGCAAGATGCTCGGTTCTATGCAGAAATCTCTTTACGGTCTTGCTTACGTACTTCAGGCAAAGATCGACAAGGACGGCGGAGCAGAGGCTCCTGCAGAGGCGTAAATTCGCCACGGTACAATAACGTACCACAACAAAAAATTTTATTATTAATTTGGAGGTAATTTAAAATGGCTACCGAAAAGACTACTAACATTCTTGAAGAAATCAAGGCTCTTACTATTCTCGAACTCGCAGATCTCGTTAAGGCTCTCGAGGAAGAGTTTGGCGTTTCCGCTGCTCCCGTAGCAGTTGCAGGCGCTGCTGCTGCTCCCGCTGCTGCTGCAGCTGAGGAGAAGACCGAATTCGACGTTGTACTCACCGATGCTGGCGCTAACAAGCTCGCAGTTACCAAAGTTGTACGCGAACTCACCGGTCTCGGCCTTAAGGACGCTAAGGATATGGTTGAGGGCGCTCCCAAGACCATTAAGGAAGGCGCTTCCAAGGAAGACGCTGAAGCTATCAAGGCTAAGCTCGCTGAAGCTGGCGCAGTTGTTGAGCTTAAGTAATTTAAGTCTTACACAAAACGAAGGGCTGTCCGTTTGGACAGCCTTTTTGTTTTGCTCTCGCGCGCTTTGCGCGCTCGGGGAGACGAAAAGGGTAGCTTTGCGTGCGCGACGGTGCGCGATTCCACGGCTATCAGCGGAATAGCGATGCGCGTCGAAATGCGCCAATTTCCATTTCCGTAGGAAATTGGCGCCGTTAAATAAACACTCTGTGGTACGAAGCTTACGGAAGTACGACGTTCCGAGCTGGGGCGAGGTGATAAGGCTCCCTTTTACATATATTTGAGCCAAGTAGGAGAGGGTTAAAAAGGGAGAGGGAGGGCGTGGCGCCTGAGCGCCCTCCCTCCCCCTTTTCGTCTCCCCGAGCGCGCAGAGCGCGC
>JAZNBZ010000162.1:0-8241 GCA_045587285.1 Candidatus Flemingiibacterium sp. | reverse complement strand
GCCGCCTTGATAACGGCAAAGCGAAGCTCGTCCATCGTGGCGAAATTTGAGAATATCGGCTGTGTCGAGCAGTCGAGCGCGGCGGCTACCGCCCTCGCGTTAAGCGCGTCCGCTCCGTTTTCTCTTACAAGCTCGACGGCTGTTTTTATTATGTCCCGTCTTGTGACCTTTACCTTTGGCGGCATTTCGCACCTCCGTTAAATAGCATTTGTTATATATCGTATGTTATTATACCACACCCCACGCCGTTTGTCAAGGGGGAAAATAAAAAAGTCGGGTGAATAAAAAATTCACCCGATTATTTACAAAAGCTCAAAATAATTTTTCTCAGACTCAAGTATTCCCTCTTTTTTGAGCTTGCTTATCTCGACCGACAGTCCGCTTCGGTCAACCTCTAAATAATCCGCAAGCTCCTGACGGTCGAAGGGTATCTTAAAGCTGTTTTTGCCCACCCTTTTGGAGTATATCGTGAGGTATGTCAGCAGCTTGTCGCGCGTCGTGCGCTGTGACACTATCTCAAGCTTTTGGTGGAAGGTTATCGTTTTCTCTGCAAGGTCGCGCATCAGATTGTATATCATCTGCTGGTGAAAGACACAGCGAGTCTTGCAGTTATTGAGAATGTGCGAGCAGTCAATGAGCATAACCTCACACGGCTCGTTTGCGATAACGCTTATCGGTATCGCCTCCACCTCGGCGCAGGCGAATGCCTCACCAAAAAGCTCACCCTCACCAAGCTCGGTCAGTATGCTTCGATTGCCCAAGTAGTCCACGCGCACGACCTGCACCGTGCCCGACAGCACTATGCCGATATATTTCGCCACACCGCCCTCGGCAATAACAGTATACTTCTTGTCAAACTCCATTACTCTCGCGCCAAGGCAGCCGAGCATTTTAAGTATTTCCGCATCCGTCGCGTCGGCAAAAAGCGGACACTTTTTCAAAACTTTTAAATATTTTTCCATATTTTTCTCCGTTTTGTTGAAAATTCAACAGACTTATTACTCATATTATACTATAATGATATAAAAAAAATCAAGATAGCAAGCAAAAAATCATATTTTATATCTTGAATATTTACCGAATTGTTGCTATAATAATAGTAGCAACCTAAACTTAAAGGAGAGCAAAAATGTTTATCACAAACGACATTAAATACATCGGCGTCAACGATAAAAGGATTGATCTTTTCGAGGGACAGTACAAGGTGCCAAACGGCATCTCCTACAACTCCTACGCGATAATCGACGAGAAGATCGCCATTATGGACACCGTGGACGTAAATTTCACGCACGAGTGGCTCGACAATCTCCAGAACGCGCTCGGGGAGCGTACGCCCGACTACCTCATCGTACAGCATATGGAGCCCGACCACGCGGCTAATATCCACACCTTTATGAAGGCTTACCCCGATGTGAAGGTAGTGTCCTCGGCAAAGGCGTTTGCTATGATGAAAAACTTTTTCGGCACGGACTTTGAGGACAGGCGCATAGTAGTCGGTGAGGGTGACACTCTCTCGCTCGGTAAGCATACCCTCGCATTCGTCACCGCGCCTATGGTACATTGGCCCGAGGTCATCGTGACCTACGACACCGCTGACAAGGTGCTCTTCTCTGCCGACGGCTTTGGCAAGTTCGGCACGCCCGACACAAACGAAGCGTGGGCAGACGAGGCAAGACGCTACTTCATCGGCATCGTCGGCAAGTACGGCGCGCAGGTGCAGGCGCTTCTCAAAAAGGCGGCAGGGCTCGACATTCAAAAGATCTGTCCGCTCCACGGTCCTATTCTTACCGAAAACCTCGGCTACTATCTTGAGCTCTACAACACCTGGTCAAGCTATCAGCCCGAACAGGACGGCATTGTTATCGCATACACCTCTATTTACGGCAACACAAAAAAGGCTGTGAAAATGCTTGAGGAAAAGCTCCGCGCTAACGGTTGTCCTAAAGTGGTCGTGCACGACCTCGCGAGATGCGATATGTCGGCGGCGGTCGCAGACGCGTTCAAGTACAGCAAAATCGTGCTCGCAACGACGACGTACAACGCGGATATCTTCCCGTTTATGCGCGAGTTCATCGAACATTTAACCGAGCGCAATTTCCAAAACCGAACCGTTGCCCTTATCGAAAACGGAAGCTGGGCACCGCTCGCGGCAAAGGTTATGCGCGAGATGCTTGAAAAATCGAAGAACCTCACCTTCACCGATACGACGGTCAAGATACTCTCGGCACTTAACGAGGAAAGCCTCACCGCACTCGACGCACTCGCAAACGAGCTTTCGATGGAATACCTCGCACGCCGAGACGAAACCGCGAACAAAAATGACCTTTCCGCTCTGTTTAACATCGGCTACGGTCTTTACGTCGTCACCTCAAACGACGGCAAAAAGGATAACGGACTTATCGTCAACACCGTAACGCAGGTCACAAACACGCCCAACCGCATCGCGGTCACCATAAACAAGGAAAACTACTCGCACCACATCATAAAGCAGACGGGCAAGATGAACGTCAACTGTCTGAGCGTCGATGCTCCGTTTGCGGTGTTTGAAAAGTTCGGATTTATGAGCGGCAGAAACGTCAACAAGTTCGAGGGCTGCGAGCCGCTTCGAAGCGATAACGGTCTTGTATTCTTACCGAGATACATCAACTCGTTTATGTCGCTTAAGGTTGAGGAATATATCGACCTTGACACGCACGGTATGTTTATATGCAGCGTAAGTGAGGCGAGAGTTATCTCCGAGCGCGAAACGATGACGTACACGTATTATCAGAACAATGTCAAGCCTCAGCCCGAAACCGAGGGCAAGAAGGGCTTTGTCTGCAAGGTATGCGGCTACGTATACGAGGGCGACACGCTTCCCGACGATTTCATCTGTCCGCTCTGCAAGCACGGTGCGGCGGATTTTGAACCGATTAAGTAACCGTATAATTTTATCCCGTAGGGACCGGCGTCCCCGACGGTCCGACCCTCGGTAGACAACCAATCAAAAATAATTTTTAAACTTGGAGGACATACTATGGTAAACGCAAAGGTACACGAGCTTTTAAACCAGCAAATCAACAAGGAATTTTACTCGGCTTATCTCTATCTCGATTTTTCTAACTACTTTAAGGCGGCAGGACTTGACGGCTTTGCTAACTGGTATATGATTCAGGCGCAGGAGGAAAGAGATCACGCGATGCTCTTTTATCAGTATCTGCAAAACGAAAATATGGCGGTCACGCTCGACGCTATCGCAAAGCCCGACAAGGTTTTCACCTGCCATATGGACGTACTTAAAGCAGGCCTTGAGCACGAGCAGTACGTAACCTCGCTTATTAACGACATATACGCGGCGGCTTACGAGGTTAAGGACTTCCGCACGATGCAGTTCCTCGACTGGTTCGTTAAGGAACAGGGCGAGGAGGAAACCAACGCGAACGACCTCATCTCGAAGATGGAGCTGTTCGGCACGGATCCGCGAAGCCTCTACCTCTTAAATCAGGAGCTTGCCACAAGAGTTTATACCGCACCCTCTTTGGTGCTTTAATAGGCTTCCGATTATCATTTCCATTCCCACAATAAAGCCTCGCCCTTTGGGAGAGGTGGCACGCCGTAAGGCGTGACGGAGAGGGTATTTCAAGCTTCCCTCTCAGTCAGCTTTGCTGACAGCTCTCCCATAGGGAGAGCCTCGGATACGCACTTTGGCTAACCGTGCTAACTTTGGGAATATTTTATCGAGTTAGGATTTACTAAATAAAATAATTTTTGAAAGGAATTAAATATTATGAAAAAGTATGTATGCGACGTATGCGGATGGGAATATGACGAGGCAGTGGGCGATCCCGACAACGGTATCGCTCCCGGCACCAAGTTTGAGGATCTTCCCGACGATTTTGAATGCCCCCTCTGCGGAGTTGGCAAGGACAGCTTCTCCGAGGCTGAATAATTAACTAACGAGGGTATCCGTGGGCGACTCGTCTGCGGATACCCGTACGTATTCAGGAGAAAATTATGGAAATGGTACTCTTGACCGCTCTCGGCGTCGGCGGTGCAACCGTCTTCGGCGCGCTGATCGGTTTTATCTTTAAAAATATTTCGCACAAATTTTCGGATATCGTGCTCTCGTTCGCGGCAGGCGTAATGCTCTCTGCGGCGGTATTGGGGCTTATTCTTCCCTCTCTCGAATACGGCGGCAAGCTCGGCATTATAGTGACAATCGCAGGTATATTCGCAGGCGCGCTCTGCCTCAACCTTATCGACAAATTAGTGCCGCATCTTCACAAGCTCGTCGGCGCTGAAGTCGAGGCGCACAACAACGCAAATTTAAGTAAGGTGCTGCTTTTCGTCACGGCTATAGCCATACATAATCTGCCCGAGGGCATCGCGGCAGGCGTTGGCTTTGGCTCGGGCGACGTTTCGGGTGCGCTTATGATAGCGGGCGGTATCGCGCTTCAGAATATCCCCGAGGGTATGGTCATCATCGGCCCGATGCTCGCCGCAGGCGTTACTCCGAAAAAAACGTTCGTGGCGGCTATGGCGACGGGACTCGTTGAGGTCGTCGGCACGCTTATCGGCTACTTCGCAGTAAGCGTATCCACGGCGGTGCTCCCGTTCGCGCTTGCATTTGCAGGCGGTACGATGCTCTACGTAATAAGCGACGAAATGATACCGGAAACTCACGCACACGGAAGCGAGCGCGGCGCGACGTACGCCCTGCTCGTCGGCTTTGCAATAATGCTCGCGGCTGACGTTCTGCTCGGCTGACGCGTATTGACAGACACGCCCCGAAATGCTATAATATAATTATAAGAGTATATATTTATATAAATTGAGGGTGTACAACGTGTCATCAAGCTACAATCAAAAGCTGTACGCACTCGTCGGCGCCACCGCGCTTGCCGAGTGCGTTATTCCTGTTATCGTATGCGATGAAAATTTCCGCGTTTGTATGATAAGTCACGGCGCAAGGAGCGTACTGCGTCCGCTTTCGCTCGGCAAGGATATGTCGAAAACGTTCTCGCAGACCGAGCGTGAGGCGCTAACGTCGCTTATCGGTGCTACGCTCGCCGAGCCCATACTCGGCGGCCGCGAAACGCCCGTTATCGCCGTGGGCGGTACGGTAGGGGGCGAGCGGTATCTCGCGATAATAATCGAGCCGCAGGCTATATTAAATAAAGCGCCCTTCGAGCCGTACGTTGACAAGGCGCTCACGAACGTTTCAGACGCGTTCTCACAGCTTATCTGCGCCGAAAGATCAAACGTCAAGCATCTCGAGTGGGCTTCCGCTATGCTCGTGCGGCTTACGGAATTTAATAAGCGCCGTCAGGAGAGCGTGCTTTACAGCGCGGTGTCCTCGAGCGACGTATATACGGAGCTTGACGTCGTAATGGGCGAAAGCTCTGCCGCGCTCGCCTCAATCGGTGCGAGTGTCGCCTACGACAAGGATATGTGCGAGCCGTTTACGACGAACGTTCAGCCCATTCACGTATACCTCATCGCAACGACACTCATCTGCACGCTCGCGCTTGTTTCGGCGGACGGCAAAATAACGACGGACTGTAGCCTTAATACGGACGGCACCTTTCTCGATATTTCTCTTGCTGCCTCGCCCGACCTTACGGGCGACGTGCCGAAAGGCTTCGACGGGCTTGTTTCGTACCTGCCTCATCTTTACCTTGAGCTTGCCGCCGCGAAGGACCTTGCAGACTCGCTCGGCGTACTGATCGAGTACGAGGGCGGTAACGGCACGCTTACGCTTCGCGTGCGCATCCCTGCCGACACGTCGGGCACGGTAAAATTCCGTTCGGCGGACATTGTAGACGCCGCGACCGTCCGCGCACGTATTACGGCGTTGTGCGAGCATATCGGCGATATGTAAGCAAGGCAAGCTTTCCTCAAGGCTCCCTTTGCACAAGGGAGCCTTTGTTTCGTGTACCGCTTCACGAATGTTCGGGAGCATATGGAATGCTCCCCTACGGCGTATTTGTCAGTTTTGTAGGGGCGACCAATGGTCGTCCGCGGGCGAACGCAGTTCGCCCCTACGGGAATGAATGGTGATTTTCCCGTAGGGGCGTTTTTTATTCGCCTTTTATCTCGTCGTTTATGCGGCTTCCGTCGTCGAGCAGAGCGTACAAGCGCTCAGCGTCGCCCGACCTCATCGCATCGGCGTAATCGAGCAGATTTTTTGCAAGCAGCTCGACCTCGCCTATAAGATTGTCGCGGTTGTCCATAAAAAGCTCGGTCCACATTCTCGCATTAAGATGCGCCACGCGAGTAAGGTCGCGAAAGCTTCCCGCGCTGTATCCGCCGTGCAGTCTTGCACGCGGACTTTTAACGTACGCGTTGGACAGCACGTGCGCGAGCTGGGACGTGTACGCGATTATCTCGTCGTGCTTCTCTGCCGTGGTTACGTTGATAGTGCCAAAGCCGACCGATTTGAAGAAATCCACGGCAAAGTCAAGCTTTTCGGGCGCGATATTTTCGGGCGGCGTGAGTATCATCGTCGCGCTCTTGTAAAGCGACTCGCGCGATGCCGTAAAGCCCGAGTACTGCGTGCCTGCCATAGGGTGGCCGCCGATGAACGTGAAGCCGTACCTCTCTGCCGCCTCAAAGCCTGCCTCGCAAACGGCACGCTTAATACCGCCAAGATCGAACACGTACGTGCTCCTTGGAACGTCCGCCCCGTGCCGCGTGAGAAACTCCACGCTCGCGCGGGGATACGCCGCAAGCACGATGACGTCGTAATTAAACGCGCTCGGCATAGTGCTCCACGCCTCGTCGCACGCGCCCACGAGCACCGCACGGCGTACAGCCTCTCCGTCGGTGTCGAAGCCGTAGACCTCGTTATCCGTAAAGTATTTGAGCGCTCTCGCCAGAGAGCCGCCGATAAGTCCAATACCTAATATAAGTATCTTCATTCGTGCTTCCTCTTACTCAACCCGTGCGAGTCTTGCCTCTGCCGCCGCGAGTATCTCCTCGCGCTCGTCGTAGTGTACGTACTCGCCGGCAATAATCTGATAATCCTCGTGTCCCTTGCCTGCGAAAAGTATGCAGTCGCCGTCGCGCGCGTTGTCGATAGCAAAGCGTACGGCGTCGCGTCGGTCAACGAGCGACACGTACGGGCAGGAAAGCGCCTCGACCGCCGCCTCAATATCGGCGATGATATTCTCGGGCGGCTCAAAATCGGGATTGTCGCTCGTTATGATGCAGAAATCCGCAAGGGTTGCCGCAACCGTGCCAAGCTCCGCGCGGCGAAGCTCACTTCGTCCGCCGACCGAGCCGAAGAGCACGACGAGCCGTGTCGGATTATACGTGCGTATCGTTTCAAGTGCGGCGCGCATAGACGCCTCGTTGTGCGCGTAGTCGATGACCGTAACCGCGTTTGGAAGCGCCTCGACTATCTCAAATCTGCCGCGTACAGTAGCCTTCGCGAGCGCCGATTTTATAATCTGCATCGGCACCTGAAAGCGCTGTGCCACGGCGATAGCCGCGAGCGCGTTGTATACGTTAAATTCGCCGGGCATACAAAGCTCGACAGTATCCTCGCCGAGCACGCTTTTCAGCGTAAAGCGCGTGCCGAGGACGTTGCCCTTATAAAAGCTTGCAATATCGTGCGCTGACAGGTCGTGCGGCGTATTTTCGGCGACGCCGAAGGTGGTGTTTATCGCCCTTGACGCCCTCACCATATCGGTGTAATGCCCGTCGTCGTTATTGAATATCGCATATCTGCACTGCTTAAACATCGCCGCCTTGCAGCTCATATAGTGCTCAAACGTCGGGTGCTCAACTCCGCCGACGTGGTCGAGCGAGAGGTTCGTGAAAACGCCCACGTGGAAATGTATGCCGACCGTGCGGCGCATATACACCGCCTGACTCGACACCTCCATAACCACCGCCGAAACGCCGTTTTCCACCATCCTTTTGAACGCCTTGTGAAGCTCGTAGCTCTCGGGCGTGGTATTTTTAGTGGGCGTTCGTTTTCCGTTTATCACGATGCCCGTCGTGCCGATGTACGCGGTGTTGATGCCTGCGGCGTTAAGTATATCCGCAACGAGCGATGCCGTCGTGGTCTTGCCCTTCGTGCCCGTGATACCGATAACGGCAAGCGAGCGGGCAGGATATTCAAAAAACGCCGCCGATGCGAGCGCCAAAGCCAAACGTGTGTCGGACACACGAATTTCTATCGCATCCTCGCCAATATTAAGCTCACGCTCTGTGAGAAACACGCGGCATCCGCGCTCATACGCTTTTTTTGCATAG
>JAZNBZ010000161.1:0-3052 GCA_045587285.1 Candidatus Flemingiibacterium sp. | reverse complement strand
GTGGTACGAAGCTTACGGAAGTACGAAGTTCCGAGCTGGGGCGAGGGGATAAGGCTCCCTTTTGCATATATTTGAGCCAAGAGGTGAAGGGGGATTAAAAGGGGGAGGAGGAGCTGTCGGCGACTGAGATAGTTCCTCCTCCCCCTTTTCGTCTCCCCGAGCCGCCAAAGGCGGCGAGGTTATACGTGCGCCGCGCGCACGAACAAAAAAAACGGAGGCAGGAAAAATGCCGCCACCCTTATTCAGTCAATTTTCGCGTCGATGATCTCGACTACCTTCTGCGTTTCACCCTCGTAGGTCACCTCGTAGTTAAACTGACGAAGGACGCTCGAGAGGTTCTTGTAGTTGTCAACGTAGTAGCAGTACACGACGCCGGTGCAGTCCTTAAGAAGACCGTTTTCCTCGGTGTCGAAGCCGTCTGCGTACGCCGACTTCATAGTGATCTTATATTCCTTGAAGCCCTTTGCCTGCTGAGATACCTCGATCTTATCTACGTCAGAGGCGCTGAATCTTAACTTAAACTCCTCGAAAACGTCGGGAGCCTCGGTTGCGATATCTCCGCTTCCGTTAACGAGCTCGACCATAAACTCGCCCTCTTTTGCAAACTCGTATTCCAGAGTTTCGTCGCTGTCGCTCGAATCGTACGTGCGCGTCAGATTAAAGTCCGGTGCGCCCGTATTGTTTCTGAACTGAACGAAGGTCTCCTCCGTGACGCCTGCGAGAACGCCCTCGATATCCTTCTCAACGAATACGTTTCTGTAGATGAGGATCTCTCCGCTCTCGTCGCTTATCTCTGCGTCGCACGCCTCAAAGATCAAGTCAAGCTTTTCTGAGATGTCCTTCGAGTTACGGCAGCCTGCAAAAGCCGCAACGCATATAAGAAGCGCCGCCGCAAGCGACAGTATCTTTAAAAATCTTTTCATTATCATTCTCCGAGAAATATAAGTTTAATTGGAATACGCAAAGGCGTAAAACCTACATTCTGCCGCAGACCGTCGGTCTGCGGCAGAAGCGGTGCTTATTTTTTGTGTATATATCAGAGGTACTTCTTGATGGTCTCGGTTGCGTCCTCGGCGGGAAGCGAAACGGTCATCGTGCAACGAACGTCGCACTTGATAAGAAGCTCGTTTACCTCGTCGCAAAGCTTGTCGAAGCTTGCAAGATCGTTGTTACAGATCTTGAGTGCGGAGTCGATATATATATCGGTAACGTCGTGGTTACTTGCAAAGATACCTGCAACGAAGCCGAACAGCGACTGTGCGTCGCAAACGCAGTATGCATCAGTATCTATAAGACGAGCGGTGTGCTTGATATCGTAGGTCAGCTTCGTTCCCTTTTCGATGCAAACGACGGAGCCGTCGCTCTGTGCGGAAGCAGTGTTGACCATTTCGATAAGCTGCTTAGTCTTGCCTGTACCCTTGACGCCGATGATTAACTTTAACATAGTGAGTGTCCTCCTTGAATTTGGTAAGATAACGCATTTGATTATCTCTATCTATATTTTACACTAAAACTCAAAAAATTTCAAGAGGATTTCTCAACAAAATGTACGATTTTGCAAAGTTTTTACAACTTGTACAAATCTTTGGCAAATACTTGGTACAACCGACGAAATTTTGTCGCTTACTCTGCCATTCTCGCCTCGATTGCCGCCTTTTCGGCCTCGTATCCGGGCTTGCCGAGCAGCGCGTACATATTTTTCTTGTACGCCTCAACGCCGGGCTGATTGAACGGGTTTACGCCGAGCGTGTAGCCCGAGATAGCGCAGGCAAGCTCGAAGAAGTAAACCAGCCAGCCGAAGGTGTACTCGCTCCTGTCGGCGATGTCGATAACTATGTTCGGAACGCCGCCGTCAACGTGTGCAAGAAGGGTTGCCTGCATCGCCGCCTTGTTGACGCTGTCAAGCTCTCTGCCCGAGAGGAAGTTAAGCCCGTCGATATTGTTGGGGTCGTTCGGGATAACGACGGTGTCATTCGACTTTTCGATGTTTACAACCGTTTCAAAGAGGTTGCGTCTGCCCTCCTGAATGTACTGTCCGAGCGAATGAAGGTCGGTCGAGAAGATAACGGACGCCGGGAAGATACCCATATTGTCCTTGCCCTCGGACTCGCCGTAAAGCTGCTTGAACCACTCGTTCATCATAAGCATAGCGGGCTCGTAGGAGGCAAGAACCTCGGTGGACTTGCCCTTTCTATACATAATATTGCGAAGCGCCGCGTACTTTGCCGCGTCGTTTGCCTCGATGTCGTCGGACGAATACGCCTCGCGTGCGTCTGCCGCGCCCTTCATCATAGCGTCGATGTCACAGCCTGCAACGGCGATGGGGAGAAGTCCGACAGCAGTGAGCACGGAGTAGCGTCCGCCAACGTCGTCCGGAACGACGAAGGTTTCGTAGCCCACCTCGGTCGCGAACGCCTTGAGCGTGCCGCGTGCCTTGTCGGTGGTGACGAAGATGCGCTCGCGCGCGCCGTCCTCGCCGTACTTGTTAACGAGCAGCTCGCGGAAGATGCGGAACGCTACCGCAGGCTCGGTGGTAGTGCCCGACTTGGAAATTACGTTGATGCAAACGTCCTTACCATCGCATATTTCAAGAAGGTCAGAGAGTGCCGAGGAGGAGATGTTGTTTCCTGCGAAGTATACGGACGGGAAAGCCTTCTTCTTTTCGTTGACCGACGGGCCCTTTACGAACTCGATAGCCGCGCGTGCGCCGAGGTACGAGCCGCCGATGCCGATAACGACGAGAATATCCGCGCTCTTCTGAATTTTCGCGGCAGCCGCCTTGCTACGCGCAAACTCGTCCTTGTCGTAGTCAACGGGAAGGTCTACCCAACCGAGAAAGTCGTTTCCGAGTCCGTTTCTGTTCTTAACCTGTGCAAACGCCGCGGATATAGCGGGGGCGATACCGGGAAGGTCCTCGGCAGTGAGGAAGCCCTTTGCGTATTTATCGTTTAATTTGAGTGTCATAATAGTCCCCTTTCATAATGTTTCAATGTTATTATATGCAAATATTCACAATATAATATTACTATAAATTCCGTTTTTTTTCAAGTGG
>JAZNBZ010000160.1:0-57627 GCA_045587285.1 Candidatus Flemingiibacterium sp. | reverse complement strand
CTCAAAGTATTGTCGTCCGTTATCCTTCCGCGCCCCTTGTACGGGTTGCGAAAAGCGGCGCACTCGCGAAGCGAAAGTATGCCCTTCGCGACCATATTTTTAAGCGTCGCCGCCGACACGCTTGCCGCCGATTTAAGCTCGGTCGCACTGCGCTCACCGTCTGCGATAAATTCTACCGCGCGAGCCTCCGCCGCACCGAGCCGAAGCTCACTTGTGTCGGTGGCGACACGGTAAAATCGCTCGACGGGATCGCGTTTTTGGCGAAAGAGCGAGTGTGCTGCTCCGCTCGGGAGCACGGTCTGAACCGCCTCGCCAAACGAGCAAAACGTCCGCTCACATAAAAACGCGCACAGCCCGAGAAGCTCCCCGGAAATCGAAAAAGTATCGTCTGCGAGTGCCGTCACGGGCTTTAAATTGTCGTATTCCGAGGTGTCGGCGATATGCGTTACTATCGCCGTACGGCGAAGCGAGCCGAAGCTCACCGACACGAGCGAGCCTACCTTGACCCGCCCCAAAAGCTCGGGCGGTATTCGATAGTCGTACGCACGGTCGGCAGAATACGGAAGCTCGAGTATGCGTACTCCGGCAACCGTCCCTCTCGTGCATTCAGCGCTCATCAGTTGCCGCCGGTAAGGTCAATAGTGTCCTCGTTGATTCTGTATTCGCCCTGACGAATACGGTTAAGCGCATTCTTGACCGCCTTTTCGTCGCGGATATCGCGCTTGATCATCGAAGCGAGCGACTTGTCGGTCTCCTTGTTTGCGATAAGCTTTTCCGCCTGCTCGCGCTGGTGAACGTACTCGTCGGTAACGAGACGCGCGCATTTAGCGGTTGCGATGCAAAGCATATAGCGATTGAATTTGCCGTCCTGGCTGAGTTCTTCTACGGAAGGATAGATCATTTGTTATCTCCATTCTGCCGCTACAGCGGCTGTACAAAATATTTTTTGAAATTTAAATGTGTTCGCTCTGCGAACAAAAATGGGTTGGGTCCCATTTTTAATTTGAATTTCGGTGCGTGAACAGCCAACTTTGCTTTTCAAGCTAAATAAGCCTTCACGCCAGTACCTCATTTCTTTGTGCTTACGCCTTATCAGGCGAAAAATTTACTCGTAAAATCTTCGTTTCTCGACACGTGATGCGTCTGTGCGTACACGATGCCGATTATATCGTGCGCGGTCTCATCGACCGTATTGTCGCCGTTGACCACGATGTAGTCGTATTCACCGAGTTTGTTAAGCTCCTTTTTGGCGGTGGTAAGACGCTTTTGGATAACGTCCTCCGAAACGTCGTCGCCTCTGCCGCGAAGCCTTGCCTCTAGCGTTTCAAAATCGGGCGGCGCTATCATAACGAGAAGCGCGTCGGGACACTTTTTCTTTATTTGCATCGCTCCCTCGACCTCTATCTCGAGTATCACGTTGTGACCTGCCGCGAGGCTTTCCTCGACCTCCTTTTTCGGCGTGCCGTAATAGTTGCCGCAGTACTCTGCGTGCTCGAGCATCATATCCGCCGAAATGCGCTCTTCAAAATCCTCGCGGTCGATGAAGTAGTAGTTCACGCCGTGCTTTTCGCCCACTCTCGGTGCACGCGTCGTCGCGGACACGGAATAGATGAAGCTGCGGTCGTACTCCATAATACGCTTGATGACAGTACCCTTTCCGCTGCCGGACGGGCCTGATATAACGATTAGAATTCCCTTTTTCATAGTCTTAAACAACCTCGTCGATCTCGTCGTCCTCGCCCTCGTCACGGTCGGACAGGCGGTTGGATATCGTTTCGGACTGGAACGCGGACAAAATAACGTGCTCGCTGTCGGTGATTATCACCGCGCGCGTACGCTTACCGCACGTCACGTCAATTGCTCTGCCGTTATCCTTTGAGTCCTGAATAAGGCGCTTTATCGGAGCGCTGTCGGGGCTTACCACGGCAACCACGCGCTCGGCGGCAACCATATTTCCAAAGCCAACGTTTATGAATTTCATAATTCTCTCACCTCGCGCCCTTATTCGATGTTCTGTATCTGCTCGCGTATCTTTTCGAGCTCGCTCTTGATATCGACCACGATTGCCGCGACGTCCACGTTGCTCGCCTTTGAGCCGATGGTGTTGGTTTCGCGGTTCATCTCCTGCATCATAAAGTCGAGCTTGCGTCCGATAGGCTCGTTTGCCTCGAAGATCTCGCGCATCGCCTTGAAGTGACAGCCGAGGCGAACGAGCTCCTCGTCGATAGCCACGCGGTCTGCGTATATCGCGCACTCGGTCAGCACCATATTCGGGTTTAATTCTACTGCATTCTCCGCGAGAAGCGTCTTTAGACGCGTTTCAAACTTTGTGCGATAAGAGGAAATGTCGTCCTCGGAATATTCCTTGATCTTGGCAACAAGCGCCTCGATCTTCTGAAGTTTGTCCATTATGTCAGCCTTCAGACGCTCGCCCTCCGCCTCGCGCACCTTAATGAACGCCGCGATAGCCTCGTCAAGCACGGGCTTTATGATAAGCCAATCGCGCTCCATATCCTCCTCAGGCTTGGTTACCGTAAATACGTCGCGGTTCTGCGCCACGCTCATAACGGTGATGTCGTCTTTGAGTCCGAACTCATCTCGGAGTGCCTTCAGCGCGTTTATATAGCTTTCGGCTACTGCGCGGTCGATGTTTATCGTCATACCGACATTCTCGACCACCTCCACGCCGATATATACATCGAGCTTACCTCTCGCTATACCGCTCTGCTGTACGTACTGACGGATCCTGTCCTCAAGAAAGCTGTACATACGCGAGATCTTGACCGTGCAGTCGAGATATCGGTTGTTTACGCTTTTAAGCTCTGCGGTTATATTTTTACCGCTTTCGTTTCCGACAGAGGTTGCTCTGCCGAAGGCAGTCATACTGCGTACCATTTCAAAATTCCTTTCGCCAAAATGGGCATATTTTTAGTTATATAATATATTATAACTCAATTAAATAGATTTGTCAACCGAAAACGGCGACAAACAGTAGATTTTTTGAGAAAAATTAAAGTATCCGCTCTCAGGCTTAATTTTCTCTTGACAACTTCGCCGCGACGGAGTATAATGTTCTCATCACGGTACTGTCCGTGAAATAAAATTTGCGCTGTATCACGCAAAGCGTGAACGGCAGCAGGAGGAATTATGAATACACGCACAAGCTCTCACGAAAAGGTCCGCAAAATGGCAATGTACGCTATTCTGGCGGCGATAGTCATCGCCCTTCAGATCGTCTGTACGTTCATTAAATTCGGTCCTTTTTCTATTACCCTCGCGCTCACGCCGATAATCGTCGGCGCGGCAATATACGGTTGGAAATGCGGCGCATTTCTCGGATTTATTTTCAGCGCGGTCGTTTACGTAACCGGTCTTATGGGCTGGGACGGCGGCTTTATTCAAGCAATGATGAACTACAACGCCATCGGCACGACAGTTCTTTGCCTTTTGAAGGGCACTGTCGCAGGAGCGGTTGCAGGTCTTGTATACAGACCTATTTCTAAGAAAAAGCCCACCGTAGCCACCTTAACCGCAAGCGCGCTCACGCCCATCACGAACACAGGTCTGTTCGCACTCGGAATAATCACAATTTTCTACGGTTTCCTCGAGGGCTCTGCCACCGACGGTCAGTCGCCTATGGCACTTCTCTTCCTCACTTGGATCGGCTTGAACTTCATCGTTGAATTTATCGTCAACATCGCTCTCGGCACGGTCATCACACGCGTTGTGGACTACTACAACAAAAAGATAGCGAGATAAAAATGCTCCTTACATACAACGTCGCAAACGACGAAATTCTCTTTGGTCTTATCAAGGACGGCACGCTCGTTACCACCGCCTCAATTTCGACGGACACGCGCAAAACCGCCGACGAATATGCAGTCCTGCTTCGCGGAATTTTGGAGCTACGCGGCTTTGACAAAACTTCCTTCGAGGGAGCGATATGCTCGTCGGTCGTACCGACGCTCACCGAAAAAATGCGAAACGCCGTCGAGCTTATTCTCGGCGTGCGTCCTCACGTGCTCGGCGCGGGCACGAAAACGGGACTTCGCATACTCACCGACGATCCGACGCAGCTCGGCGCGGACCTCGTTGCCTCGGCAGTCGGCGCACTCTCCAAATACGACGGTCCGATGATACTCGTAAGCCTCGGCGCGGCTACCGCGTTCTCGGTAATAGACGCCGACGGCGCGTTCGTCGGATGCGCCATCGCACCGGGCATTTCCCTCTCGGCAGAGGCACTTTCAAAAGGCGCGAGCCTGCTGCCCGAATTTGCGGCGTCGATGCCTAAAAAATGCATCGGCACGAACACGATGGAAAGTATGCAAAGCGGTTGCATCTTCGGCGGCGCGGCTATGGTTGACGGTATGATAGAGCGTATCGAGCGCGAGCTCGGCGTGAATACGCGCGTTATCGTATCGGGACGCGACAGCGAGCGCATCGCACGGCTTATCGAGCGCGAAACCGTATGCGACGACACGGTGCTTCTCATCGGTCTTGCGAAAATTTACGAAAAAAACCAACGAAAGCAAAAATAGTCAAAAGCCGACCGCTTCGGTCGGCTTTTTTGCGCGATTTTATAAACGATGTGTAAATATTGAGCGCGTGTACCCGACGGCACTTGATTTGCTCGAATTTTGCTGTTATAATGGTATTATTGCCATATACTCCACAAAAGAGGAAAACATAAATGAAAAGCATTCTGTTATCATCGCTTCTTATTACGGCACAGCTTCTCGCCTTTGGCGGCTCTGCCCTGCCCCAAAATATAGAAACATCCGAGGTCATCGTAACGCTCGACGCGCCCGAGGGTGTCGATGCGTATACGTACGCGCTCGAGTGCGCCGAAACGCTGACGAGCCGTATACCGGGCGCCGAGTACGGCTATATATACGACACGCTGCTTTGCGGTTTCAGCCTTACCCTGCCCGAAGGCTCCGTGTCCGCGCTGCCGTCAATCGGCTTCGTAGACACGGTTTACGGCGTCGGTGAGTACGAGGCGCTGTCCGCCGAAGAAATAAAAACGTTCGCGGCAAGGTCCGTGGGAGTCACGGAAAGCGTGACCGACGGACTGACGGGCGACGGCGTAAAGGTCGCCGTCATCGACAACAGCTTCGACGTTACGCACCCCGCCTTCGACGTTACGGTGACCGAAACGCTCGACCTTGCCGAGTACGCGATGAAGCCGGGTATACCCGTGCGTCTTAACGCGATGAAATACGTTATCAACGTTCAGAAATTCTATCACAGCGCGAAGATACCCTTCGCGTTCGACTACGCTGACCGCGACACGAACGTGCTCGACGAAAAAACCAATCACGGCACGCACGTGGCAGGCATAATCGGCGCCGCGCCCGCCGACGAGGGCGAAATGCACGGCATCGCGCCGAACTGCCAACTTCTTCTTATGAAGGTCTTTTCAGACGGCGCAAAAACCGCCACGGACAGCGCTCTTATAGCCGCGCTCGAGGACGCGGTACGCCTCGAGGCGGACGTTATAAACCTGAGCATCGGCCATTACGCAGGCTCGGCGGATATGTCAGTCATCGGGCTTGACAAGGTTATAGAAAAGGTTCGCGAGAGCGGCGTTACACTTATCTGCGCAGTGGGCAACCACGGCGTTACCACAACACGAGCAGATACCCCTCTGCCGCTCGCGGCCTACACCGATTACGGCACGGTAAGCTCGCCTGCAACTGCCGCCGAAGCGATCGCCGTTGCGAGCGTGGACAGCGCCGTCATCTACGGCGAGCATTTCAAGGGTGCCGACGGCACGCCGTACCACTATCTTGACACGAACGTCGTGTCGGGCGTTATCGATATAACGTTCAGCGAATACTTCGAGGGCAAAACTCTCGAATACGTTGCAGTGCCCGGCGTGGGTGAGGAAAAGGATTACGAGGGCATCGATGCAAATGGCAAGCTTGTGTTAATCGAGCGCGGCACGATACCCTTTGCCGAGAAGGCGAATATCGCGGCGGCGCACGGAGCGCTCGGCGCTATAATTTACAACAACGTAGCAAACGAATACGCGAATATGGACCTCACGGGCGCGAGCATTCCCGCGCTCGCGATAACGCTCGAGGACGGCAAAGCGCTTCTCGCAAAAGAAGAAAAAAAGCTTTCCTTCAGCGCCGAATACATATACGTTGACAACGCCGAAACGGCGGGCAAGATATCGCATTTTTCCTCGTGGGGAGCCACTCCGTCGCTCACGCTGAAGCCTGACGTGACGGCAGTCGGCGGCTACGTTTACAGCACCGTCATCGGCGGCTACGGCACTATGTCGGGCACGTCAATGGCGGCTCCGCAGCTCACGGGAATTACCGCTCTGCTCGTAGAAAAGCAGCGCACCGAGAGCGGCGAGGGCGACATTATGAACGCAATAATCAACACGGCGTCCCCCGTCCTTCAGTCGAACGGCGTCGAGTATTCGCCGCGTGCACAGGGCGCCGGACTCATCGACCTATCCGCGGCGCTCGAGCGCAATATAGAGATAACGTACGCCAAAAACGGCAAGGCTAAGGCGGAGCTTTTCGACAAGCTCGGCAACGCGTTTTCCTTTGACGTAACGCTAAAAAATCTCACCGACGAGCCGCTCGAGGCTTCGCTCACGGCAACGCTCACGAGTGACGGTTACATCAGGCAAAACGGTGAATACTACAGTACGCTGAATGCCGAGGCAGACGAAAAATCGCACGTCACGGCAGACGGCTCGGGCAATATTAACCGCTACAGCGAGGGCTTCACGCCGCTCGCTCTGACGCTCAATGCGGGCGAAGAGAAGACGGTTACGCTTACGTTCACGCTCGACAGAGTATACCACAGCCGTCTTTCGCGCATATTCAAAAACGGCTATTTCGCCGAGGGCTTCGTTTACTGCGAAGCCGCAGGCGCGACCGTTTCCCTTCCTTATATGGGCTACATCGGCGACTTCACGAGCGGCTCCGTTGCCGACGGCGACGCTTACAAAAACGAGAGCACGATGTTTGGAAGCACCAAATTTATGTTGGAAATAGACGGCAGCTTTTCCCCGGCAGGCGCCAATATATTCGCAGGCGGTGAGGTATTTAGCGGCGACACGGTCGCCTTCTCGCCAAACGGCGACGGCTACGCTGACGAAATATTCTTCGCGGCAACGCATATCAGAAATTCGCGAAATGCCGTAATGACCGTCTACGATGCCGAGGGCGAGATAATCCGCACGTCGAAGGTGGACACTATCACGAAAACCGCGGGCAAGGATCAGGCGGTCGTATTCTACTTCTCGTGGGACGGCGGCGACGGTATGCACTCGTTCTACAAAATGCCCGACGGCGACTATATTTTCGAGGTCGTCTACACGCTCGACTACGGCGAAAACAGCACGCAGAAATTCAGCTACAACGTAAAATTGGATACCGAGCTGCCGACACTCACCGAGATGTACCTTTCGGGCAATAGGCTCACCGTAGCGGCAGACGACAACTCCGGAGTAAGGGCGATACGCATATACGAGGGCGGCTCTGACGGCATAAGCCGCTTGGAGGCTGACGGCGATGCGGTGTTCGATATTTCCGATATCAAGAGCGATATCGTTTACTATGAAATAATTGACGAGGCGTACAACGCTCTCGTGGGACGCGTATCCATACGCGAGCTTCGTGAAAGGAGTGGCAGATAATGAACCCCAAAAAAATATTTTCTCTGTGTCTTGCCGCTTTGACGCTCGCAACCGTCTTGCCGATAAGGGCGCAAAACGGCGAGCAGACCTACGACGGCGCGGGTATGACTATAGCCATTATTGACCGCGGCTTTGAGTTTTCTCACGAAACCTTCACCCTAACGGGTGCGCCGTACGTCACCAAAGAAACGTCCGACGCGCTTATCGACAAAACGGGCATCGACAAGTTGACAGTCCCCGAAACGCTTTACGTCAGCGACAAGATACCCTTTGCCTACGACTACGGCGATAACGACGCGGACGCAACGCACGCGGTGATCGGCGCAAGCGGTACGAACCTCATTTCTATAGCCGCAGGCAACGGCAAGTCGCTCGAAAGCCCCCAAGCAGGTGCTACGGGCGTCGCGCCCGAGGCGCAGATATTCGCGATGAAGGTGCACTCCGACAAGGTCGGCTACGTCACCGCGTCCGCTATGGAGGCGGCTATAAACGACGCCGTCGCACTTGGCGCGGACGTTATACTTATCGGTATAGTTTCAATGGAAGGCTTCGATGATAAGGAAGCCGTGGAGGGCGTAAATCTCGCTATCGAAAACGCAGAAGCAAACGGCGTCGCGGTAATATGCTCCGCAGGCAGTGCTATGACCTACGGCAGTGACAGCGTTTGGGAAAAGGAATACGAGATGAGCCTTATCGACGCCGAAGCCCCCGACGTCGGCACCATAGCGTGGCCTGGTTACCTTAAAACCACCGTCGCCGTTACGAGCGCCGACGCAAACACGCTCGAGGCGCCCTGCCTCATGCTCGCCGACGGGACGAGGGTACCCTACGGCGACTCAAGCGCCTCGTATCCCACGACGGCAGGCGGCAATGATTTCGACGGATTTTTCAACGGAAAAGCGCTCGAATACGTGCCCGTCGGCGGCTTTGGAACGCCTGCGGATTTTGCGGCGGCAGGCGACCTTACGGGCAAGCTCGCGCTGGTCGGACGCGGTGAGATAACCTTCGCCGAGAAGGCGGCAAACGCCGCAGCGGCAGGCGCGATAGGACTTGTCGTGGTTGACAATCAAGCGGATAAGACCGCCGCCTTGAACCTTCGTATGGACCTCACGGGCGCTACCGTTCCCGCAGTCATTATTTCAAGCGAAAACGGCGCTCTTATGAGAAGCGCCGCCGACAAGCGCGTTACGCTTTCAGACGGCGACTCGGTCACCGTATATACCCGTAAGACACCGTCTATATCGAGTAACACGACGTACGGCTCAACGACGGAGCTTTCACTCAAGCCCGACGTCGCGGCTATAGGCTCGTACGTCGATTGTGCAACCGCAGGCGGCGAATATACGCGCATAAGCTCGTCGCGCGGTGCGGCGGCAAGGGTTGCAGGCGCGTACGCCGTGCTCAAGGCTCGCATTACCGAAAAAATGCCAGGTGCGAGCGAGGTTGAGCTTATGAATATGACTCGCTCCCTGCTCGTGTCGTCTGCCGAGCAGATGGAGTATCTGTCGGGCACGCTCTATTCTCCGCGTATTCAGGGCGGCGGCGTGATAGACCTTCAGGCAGGACTTGACGCTTCGCTCGTCCTCACGTCGGACGGACTGCACAAAATTGAGCTTGGAGAGGTCAGCGCACCTATCTTCGAGCTTCGCGTCAGCGCACACAATCTTTCCGACGTGTCAAAGACGTGCACGCTTGACGCTATCATCGGCTCGGACAGCTACGAGGTGATAAGCTTTGAGGAGCTTGGCGTGAGCGAGGAGGGTACGCCGCTTAACGAGCGTCTCGGACTTGACGCGAGCGACGAAAAGGCGTTCATCGGGCACTTTACAGAGCTTGGCGACGCCAAAATTATGCTCGCCGATTTTATGTATCAGTTAAATCGCGCGTCGGAGAATTACGAGCCGCATACGTTCGTGCTCGCGCCGCACTCAAGCCGTACCTTTACTCTGACCGTTTATATTGATGAAGCAACGTACACGCGCTACCGTGACACCTTCACGAACGGCTTCTTCGTTGAGGGATACGTTCGCCTGACTGCCGACGGTGAAACGGCAAGCATTCCCTACCTCGGCTTCGTCGGCGATTACTCTGCCGCGCCTGCGCTCGACGCAGACGTTTACAGCGGCGAGCAGTACATCTACGATGCAACGTATCTCTACCGCTATCTCTCGGCGGCAAAGGGCGAAAGGCAAAAAAGCGTCCTCGGCGAAAGAACGCTTGGCATAAACAGAATATATAATGAAAACGAGCTTATCTTCTCGCCCGTATACGACCGCGAGAACGCGAGCGTATACTTAAACCTCGGACTTTTGAGAAGCGTGTGCGACGTACGCGTGAGCGTGCGCGACGGCGACGGCGTGCTCGTTCGGGAGGCGGCGCTCGGCGACCTTATGCGAACCTACAAGAGCTCCTCGACGGGCGCTCTTTCCTCGCCGCAGATATTCATCTGGGACGGCAGAGCGGCGGACAATCCGGCGTATATCTACCCCGACGGCGAATATTTCGTGGATATTACCTACCGCACGGTAAAGGGCGGCGGCGAGGAGAGCATCTCCTATACGTTAAAGCTCGACGCCACCAAGCCGACGGTAAGCTCGTACGACTTCTTCGATGCAGACGGACGCCCGATGCTCTCCGTATCGGCAGAGGATGCCGTCGGCATATCGCGCATAAGCGTCGTGGACAGCCTCGGCGTGTACGCAGAGCAGGTGTCCGATGCCTTCTTTGACGTGAGCACGCTCACGGGCAAGTATATCTACGTCGAGGCTTACGACTACGCCTTCAATATGACGGCTCTGCGCATAAGCAACCCCTACTACTCCCCCGAGTCCTGACCGCGCTCGCGCATCACGGACGCCGCGACCGACAGCCCAAGCGGAAGGGCGACGAGTCCCACGAATCCGAAAAGCTTCGTCCCAACGAACATCGCGATAAGCGTCACGAGCGGATGAAGCCCAACCTGCTTCCCAACTATTTTAGGCTCGATAATATTTCGAGTGACGGTAATCACCGCCCAGATGATAATGAGCCCGACACCGTAGCCGACGCGTCCGCCGAGCATTGAGATAAGGGACCACGGCAAAATAATAAGTCCCGTGCCTATAACGGGCAGGACGTCAAGAAGCGCTATAACAAGTGCCGCCACCGCCGCATTTTTAGTTCTTAACAGGGATAGACCAAGGAATAAAAGCGCAAAGGTAATAAGCATTATCAGCGCGTACGAGCGCATATATTTAAGCGCGGCAAGGAAAACTTTGCCGCGAAGCTCGCTCATAAAGCCGACTGCTTTTTTTGGCAGTCGGCTTTTTAAAAATTCAAGCACCGCCTCAAAGTCAAGCAGAAAGAAAAAACTTGATATAACGGCAAAGCCAAGCGAAATTACTATCCGCGGTATCGCCGTTGCAACGCTTGAGAGCGCCGCCAGCGCACGCACGGATACGTCCGACACCGCACTGCCGAGCGACGTGCTGAATGCCTCGAATATGCCGTTGATACCGCCCACTACCTCGCCCGAGGCAGACGGCGCAAAGCGAGAAACGAGCGTGCTTATCCACTCGTACGCCCGTCCGATGGCAGGCTCAACGCTCGCTTTGTAAAGCTCGGGCAGCCCCTGCGAGAAGTCTCCGAGCCATATTATAAGCCGCAGTACGCCAAGGCTCATCAGCGTGCCGAGCGTTGCGTATACGCATAGGAGCGTGAACACAGCCGCCGCACGGCGGCGCATCTTGTACCTACAGCAAAAAAAGCGCACGGCGGGATTCAGCACAGCCGCGATCAAAAAGCCTGCGACGAACGGCGCAACCGCGCTAAGCGCGTACTTTACCGCGAAAAATACTATCGCCGCGATGCTGACGTAGTAGGCGGCGGACACTAAAAACTGCTTCTTTTTCTCCATATCACGTTCCTAATCTGCTTTTTGTATATTTTACGCGCAGGAGGGCGTACTATTCCAAAAAAGCGTCCAAAGCGGACAAACTTCACAATTCGTTCAACATAATGGGAGAAAAATGTGCTAAAATAGTTACTGTAAATATTTTGTGCCGCCATTTGGCGGCGGAATGGAGATTAGTTATGTCTAAAGGAAACCGTAAGCGCGAGGCGCACGCTGACAAAAAGCAGAAGCGTCTTGAGCTTGAAAAATTCGAGGCCAATAAGCGCCGCGTTCGCAAGATAACCACCATCGTTACCGTGGTGCTTCTCGCCGCTCTGTTCGCCACTCTCATAGGCGGCTGCGTTGCACAGAACGTTCGCCTTAACCGTGGCGAATATTTGAGAAGCGAGATCGCAGGCTCGTCGAAGAACATAGACGTTGACGGCGCTATGATGAACTACTGGCTCAACGATACCTACAACTCGTTCCTCTCCTACTACGGAAGCTACGTTGCATACTTCGGACTTGACACGAGTATGTCGCTCAAGCTTCAGGAGGTCTCCGAGGGCGAAAGCTGGTTCGCTTACCTTATGTCGGGCGCTATGGAAACCGCATCGAGCGTGCTCGCGCTTTGCGAAGCGGCAGCGGCAGACGGCGTCAGCCTTACCGATGCGGAGATTGCGGCAGTACGCAGCCGTGCCGACGGTATGGACACCGGTCTTTACGGTCGCGGCACTAACAATAACGACATTTACAACGTGAAGCTTCTCGAGGCTCTCGCTTACAAGTATCAGTTCATCAAGGAAGCAGAGCTTACTCCCGATGATGCAGCCGTAGCCGCTCGCTACGATGAAAGCACCAAGACCTATCAGTACGTTGACTACGCTTCCTTCCCGCTTTACTACGTAGTGTCCGGAAGCGACGTTAAGGCAGGCCGCGATCAGGCAGTCATCATCACCGAGGACGACGTTAAGGCGTTCGCGGACAAGCTCGCTGCTACTACCACCTTAGACGACTTTAAGGCGTCTGCACGCGAGGTTCTTCTTGCAGAAACCCCCGATATCACCGATGGAAATATAGACTCCACGCTCGCTTCCGTTGCAACCACGGGCGCGCTTTACGTTGAGGACAACGAGGCGCTTGAGTGGGCATTCACCGCAACAGAGGGTGACACAAAGGTAATAATCGACGAGGAAAATCAGACCTACACCGTATACCTTCTCACCAAGGAAGCATACCGTGACGAGGCAAGAACCATCAACGTTCGTCACATTCTCCTTTACGATGACACCTACGAAAACCGCGAGGGCGCACTTGCAAAGGCTGAGGAGCTTCTCGCAGAGTTTAAGGCAGGCGGTGCGACGGTTGACGATTTCGCACTTCTCGCACTTGAGTATTCCGAGGATCCCGGTTCTTACTACAACGGCGGTCTTTATATGAACGTTGCCGAGGGTAATATGGTTGAAAGCTTTGACGCTTGGTGCTTCGAGGACGGCCGCAAGGCGGGCGACACGGGCATCGTCGAGAGCGAATACGGCGTTCACGTTATGTACTTTGACGGCGAAGGCGGCGAGGCTTGGACGGCAAGCGTAAAGAACGACATCATCACCGAGGAGCTTGAAAAGTTAAGCACCGAATGGGCAGAGGCGTACCCCGTTGAGTTTGATGCTAACGTACTCGTAGCAATTCCCGATCCCAACACCGGCAAATAAAATAGATAACGGGTGAGCGAAACCGCTCACCCGTTTTGATATGCAATCATAACCACCGTCGAATCCGGTGGTTTGCTCCGCCCTATAAGGGCGTGGCACCGGCAGGGTTAAACGCCCTCTGAATTGTCTGACACACGCAAATCTGCCCTGCTACCGCAAATGCGGCGACTACTCAACATACGCCTTCCCCAGTGGGGGAAGGTGGCAGCCGCTTGTCGGCTGACGGATGAGGTGCCCCCCAAGAGCATCGCACTCCTCATCCACCACTGCGTGGTCCCCCTTCTCCCACAGGAGAATGCTGCCGCGGCACGCGGAACTTCTCAACGGCAAAAACCTATACAAGCCACCGGCTTAGCTGGTGGTTTTCGATATGCAAAAACAAGCGCCGCAGGATATCCTGCGGCGCCGCTTTGTTTTATTTTATTCCGTCATCGGGATACCCTCATCCCAGAGATCGTAGGGACATACGGGAACGTCAAACACCGAAAGACCGATATGCGGGAACGGATTTACCGTGAAGCCCGTGGAGCCCGCGTAGCCGACAACGTCGCCCTTCGCGACCGTATCTCCAACTGCAACCGCCGTCGAGCCGAGGTGGCAGTACCAACTCTTGAGGCCGAGTCCGTGGTCGATGACGACCATATATCCGGGAAGATCGAGGTAGCCGACGTAAACGACCTTACCGTTGTTCGTCGCCATAACCTCCTTGCCCGCAGTAGCAACGTAGTCGATGCCCTGATGGCGGTATACCTCACCCGTTGCGGATATCGTACGCTTTATACCAAAGCCGACGGTAACGTCAGCATTGACCGCCTCTGTGAACAAGCCCTCCCAAAGCGGTGTGGACTCTGTCTTGGCAACTATCGGAGCCATCGTGTCGTTGAACGCCTTTATAGTGGTTTCCGTGCGCGTCTGGCTTACTATCGACGCGCCGATCTCAAGCGTGCTGCTTCTGAAGGTCTTGGGGATTATATTGAGCGTCATCTCCTGCGAAACCTCACCGTACGAGCAGATTATCTTAACGTCGCCGCCCTCATACTCCATAGATACGGGAAGGAGCGCACGCGCGTATCTGCCATCGGTGAAGAAGGTGGGCGTAAAGCCGATATCGGGCTCGGTCGTTACCTTTATCGCAGAGGGATCGTCAACGTTCTTTGCGGAAATTACCACGAACTCGCCGGGCTCTATCTCCGTCTTGCCGAGATAGAATACCGCAGGGAGAAGTATCTTCGCCTTGAACTCGTAGGTTGCGGAGCCGTAGCAGTTCTCCGTTTCGGACTCGTACCACTTCGCCTCGACCACGACGTCTATCGTTCTGCCCTCGAGCGAAGCGTTTGCAATGTTAGCGTAGCTGTCGCTGAACACCACGCCGGTGTCGTCGCTTATGGTTACGTTAAGGAAATCGGGCTCGTTGTCAAACGACAGCGCGAACGCGCCCTTCATCTGATAAACGTCGTCCGTCTTGGGCGCTTGCTCAATATTTTCAAGAGCAACGTAATCGCCGCCGTAGGTCTTGTAAACCCATTCGCCCGACACGGGAGTGATCTCCTGCGCGGACACGGTCATCTGCGGGAAGGACGCCGTGGTGTATAAGCAGCGCGCGTATTTCGTTGCGAGGAAGGCGAGCGCATCGTTCTCGTTTATCTGATATGCGGTGCCCTTGTCGTCAACGTAGTATGCCTCCGACTGATTTTCGGAGAAGTAATACTTATACGTCTTTACTCTGTCGTAGCTGAAATATTTGAATTCAAAAAAGTCGGTGCCCTCAAGCGCCTCGGGGAGCGAGGTCTTTCTTGCGGCGTTATCGTTTATCTTGACGAATCCCGCAATATCCGATGCAGCCTTTGAATCGTCAGCCGAAAGCGTGAACAGCGTTCCCCTCGGATCTGTGATCTCAAGCTTCGTGATGCTCGTCGGACTCACGGACGCGAACTGCGAATAAACGAAATTTCCGAGAGCAATATACGTCGGTATAAACAATGCGGCGATAATGCCAATCGTTATGAGCAAACTTTTATTAAGCTTCGTCATTTTTATATCCCCTTAATTTTATGTATAGTTACACATTATATATCTACATTATACATTATTTTCGCCGTAAGGTCAAGCACCTTTACGAATTTTGCAAAAAATATTGAACGGGTTTCGAAAAATTATTGCAATGTCCGAAAAAGTAAAGTATAATTTATACGGTATTTCTTACGTACAAATATACTTATAAAATAGGAGCCTCCAAAATGAACGCTACAGAAGCGCTTGAAATGCTGAAGCAAAGCACGCTTTTCTGGTCAAGGCTCGGCTTTTGCTACGATCCGCCGATGCTCGGCGAGGATGGCAAGCCGCTCGTCTTTAATCCCGACTTTGATTTTTACACCAAAACTCACGACGCCTTTGCCGACGCAGGCGTTAAGATACACACCTGTATACTGCACGCAGGCTGGACGGGAGTTGATACGTACGACTACTCGCTCTGCGACCGAGTTCTCGACGCTATCTTCGCCTCGGGCAAGGTAGAATATTTCATTCCGCGCATAAAGCTCAACGTGCCGATAGATTGGTGTCTGGAAAATCCGAGCGAGGTTTTCGTTTACTATAACGGTCCGCGAAGTGAAAATGAGATACGCGACCTCGTCGGCACCGAAAAACACGACTATCTCGGCTATGAGTCGAAGGTCGGCTACTACAACGCGAACGGCTGGCAGGATCCGCGCCCGAATGTCGGCGGACTTATCTCTTTGCAAAGCTTCTGCTCAAAAAAATGGCTTCACGATGCAGGCGCTGCACTTGAGCGGCTCATTGAGCACATCGAAAACGGCCCGTACGCCGAGAAAATACTCGCGTATCACATTGCCTACGGCGTTTGCGGAGAGGCGAACGTGTGGGGACAGAAGGCAGGAAAATTCGGCGACTACGGCATCACGAGTCAAAAGAGCTTCCTTGATTGGGCGTTAAAAAAGTACGGCTCGTACGATGCAGTGCGCGCCGCTTGGGGAAATTTTGAGGGCGACACGGTTCCCTCTCCCGAGGAGCGCGAGCCTAAGGAGCACCGCGTCCGCGACGCTGTGCGTGACCGCCGCGCGCTCGACTACGACACGTTCGTTTACGAAACCAACACCGATGCAATATCGTATTTCGGCGATATCATAAAGCGCAAAACGGGCGGCAAGCCCGTCGGCGCGTTCTACGGCTACGTAATGTATATGGCAAGATGCGTTTACGCAGGTCACGTCGGCTGGCACCGCCTGCTCGACTGCCCGAACGTAGACTTCTTCGCCGCGCCCAAGTCGTATTACCGAAGCGCGCCCGGTGAGCCGAGCGGCGAAATGGCGCCGGCGGTCGGCGTAAACCGCAAGAAATATTGGATAGACGAGTGCGACTGCCGTACGCACCTCGTGCAGGGCGACGTCAACAATAACGCGGCCACTCTCGGAGAAACTTGTGCCGTGCATCTTCGCGAGCTTTGCAAAAACATCTCGCACGATTCGGGCTTTTGGTATATGGACCTTGGCGGCGGCTGGTTCGACGACGCGGAGATAATGAAAAATATCGCCGTGCTTAACGGCGCCGCCGAGCGCATCAGAAAAAAAGCGCACGAAAGCGTCGCCGAGATACTCGTCGTCGCGGACGAGGACGGCATCCTTCACAGCCCGACGACCGCCGTGCCGACCTGTGAGGAAAGCCTTCGCAACCTTCAGCTTTGCGGTGCGCCGCTCGACGTCGTGTTCACGCACGACCTTGAGGAAATGGATCTGTCTGGCACACGCCTCGTCGTGCTTTTGCACCCGACGACGTACACAAGCGAGTGGCTGGAGAGCCTTCGCGCGCGTCTGCCAAAGGACTCTTCGATACTTCTGCACGGCTACACCTCCGCCGACGCCTCGCTCGCCGATTTTGTCGTTGAGAGCGTACCGATGAGCATTGACACCACACGCGAAATTGTCGAGGCGGCAGGCGTGCACTGCTACGCGCCGAAGGAATGTACGGTATACGCGGACAACCGCGTGATATCGTTCTTCCCTCGCGAGGATATGGCGTTCGAGTGTAAGCTCAAAAATCCCGTCACGCTCACAAACGTCCGAAGCGGCGAGGTTTACAAAAACGCCGGCAAGATAAATCTCGCGATAAACGCGCGCGACGGCGTTGCATTTGAAATTGGATAGAAATAACCCCTCACGAAAAATCCGTGAGGGGTTCGGTTTTATCTATGCAATTACATCTTTTCAAGCTCTTTTTCAATGCCGTCGAGGTTGATGAGCTTTTCTATGTACTCACGCTCGGTGAAGAAGTAGTGGTTGGACGCCTCGTAGCCGACGAGCGTAGACTTGGGAATTATCTCAAGCATCTGCTTCGTTACCTCGCGCTCGCGTGCGATAAGCTCCGCCATCTTGTCCTTCGTCGCGGGAAGCTCGCGCTTCGCAACCGCATACTCGGTGTGAATAATGTCAGCCTCGAACGAAAGCGTAGCCACCTTCGCGAACAGTAAAAGCTCGCGCGTCTTTTCGTCGTTTGCAACCGCTTCGAGCATCTCGCAGCCGCGCTTCCACGCGTCTGTTACCTTTCCGAAAAGGTCAAGATACACGTCAACGGGATACTGCGCGATCCACTTCTCGTAGTCGTCCACCGCGTAGCAGACCATCGACGAGGGATTGTTGTCGGGCTCGAGCATCCACATATTAGCAGGGCCGATATTCTTCGGCGAGGTATACATCGTCGCAACGCTGAAGGGATAGTTCTCAAAGCCCTCGCAGAACACCTTGATAGCCTCGTGAACCGCTTTACCGTTCGCGCCGAACTGCTTTTCGTACCACTCGTCAAGCTCGAACGTGTCGGGCGACTTCATATAGTCGGAGATCATATCGAACGTAATGGACGGATAACCGCCGTGCGTCCAGGTGAGCATATAGTTGTTCGTGCCGATCTCGTGGAGGTTTTTAAGATGCTGAAGCTCAAGGTCGAACACGGGAAGGTACGGCACCATTGCCGCCTCCCAGCTACAGGACATCTGCACCTTTGCAAAGGTCTTGTGACCGAATCTTGCCGCAGTTTTAAGGAAGTTTTCGGCAATAGGGCTCGGACCGAGCACGGAAATGGAATAGTCGCCGACGACACCCTCAACGCCGCCGCGCTCGATCGGCTTTCTGGTTTCGCTTACCTGAATAACGCCGATCTCCTTGTGAAGCGCAGTCATCGCCGCTTCAAGCTCGTCCTGCGGCCAACCCTGCCAGCCCCAAGCGTACGAGAGCACCTCCGCGTCGCTGCCTGCGTCGCGGACAGCCTTGTGCATAACGTTGTTAACGAGTACGGGAAGCTCCCAAAGGGGCAGGTCCTTACATCTCGGGCAATCGCAGTCGTTTCTGCCGTGAGAGAGGCAGTGAGTGGTGTACTCACTCCAGGTGATATTGAGCATACCGCCAAGCTCGGGGATCGCCTCGAAGAGCTCCTTGGTTGCGTTGTAGAGATATTCCTTAGGCTCGTCGGTAGACAGGCACAGGCATACGCCGCCGCGCTTGGGGTGTCTGCCCTCGATCTCCTTATGACCGTAGCGCTCAAAGAGATCTACGGGCAGCGAGCGGGGCTCGTCGAAGTAAAGGTATATCTTTATACCGCGCTTGCCTGCTCTTGCGACGAGGTCCTTTAAGTTCTTGCGGCGGATCTCGTAGCCCTCGCAAAGCTCGGGAGCAAACGGATAGTAGGAAAGCGTGGAAAGAACGGCGTGTAAGAACAGCGTGTTTACGCCCTGCTCTGCGTACGCGTCAAGAAGCACGTCGGGAAGATGCGAGCGAGTGTCCTCGATAAACGCGTCACCGCAGGGAGAGAGGAAGCCGTGAACGATACGGGTGCCGTTCTCGCTCGAAGCGACGAACTTAGGCTCCTTATCGGTTCTATCGTTGAAGAAATCGAACATCGTGCGCTCGACGGTGTCGTACTTCTTTATAGTTTGTGCAGCCTTTTCGGTTTCTTTTATCTGCTCGTCGGTCAAGGGAGCGTATACGGGCCTTTCGACTGCGGGCTTTTGGTGACCGAGCTTTATTCCGAGAAAGTCCTCGGTTTCGAGCACGAAATCAAGGCGCGCGTCGGTCATACCGACGAGGTCACGGAGCTGATCGTATTCAAGCAGGTGCCAGTTGTTGCGGAAAATGGTGATAAATCCGCGCTCGCACCACTCCTTCGTGCCCTCGCCCTTTATAAGACCGAGACGGAGCGCCTCGCGTTCAACGTCCTCGGCAGTACAGCCGATGATCTTCGCGATATTTTCACTCGGAGCCATACGGTAATTTCTGAAAATGACCGTCTGCCAGAGAGTGGGAAGATTAAGTCTTTTCGTGGTCGTTTCAATTATTTTCGGTAACATAAGCTTTCTCCAAAAATATAAATGGGCAGAAAATTTCTCTCTGCCCATTCATTCTAACATTTACTTTCCCTAATGTCAAGCCATTTACAGCTATTTTATTTCAAATTTTCAAGTTCTTTTTCGAGTCCGTCAAGTTGGATAAGCTTTTCGATGATATCGCGCTCGGTGTAGAAGTAGTGGTTCGCGGTTTCGTACGCGTTGAGAGTGGACTGCGGCGTAAGCTCTAAAAGCTCCTCGCACAGCGCTCTCTCCTCGGCGATTATAGCACGCATCTCGTCCTTCGATGCGGGAAGGTTCGCCTTTGCAAGCACGTACTTCGTATGTACGACGTCCGCCATAAAGTGGTTGCGCGCAACCTTGGCAAAAAGAAGCAATTCCTTCGCCGCGTCGGTGTTTGCCGCACTCTCGAGCACCCTTATGCCCGCGTCAAACTCGGGCAGCATCTTGCCGTACTGCTCGATAAAGCCCTCTGCGGTGTACGGCTTTGCGTAGTGGTCTACGTTATCGAACGTCCAGCATACCATAGTAGACTTCTGTGTAACGGGTGCAAAATTCCAGCGGTTTGCAACGCCGAGGTTCTTTGCGGACTCGTACATTACCTCGCAGCTGAAGGGATACTTTCTGAAACCGGCACAGCAAAGCTTAACCGCCTCGTGTACCTTTGCCGCATCAGCGCCGTAATGCTTCTCGTACCACTTTTCAAGATCGAACGTGTCGGGAGCATTCAGATAATCTGCAATGAGGTCAAACGTGATGGACGGATAGCTTCCGAGCGTCCAGGTAAGGCTGAAATTGTTTACACCGATGTCGTGTACCGCCTTAGCGTGTGCAAGCTCGAGATCGAAGAGCGGAAGATACGGAACGACCGCGCACTCCCAGCTGTTAGATACCTGAATCTTAACAGAGCACTCATGTCCGTGCTTTCTCGAGATGTCTACAATACCCTTTGCCATATCACTCGGGCCGTAGTTTGAGATAGAGTAGTCAGTAACTCCGTAGGTGCGATCGCCAACGGTGAAAGGCATACCCCATTCGCTGATACAGCCGGTCATAATTCCCGGGTCAAGCTTCGGGATGCCGTTTTTGATCTGATCGTCGGTCCAAGCCCACGTCGATGAAACAACAACAGCCTTGCTTCCCGCGTCGCGAATAGCCTTGTTTATAATATTTACGGTGGTTACGGGGCCGGTTTCAAGCGGAAGATTCATACAAATGGGGCAACCAACGCCAACTTGCTTTCCCGTAACCTTCGAAATCTGTCCCATATTCGGGCGGTACATACAGTGAGTCATATTCTCACTCATCGTAGTGCAGGATGCGATGCCGATATCGGGAATTTCCGTGAAGAGATCCTTTACCATATCGTAAAGCAGCTTTTGATTGTCCTTATGCTGCATACAAAGCGAAATACGTCTGCCGTCCTCGCTTATAGAGCCGCCAAGCTCGGGACGTCCGTATTTTTCAAACACGTCTATCGGCACGGCACGAAGCTCGTTGAAGTAAAGAGCGATCTTAATGCCGCGCTTGCCTGCACGTTCTACAAGCTCCTTTAAGTTCTTGCGGCGAATTTTGTAATCCTTGCTGTCAACGGGATTTATCGGGAAATACGAAAGCGTGGAAAGTGCCGCGTGAATTATGAACGAGTTTACACCGACCTTCGCGTAGTCGTCGAGAAGCGCATCGGGAAGATGCGTGCGCGAGTCCACCATAAACGGGTCGGCACACGGGGTGAGGTACGGATGCACCGTACGCAGTCCGCTCTCGGTAGAGGTAACGTATTTGACCTCGGTATCCGTAGGATCGTTGTAGAAGTCGAACATCTTGCGCTCGTTGGTATCGAGCTTTGCGATGATCTTAGCAATTTTTTCGGTTTCGGCGAGCTGTGCCTCTGTCAGCGGCTCGTATACGACCTTCTCGCAGACGGGCTTACCGTTACCCATCTTAACGAAAAGGAAATCGTCCTTTTCGAGAACGAAGTCAAGCTTCTCCTCGGTATAGTCGATAAGCGCCATAAGCTGATCGTACGGTAAGAGATACCAGTTATTGCGGATAAGCGTTATATGACCGCGCTCGAACCATACGGGGTCAGCCTCACCCGCACGAAGTCCGAGGCGAGCCGCCTCGCGCTCAACCTCCTCTACTGTACATTCAAGCACCTTTGCGATATTCTCACTCGGGATCATACGGTAGTTTCTGAAAATAACCGTCTGCCAACGGGTGGGAAGATTATTTCTCTCGGGGGTCCATTCAGGTTTGATTACGGGTAACATAGCAACTCTCCTTATTACATATTTTCAAGCTCTTTTTCAAGGCCGTCAAGCTGAATAAGCTTTTCGATAATATCGCGCTCGGTGTAGAAATAGTGATTTGCGGTTTCGTAGCAGGCGAGCGTCGACTGCGCAACGAGCTCTAAAAGCTCAAGACAGAGTGCGCGGTTTTCTGCGATAAGCGTGCGCATCTCGTCCTTCGAGGCGGGCAGTCTGCGTTTTGCAAGCACATATTTTGTATGTACAACGTCCGCCATAAAGTGATTTCTCGCAATCTTGGCAAAGAGGAGCAGCTCCTTTGCGGCGTCCGTGCTCTGTGCGCCTTCAAGAATTTCAATACCCTTGTCAAATTCAGCGATAAGCCTTTCGTAATGCTCGATAAAGAGCTGCGGCTTATACGGTCTTGTATAATACTCAACGTCATCGAACGTCCAGCCTACCACCGCGGAGCTTTGCTTAACGGGCGACAAATTCCAACGGTTGACCGCACCGTGATTCTTCGCGGAGAAATAGATGACCTCTATGCTGAACGGATACTCCCTGAAGCCCTTGCAGCAATGCTTTACAGCCTCGTGCACTCTCGGTGCGTCTGCACCGTAATGCTTCTCATACCATTTGTCAAGGTCGAACGTATCGGGAGCGTCGAGATAGTTCGCCACCATATCAAACGTAAGCGACGGATAACTTCCCAGCGTCCAGGTCAGCTGATAGTTTTTCGTGCCTATTGCATTAAGATTTCTTATATGGTCAAGCTCCATATCGAAAAGAGGCAGATACGGCACCGCCGCAAGCTCCCAGCTATTTGAAAGCTGAACCTTTGCCATCATCTCGTGAGAGCTTTCCATAGCGACCTTGGCAACCTTTTTGTATCGCTCACTCGGTCCGTAATTGGAAATGGAATAGTCAATAACCTCAAACGTGCGCTCGCCGGCCTTAAACGGCATACCCCATTCACTGAAGCCTAAGATAATCATATCCTTGTCAAGCTTCGGGATACCGTTTTCTATCATCTCCTCGCTACTCCACGCCCACATTGTACCAATCGTAGTCGCATTGCTGCCGGCGTCGCGAATAGCTTTATTGATGATATTCAAGACGATTACCGAATTTGTTTCAACGGGAAGCTCCTTGCAAACGGGACACACAGTCCCTCTCGGATCGCCGGGAGTCGTTGGAAGCTCCGGATAATACGTTTGGAAAATGCAATGAGTCATGTGCTCGCTCATTGTGGTACAGCACACGTAGCTGATCTCGGGAATATCGGAAAAGAGGTCATACGTAAGATCGTAAAGAAGCTTTTGGTTTTCCTCCTTCTGCATACAAAGCGCAACGAAATCCCCCGAGCCGCTTACCGATCCGCCAAGGTCAGGTCTGCCGTAACGCTCGAAAACCTCACGCGGCAATGCACGCAGCTCGTTTAAATAAAGGCATATCTTAATACCGCGCTTGCCTGCGCGCTCAATAAGCTCCTTTAGATTCTTACGGCGAAGCTTATAGTCGCGGCTATCCTCGGGGTTTATCGGATACGGTGAAAGCGTCGACAAAACAGCGTAAATGATAAACGTGTTCACGCCGACCTTTGCGTAGTCATCAAGCAGCTCGTCGGGCAGATGCGTGCGAGAATCCACCAAAAACGGATCACCGCACGGAGTGAGGTACGGATAAACCATACGAATACCCTTTTCGACTGACGTAACGTATCTCGGCTCAAAATCGGAAGTATCGTCGTAAAAATCGAAATATGCCCTATGAGAGGTATCGTACTCGGATATCGTCTTTGCTAGTGCTTCGGTTTCGGCAATTTCCGCCTCGGTAAGCGGCGAGTAGGTAACCTTCTCACAAAGTGGCTTGGTGAAGCCGAGCTTTGAATAAAGGCCGTCCTCCTTTTCGAGTATAAAATCGAGCTTTTCCTCGGTATAGTCAAGAAGCGTCAGCATCTGCTCATACGGCAAAAGATACCAGTTGTTGCGGATAATCGTGATATGTCCGCGTCTGAACCATATCGGATCGGCTTCACCTTGGCGAAGTCCGAGGCGTGCCGCCTCGCGCTCAACGTCCTCTACTGTGCACTCAAGCACCTTTGCGATATTTTCAGCAGGCACCATACGGTAGTTTCTGAAAATAACCGTCTGCCAACGGGTGGGAAGATTGTTTCTTTCGGGTGTCATTTCGGGGTTGATTACGGGTAACATAGCAATTCTCCTTATAAATCACATATTGTCAAGCTCTTTTTCGAGCCCGTCCAGCTGTATAAGCTTTTCGATAATATCGCGCTCTGTGTAGAAATAGTGGTTCGACGTTTCGTACGCAATCATAGTAGACTGCGGCAAGAGCTCGATAAGCTCCTCGCAAAGCGCTCTTTCCTCTGCGATAACCGCACGCATCTCGTCCTTCGCTTCGGGAAGCTTTCTCTTTGCAAGAACATACTTTGTGTGTACTATACTCGAATGGAAATGATTTGCCGCAACACGTGCAAACAGCAGCATCTCGCGCGCAATATCGTTGTCAACGCCCTCAAGCAGTTCAATACCCTTGTCCCAATCGGCAAGCAATTTTTCGTACTGGTTTATGTAGATGTCTATCGGATACGGCTTTGCATAGTATTCGGGATCGTCGAAGGTCCAGTTTACCATAGTCGTCTTGTTGGTGTTCGGAGTTAAGCTCCAACGGTTGGAAACGCCGAGGTTATTGGGATCGTGGTAAGCGGTGTATGCGCTGAACGGATATTCGCGGTATCCGCGGCTGAAGAGCTTAACCGCCTCGTGAACGCGCTCGCCGTCCTTGCCAAAATGCTTTTCGTACCATTTTTCCATCGTGAACGTGTCTGGTGCCGTCAGGTAGTCAGCGACCATATCAAACGTGATGGACGGATAGCCTCCGAGAGTCCAGGTAAGACCGAGGCTGGTTACTCCGATATCGTGCACCGCCTTAATGTGCTCAAGCTCAAGATCAAACAGCGGCAGATACGGGCATACCGCAAGCTCCCAGCTGCAGGACATCTGCACCTTAAGGCCTACCTTGTGTCCTGTTGCAAGTCCGTGGCTTACAACTCGCTTTGCCCAGTCACTCGGACCGTAGTTGGCGATAGAGAAGTCAACAACCTCCCACGGAATGCCGCCGATGTTGGTCTTAACGCCCCATTCGCTTGTAGCGCTTACGCTTATCTCGGGATCAAGCTCCTTGAAGCCCTCCTCGACCATCTCGTCAGTCCACTGCCAGGTCGAGCATCCGACGCTCGTCTTGGCACCAGAGTCACGTACAGCCTTCAAGACGAGGTTACATACGGTGGTCGAGCCTCTGTGAAGCGGAAGGTCAGCACATCGCGGACAGTTCTGATCGCCTGCGGCGCGCTTGCTGGACAGACAGTGCGTGGGGTTCTCACCCATAGTGGTACAGCCGATGCTCCCAATGTCGGGAATTTCCGTGAGAAGGTCCTTTATAGCATTATAAAACCACTGACGGTTCTCCTCAACCTCCATACAGAGCGACACCAGACCGCTCCCACTGACGCGTCCCGCAAGCTCGGGGCGGCCGTACTTTTCGAACTTATTGATCGGCACCGCAAGCGGCTCGTTAAAGTAAAGACTGATGCCGATGCCGCGCTTGCCGGCGCGCTCAACGAGATCCTTTAAGTTCTTGCGGCGGATCTTGTAGTCACGGCTCTGATCGGGGTCGTACGGGAACGGAGAGAGCGTTGAAAGAACGCCGTGAGCGCCAATGCTGTTAATGCCGTACTTCGCATAATCGTCGAGAAGCGCGTCGGGAAGGAAGCTTCTCGTGTCGGTAATGAACGGATCCGAGCAGGACGCGAGATACGGGTGAAGTCCTCTCGAGCCGCCTTCCTTGGAGGCGACATACTTCGGCTCACGGTCGGTCTTGTCGCGGTAGATATCAAAGTAAACTCGCTCCGACGTGTCAAACTTTGCGATGATCTTCGCAACGTGCTCGGTTTCGGCGATTTCTTCGTCGGTAAGCGGCGAGTAGATTACACGCGCGCACTCCGGCTTGTTTCTGTAGCCGAGCTTGTAGGAGAGAAAATCCTCCTTTTCGAGAATGAAGTCGAGATGGTCCTCTGTGTAACCGGTCAGCGTCATAAGCTGATCGTACGGGAGTAGATACCAATTGTTGCGGATAACGGTAATGAAGCCGCGCTCCATCCACTCGGGGTTATATTCACCCGCGCGAAGTCCCATACGTTTAGCCTCACGCTCAACGACCTCGACGCTGCACTCGAGCACCTTGGCGATAACGTCTGCGCTGATCATACGGTAGTTTCTGAAAATAACGGTCTGCCAACGGGTGGGAAGATTATTTCTCTCGGGTGTAAGCTCGGGATTTATTCTCGGTAACATAAAAGCCTCCAAAAAATATATTTTCCGATGCCATTCTAACATATCAAAATCGGCTTGTCAACAGAATTTTCGAGGCATTTCAAACATTCTTAATTTTGTCCAAATAAACGCTAAAAATATCCAAATCGGGCACCGTGATTTCACGGTGCCCGACACAAAAAATCATTATTTAAAAAGCTTCTTGATGCGCTCTGCCGCCTCGCGTGTACGCTCGCGGTCGCCGAATGCGGTAAGGCGGAAGAAGCCCTCGCCCATCTCACCGAATCCCGCGCCGGGAGTACCGACCACGTTCGCCTTGGTAAGGAGAAGATCGAAGAACTCCCAAGAGCCCATACCGTTCGGGCACTTGAGCCAGATATAAGGCGAGTTCACGCCGCCCGTGTACCATATGCCAAGCTCGTCGAGAGCAGCGGTGATGATACCTGCGTTCTCCTTGTAGTAAGCGAGATTTTCTGCGATCTGTGCACGTCCCTCGGGAGTGAACACAGCCGCCGCCGCACGCTGTACGGGATAAGAGACGCCGTTGAACTTGGTAGTCTGACGGCGAAGCCAGAGCTTATTGAGCGAAAGCCCGTCGCATACAAGCTCCATCGGAACGATGGTCCAGCCGCAGCGAGTACCCGTGAAGCCCGCGGTCTTGGAGAACGAGCAGAACTCGATAGCGCAGTCGCGTGCGCCTTCAATCTCGTAGATCGAGCGTACAAGCTCCTTCGAGGAGATAAACGACTCGTAAGCCGCGTCAAAGAGAATGATAGCGCCCTTCTTTTTTGCGTAGTCAACCCAAGCACGCATCTGCTCGCGGTTGTACGCCGCGCCTGTCGGATTGTTCGGCGAGCAGAGGTAGATGATATCCGCGTCAACACTGTCGTCGGGCATCGGAAGGAAGTTGTTCTCCGCACTGCCGTTCATATAGACGATATTGCGTCCGTCCATCGTGTTTGTGTCAACGTAAACGGGGTAAACGGGATCGGGAACGAGAACGGTGTTGTCCTTTGCGAAAATGTCGAGAATGTTGCCGAGATCGCTCTTTGCGCCGTCGGAGATAAAGATCTCGTCAGCGTTAAGCTCGACGCCGTCCTCGGTTTTGTAGTAATCCTTGATAGCGTCCTTTAAGAAGCCGTAGCCCTGCTCGGGACCGTAGCCCTTGAAGCTGTCCTTGCTGCCCATTTCATCGACAGCCTCGTGGAACGCCTTAACGACAGCGTCGCAAAGCGGAAGCGTAACGTCGCCGATACCGAGGCGGATAACGTCCGCGTCGGGATTTGCCGCCTTATAATCGGCAACCTTCTTCGCTATATCGGAAAAGAGATAGCTTTCCTTGAGCTTTTTGTAATTTGTGTTGATTTTCATATGTGATCTCCTTCTGGAATAATTTTACTTTGTTTTTTCAAGATAATCAGCCCGAAGCGCATCTCTTATGCTCTTGAGAAGCGCCGCCGCCCTGCAGCCGACCGCCTCGCCGTCGATATGCGTTGCTCTGACACAGAAATTCGAGCTTGATGTGAATATAACCTCGTCGGCATTCTTTAAAAATTCGAGTGAGAACGGCTCCTCGATGACCTCAACTCCGAGTGAGGCACAAACCTTGATAAGGTTTTTTCTCGCGATGCCCGGCAGGATAAGATTGTCAAGCGGAGCGGTATAGACCTTGCCATCCTTTATACAGTGTACGTTAGAGTGTGAGCCTTCGGTGACGCGGTTCTTGATGCCGTTTGCCTCGGCGCGGTACTGTACGCACTCGCCGGCACCCGCCTTCTTCGCCTTTTCTGCCGCAAGCACGTTCGGAAGCAGACAAAGCGTTTTGATATTGCACATAAAGAAGCGGATGTCCTCGTGAGAGAGCACCTTCATCTCTTTGTAAACGTCGGCGAGTTTTCTCGGCGTTACGGTAACCCAGAGATTAGCCTTTGCATCAACGGGGAATTCGTGTCCGCGCGGAATATTTGCGCCGCGCGTTATCTGCCAATAAAGGAACGTTTCGCCGTTCGTGTCCGACACGTCCACCTTTGAAACAAGGTCACAAAGCAGCGCGGCAAGCTCCGATTTGCTCATCGGTATCTCAATCTCCACCAGCTTGGCGGAATTGTAAAAGCGCTCGATGTGCTCGTCAAGGCAGTAAATAACGCCGTTTCGCGTCGCCGTCGCCTCGTAAACGCCGTCGCCGAACCAGCAAACGCGGTCGGTCATCGGGACCTGCATATTTTCGATAAGGTCGTATTTTCCGGCGTAATAGCCGAGATTTTTAAGAAGCTCTGCCATAACGTTTCTCCTTTATCTTAAACCTTTACTCCAAGTCCAAGCTCTCGCATAATAAGGCGGTACATCACCGCATAGCCCTCGTCGTTCGGGTGAAGCCCGTCAGACAGCAGCGTGTCAAGCTCAATGCCGCGCATATCGCAATATTCCGTAAATCGCGTATACAAGCTGATAAGCGGAAAGCCGCATTCGACCGACACCTTTAAATAAAGGTCGTTTATATCGTTCATATGAATAACGCGCCAATAATGGTCTCCGTCCTTTTCGTTTTCCGCGGATGCGGGGATATTGGTAACGAAAATAACGTCCTTATTCGCCGTCTTGAACATACCGTAAAGCTCGAGGATACTGCTGTAAACCAATTTCAAATGCTCCTCTCGCGTACGTCTCGGAGCGTCGGAAAAGAGCTGTGCGCGGTTATTCGTGCCGATAGTACAGATGATTATATCGTCGTCCTCGTCAACGAGCGTGTCGAAATGCTTTATGATGAACTCTATCTTCGTACCCGTACAGCCGTTGTTAACTACGGTGCAGTTGTACTGCGACTCCATATGCTCAGAAAAAAGCTTCGCCCAGCAGTACCCGTCGGGGTTTCTCTTAAAGCTCTCCGCAATAGACTCACCGTTTTGTATGAATCCCGTGCCGCCCACTCCATGAGTGATAGAGTCGCCGAGAAGCTTGATTTTTACCTTTTTGTCCGCTAAAACGACGCGGCTCATAATTCTTGCAATATCCGTATTCACACGCAGTCCTCGCTTTCACAATGACGATCTAATTTATTGTAACACACTAAAGCGAGAATTTCAATATATATTTTATAAATATTCAAATTTTTTATCCGAGATAAACGCAAAGCAACTAAAATGCCTCGCCCTCAGGGAGAGGTGTCAGCCATCGGCTGACGGAGAGGGCTTTTAAACGACATTGACCCTCTCAGTCGCTTACAGCGACAGCTCTCCCAAAGGGCGAGCCTAATAAATTTGCAGAATTCTTTATAATTTGATTCCGTCTCGATGTTTTCAACAAGCTGAGGGGACTGTCTGATATCAAACAGCCCCCACGTTTTTATTCATCCCAAAGCACGACGCTTCCCGCGCGGAGCGTCCTTGGCATATCTATAAGCCGCTGATTTGACGAGCCGCGGAATTTGAGCGACAGATTTCGCTTATCGTGCTCGTATCTGCCGTCAACGAGTACGTCGAGAAGCGCGAGGATGCCGTCGGTCGCCTCGCATCTCGGGTGCGAGCCGTCGCGCGTGAGCTCCTCAAGCGTAAAGCCCGAAAACGCCCATATCGTCTTGTCGGGATACGTCTCGCGCACACGCGTAAGAAACGGCAGCAGCGCACGCTGATTTGACGGCTCGAACGGCTCTCCGCCGAGCACCGTCAGACCGTTTATGTACGTCGGCGAGAGCATAGCGATTATCTTGTCCTCAACCTCGCACGTGAACTCCTCGCCGTAGGAAAAGTCCCAAGTTTCGGGCTGGAAGCAGTGCTCACAGCGATTTGTGCACCCCGATACGAAGAGGGTTACGCGAACGCCCACGCCGTCGGCAACGTCGCAGTTTTTAATGTTTCCGTAATACATTATAAATGAAGCACTCTTTCCTTGATCTCCTGCGTTCTGCCCTGATTCCAGTACTGCGTACCGATGTAGCCGCAGGTACGGCGTGCGACGTTCATCTTATCCTGATCGGTATTGCCGCAGTTCGGGCAGGTCCACACAAGCTTGCCGCCGACCTCGCGTATCTCGATCTCGCCGTCGAAGCCGCACTCCTGACAGTAGTCGCTCTTGGTGTTAAGCTCGGCGTACATAATGTTATCGTAGATACAGCGAATGACCTGCATTACCGCCTCGAGGTTGTTCTGCATATTGGGCACCTCGACGTAGCTTATCGCTCCGCCGGGCGAGAGCGCCTGGAACTGCGCCTCGAATATGAGCTTGTCGAATGCGTTGACCTCTTCGGTAACGTGAATGTGATAGGAGTTGGTGATGTACGACTTGTCGGTAACGTCCTTGATGATACCGAAGCGGCGCTGTAAGCACTTTGCAAACTTATAAGTCGTGGACTCAAGCGGAGTGCCGTAAAGCGAAAAGTCGATGTTATGCTCCGCCTTCCACTTGCGGCAGGCGGCGTTCATATGCTCCATAACCTCGAGCGCGAACGGAGTTGCCTCGGGATCGGTATGCGATCTGCCCGTCATATAGCGCACGCACTCGTAAAGTCCCGCGTAGCCGAGGGAGATGGTCGAGTAGCCGCCGTAGAGGAGCTTGTCAATGGTTTCGCCTTTTTTGAGGCGCGCGAGTGCGCCGTACTGCCAAAGAATAGGCGCGGCGTCGGAAAGCGTACCCTTGAGGCGCTCGTGACGGCACATAAGCGCGCGGTGGCAAAGCTCAAGACGCTCGTCGAATATCTTCCAGAACGAGTCGCGGTCCTTTTCGCTCGAGAGCGCGACGTCAACGAGATTTATCGTAACGACGCCCTGATTGAATCTGCCGTAATATTTCGGCTGACCGTTTTCGTCAACGTAAGGAGTGAGGAAACTGCGGCAGCCCATACAGGTGTAGCAGTGTCCGTCGCCGTTTTTGTCGATCTTTAGCTCGAGCATCTTTTTCTCGGAGATGTAGTCGGGCACCATACGCTTCGCGGTACACTTCGCCGCAAGCTGTGTGAGGTAGTAATACGGCGCGCCCTCGTTTATATTGTCCTCCTCTAAAACGTAAACGAGCTTCGGGAACGCGGGCGTTACCCAAACGCCCTTTTCGTTCTTAACGCCCATAATGCGCTGATTGAGGACCTCCTCGATTATCATAGCAAGATCGCGCTTCTCGGCGTCGTTCTTTGCCTCGTTGAGGTACATAAACACCGTAACGAACGGAGCCTGTCCGTTCGTAGTGAGAAGCGTTACGACCTGATACTGTATGGTCTGCACGCCTCTGCGTATCTCCTCCTTGAGACGGCGCTCAACGATCTCGCTTATCTGTGCGTCCGTAAGTTCGCGGCCGACACCCGCGTTTTCCTCTTTGACGTCTGCGGTTATCTTGTCGCGGCTTACCTGCACGAAGGGCGCGAGATGCGTCAGCGAAATAGACTGTCCGCCGTACTGATTGGACGCGACCTGCGCGATTATCTGCGTTGCTATGTTGCAGGCGGTGGAGAAGCTGTGCGGACGCTCGATGAGAGTACCCGTGATGACCGTGCCGTTCTCTAACATATCCTCGAGGTTAACGAGGTCGCAGTTGTGCATATGCTGTGCGTAGTAATCGGTGTCGTGGAAATGGATTATGCCCTCGTTGTGCGCCTTTACGATATCCTCGGGCAGGAGTATGCGCGTGGTGATATCGCGCGACACCTCGCCTGCCATATAGTCGCGCTGCGTGGAGTTGATAACGGGGTTTTTGTTAGCGTTTTCCTGCTTCGCCTCCTCGTTGTTGCACTCGATAAGCGAGAGTATTTTATCGTCGGTGGTGTTCGACTGGCGAACGAGGCTTCGGGTGTAGCGGTAGGTGATGTAAAGCTTGGCAAGCTCAAACGCACCGTGCGCCATAAGCTGATGCTCGACCATATCCTGCACTTCCTCGACCTCGGGCGAGCGTCCGAGTGCCTGACAGCTTATAACTACGCTTTCAACTATGCGCTCGATCTGCAGCGGCGTGATTCGGTACGCTTCCTCAATAGCATCGTTTGCCTTGCCGATAGCTACGGCTATCTTCGACTTATCAAATTCCGCCTCCGAGCCGTTTCTTTTGATTATCTTCATAATTATATTCTCCGTGTTTTATTTTGTCCAATTTTTTGTTCATCCACCACAAGATATAGTAGGTGTTGCCTTTTCATAATACCATATATTGTGGTGTTTGTCAATAGGGATACGCATATTATTTCATTTTTGGCGATGTGTACAAATAATGTGCACCATTTTAGTGTACATTAACACGCGCCCGTCCGATTTTCTATTGACAAACCTTCGCGGCAGTAGTATAATTTAATGGAAATAATATTTTTCATCCGGGAGATCGGCTATGCGCTACAAAATCGACCACGATTACCACATTCACTCACACCTCTCGCTCTGCTCAAATGATCCCGAGCAAACGGCGGAGCGCATACTCCAATATGCAAAGGACAATAGCTTCACCTCCTTCTGCGTTACCGACCACTACTGGGACGAAAATATTAACGGAGCATCGCCATGGTATCAGCGTCAGGGCTATGACCACATCGCAGAGATACTTCCGCTGCCCACCGCAGACGGTATTTGTTCTCTGTTCGGCTGTGAAACGGACTTAAATCAGGGGCTCACACTCGGTATTTCACCCGAGCGGTATAATAAATTCGACTTTATCATTATCCCAACGACACATCTTCATATGGTATACAACATTGACAAAGCTCTGCTCGACACCTCCGAGCGCGCGAAGATTTGGTCCGAGCGCCTCGAGGCGGTGCTCAATATGCCGCTTCCCTTTAGTAAGGTCGGGCTTGCCCATATGACGTGCGATCTTACTTATCCCGCATCGCACGAGGGCTTTATCGAAACGGTGACCAAGCTCAAGGGCGACGATATGGAGCGTCTTTTCACAAAAGCGGCCAAGCTCGGTATGGGCATCGAGATAAACGCCCCCTGCTTTAATTTTGACGACTCCGAAGCGGATATACTGCTTCGCCCGTACAAGATCGCCAAGGCGTGCGGCTGTAAATTCTATCTCGGTAGCGATGCACACTTCCCGCACCAGCTCGACGAGGCTATCCCGCTCTTTGAGCGCGCCATCGACTTGCTGGGTCTCACCGAGGACGACAAATTCCACGTTTAATAAAATCCGCGCAGGTGAGTTAAAGCTCGCCTGCGTTTTTTGTATACATATGTCAATGTATCACAACAGTGCGCGGAAAAACATTGCAAAATCGGCAAGCAAAATTGCAAATTTTGCGAACTTTTTCTCATCGCGCAAGAGTTTTGCCAAAGCTTATTGACATTTGTTTTTATCAAAGGTATAATGGCATTGTATCCACCTGTCCGAAAAACGAAAAAAATTGTCCGTTTATCGCATTGACTAACGGTACGGCGGTTGATATAATTAGAAAAATGCAGTTCCAGAGGAGTTAAAGCCATGAGAGAACCAACCTTCGATCTCGACCGCGCCGTTCAGATAAACGACGGCCTTACGCAAACGAGCGGCGACGGCGTTGCGCTCGCGTTCGACACCAAATACGGCGTAATGTTCTGCGCGTATATGCCCGGCAAGCACGGCTCCTACGGCGAGTCGCGCGGCAAAATAGCCCTATCCTACTTCCCTGCATCACAGCCGACAAATATAAAATTCATCGACGTAACCGAGGGACGCAAGGAATACGTACCCAACGTTATCAGCCTCGGCGACGGCAAGGTGAGAATCTTCTATGAGATAAACAGTATATCGGAAGGCGACCACCAAACCTGCTACAAGGATTTCGACTACCTAACGGGCGAGCTTACCGAGGAAAAGCCCGTTATGATAAAGCTCGATAACGGCAATACCGTTGAGCTGTGTCAGTCCGTGGAATTTGCATATCTCGAGGAGCACGGCTTTTTTAATCATCAGCACGTAAAGACCGAGCAAATATGCTCCGCCGCACAGACGCCCTTCAAGGGTGAGGACGGCTATTGGTACACCGCAATATCCACCTACCTTTCCGAGGTTATCCTCTGCCGCTCGAATGACGATCTCGCAACGCTTGAGCCCTTTGCAGTTTGTCCTCATCAGACGCAGTACGAGTTCGACTACCGCTACCTCGACGGCAAGATCCACGCCATTTTCCGCACCAACCGCGACGTTGACTCTATCTCCTACACCACGTCGGACGACAACGGCAAAACGTGGAGCGAGCCCGTGCACTTTGCCGAGAGCATACAGTGCCGCCCGAAGATAATCGTTCACAACGGACACATTCTTATGTCGTATAACTACTATTGTATGGACACGGGCAACCGCCCCGAAATTCAGCAGGGCAGAACCGCCGTAAGGCTTTGCTACGGTGAAAATCCCGATCCGAACAAAAACACAGTCGTTGCCGACCTTCACAGCAAATACGGTATCGTGAACGTGTGTCTCGTTGACGTTATGGGCGACCTTTATTTCGGCTACAGCTCGAGCGTGCTCGCGCTTGAATATCACAACGGCAACTCCAAGGTCCGCGGCAAGGACGCGATACGCTATATAAAGCTCGGCGATCTTTCACCAAAGGAATAATCAGCATCAAAAGCGGCGCTCTATCGAGCGCCCCTTTTCGTTTTTGGAACAGATTTTTGCGTTTTTGTCTTAAATCTTTGTTATTTTGTTGACAATCTGCATAAAATCATAGTTTGAGAATGATTTTTTTGTGAATTTCGTCATTTTTGCTCTTGAAATCTGCAAGCGTATATAGTATAATATATCTATGAAACAATTCCCAAAAGTTCACAAATACACAGTGAGGTGAGATATTTGGCTCTTACTTTCCGTGGAGGAACCCACGTAAAAGAACACAAAAACACAAGCGGCTGTGCCATAAAGCATATGCCGCCGCCAAAGACGGTTACCATCCCGATGTCACAGCATATCGGCGCGCAGGCTACTCCCTGCGTTGAGGTCGGCGACACGGTTGACAAGGGACAGGTCATCGGTATTATCGAGGCAGGCCTCGGTGCGCCCGTACACTCAAGCGTATCGGGCAAGGTAATCAGCATCGACGTGAGAAGCGGTCAGAACGGTGCGCTTATCAAGCACGTCACCATCGAAAACGACGGCGAGGGCAGAGTTCACCCCGACGTTAAGCCGTGGGGCAAGCCGCTTTCCGAAACGACGCCCGAGGAGATCGTTGAGATCGTCAAAAACGCCGGCATATCCGGTATGGGCGGCGCGACCTTCCCGACGCACGCAAAGATAAGCTCTGCACTCGGTAAGGTAGACACCATTATCGTAAACTGTGCGGAGTGCGAGCCGTTCATAACGGCGAACCACCGCCTGATGCTCGAATACCCCGAAACGATTGTCGGTGGACTGCGCGTGCTTATGCACACGTTCGGACTTAACGAGGGCATCATCGCCATCGAGGACAACAAGCGCGATGCGGCAAAGGTTCTGAAGGAATTTCTCGGAGAGGATACCTCGATTAAGATAAAGCTCCTCAAAACCAAGTATCCGCAGGGCGACGAACGCCAGCTTATTTACGCGCTGACAAAAAAGCAGCTCGCCGCAGGACACCTTCCCGCAGAGGTCGGCTGCTGTATATTCAACGCAGAGACCTGCGCGGCTATACATAACGCTATCACGACGGGTATGCCGCTCGTTGAACGCGTCGTCACCGTTGACGGCGACTGCATCAAAAATCCCGGAAACGTATTCGCGCCGTTTGGCACGACCTACCGCGACCTTATCGTATTCTGCGGCGGACTTACACGCTCGCCCAGAAAGATAATCTGCGGCGGCCCTATGATGGGTGCGGCGCAGTGGGACCTCGAAACGCCCATTGCAAAGGGTACCGCCGCACTGCTCGTCCTCTCTCCCGATATGGAGTATTACTACGAGCAGGCGCCTATTTGCATCAGATGCGGACGCTGCGTGCAGAACTGCCCGATGCATCTTATGCCCAACTACCTTACGATGTTCGCAAAATTAAACCGACTTGACCTTGCCGAGCAGTTTGACATTTTAAGCTGTATCGAGTGCGGAAGCTGCTCTTATAACTGTCCCGGTCACGTTTCTATAGTCCAGCGTATCCGCGCAACGAAAATGAAGATAAACGACCGCAAGCGCGCTATGCAGGCATCTCTTGAACAAAGTAAGATACAGAAGGAGGATAAGTGATGTCAGTTACCTCTGAAAACAAAACGGAAATAGTAGAGGCGCTCACCGAAGCGCCCACGGCGGAGCTCACGGCAGAAGAATCGATAGATAAGTTTATGCCCGAGCTCGTCACGGTTTCGCCCTCTCCCCATATCCGTGCAGGCGCTACCACGCGAACGGTAATGCTCGACGTTTGTATCGCGCTTATGCCCGCGCTTATCTGGGGCATATACGTGTTCGGCTGGCGCGCGCTCACGCTGACTGCCGTTTCGGTAATATGCGCGGCACTCGCCGAATCCGCTTACCTGCGGATAATGAAGCGCCCGAGCACCGTGCTCGACTTTTCCGCGGTAGTAACGGGACTTCTGTTAGCTCTTAACCTTCCCGTTTCCGTACCGCTTTGGGTGCCTGCCATCGGCTCGGTGTTCGCCATCATAGTCGTAAAGCAGCTCTTTGGCGGAATAGGACGAAACTTTATGAACCCCGCGCTCGCGGCAAGGGTGTTCCTTTTCCTTGCGTGGGCAACGCATCTGAGCACCTTCCCCGCACCGAAAAGCGAAATGTCGGCAATTTCAATCGGCGCGCCCGACGTCGCATCAAGCGCGACTCCGCTCGCTTCGCTTAAAAACGCAGTCATCCCCGAAAACGCCTCGCTTATGGACGCGCTTCTCGGCTACGAGGCAGGCTGTATCGGTGAGGTTTCCGCGCTCCTTCTTGCGGCAGGATTCGTTTATATGCTCGTCCGCCGCATCGTAACGTGGCACATTCCCGTTGCGTATATCGGCACGGTGTTCCTGCTCTCGCTTATCTTCCCGCAGGGCGCAGATCCGCTCACCTTTGCTCTGTGGCAGATACTCTCGGGCGGACTTTTCCTCGGCGCTATCTTTATGGCGACCGACTATTCTACCTCGCCCATATCGTCACGCGGACGCATCATCTACGGTATCGGCTGCGGCGCACTGACGGTGTTCATACGCTACTTCGGCGCTTACGCCGAGGGCGTATCCTTCTCGATACTTATAATGAACCTGCTCGTGTGGTACATCGACCTTTACACGAAGCCTAAAAAGTTTGGAGGTGCTAAGCGTGGAAAATCAAAGCAGCATTAAATTCATACTTGGCATAACCTTTAAGCTTCTGCTTATAAGCGTGATAACCGCGCTGCTGCTCTCCTGCATAAACGCCCTCACCAAGGATAAGATCGCGGACAATATAGCGGCGGAAAAGGAAGCGGCTATTGCGGCTATCTTCCCGAGCGCCACTGAAAACAGCGCCGCAGAGCTTGAGGCGGAGGGTATAAACGCGCTCTATCTCGTATACTCAAGCGGCAAGGCTATCGGCTACACCGCAGAGGTCGCACCGCTTGGCTTTGGCGGTGAGCTCACCCTTATGGTCGGCGTTGATATAAACGGCGACGTCGTTGGCGTGAAGCTTATTTCTCACTCTGAAACTCCCGGTCTCGGAAGCCGTGTCGGCGACGCGGGATATCTCGCAAGGTACGTAGGCAAGGACGGCGCAGAGCTTGAGGGCGGCGTTGACGTCATCACGGGCTCGACCGTTTCGAGCAAAGCCGTTCACGAGGGCGTAAAAGCCGCCGTTTCGATATTTGACACGGTATATCCGATGTTCGTTGGCGGAGGTGTCAAATGAGTAAATACACCTTAAAAAGCGTTAAGAGCCAGCTTCTCGACGGTATCTTCTTTAAAAATCCCGTCCTTATGCAGCTTCTCGGTATGTGCGCGACGCTCGCGGTAACCACCTCGGTAACGAACGCTATCGGTATGGGACTTACCACAACGGCAGTGCTTATCTGCTCTAACGTATTCATTTCGCTTCTTCGTAAGTTTATCCCCAAGGAAATACGCATCGCGTCGTATATCGTTATCATCTCGGGATTTGTTACGGCGGTACAGCTTCTCATAAAGGCGTATTTGCCAAGCCTCGACAAATCGCTCGGTCTGTTCATTCCGCTCATCGTCGTAAACTGTATTATTCTCGCGCGTGCGGAATCTTTCGCGTCGAAGAACGCCGTGCTTCCCTCTGCCCTCGACGGAATTTCAACGGGACTCGGATTTACCTTCGCGCTTATAGCGCTCGCTTTGGTTCGCGAGCTCCTCGGCTCCGGCTCGTTTGCAGGAGTGCGTATACTCCCCGAGGCGTATGAGCCGGCGATAATCTTCATTCTTCCCTCGGGCGCGTTCCTCACGCTCGGTATGCTCATCGCTCTGATGAACAAGATTATGAGCACTATCCGCAAGAACAGCGAAAAGAAGAAGGAAGCGATCGCGAGAGCCGAGGCTATCCGCGAGCTTGCCGACATCAAGGAAAAATACGCCAACGAGCCTGACGACGTAAAGGTCGATCTTGCGGCGGTATCGGCAAAGGAGGAGAAATAAATTATGGATTATTTAGTTGAAATATTGCTCCTTATGCTCACCGCCGTGCTCGTCGAGAACTACATATTCTCGCAGTTCCTCGGCATCTGCCCGTTCCTCGGCGTATCCGAGAAGCCCGACACCGCACTCGGTATGGGCTTTGCAGTAATGTTCGTTATGACGTTATCGAGCGCCGCAACGTGGCTTATTTACCACCTCGTGCTCGTGCCGCTCAACCTTGCATATCTCGAAACTATAGCGTTTATACTTATAATCGCTTCGCTCGTACAGATAATCGAGATGTTCCTTCGCAAGTTTATCCCCGCGCTTTACGGCGCGCTCGGTATCTATCTTCCGCTTATCACGACCAACTGCGCGGTGCTCGGCTCTGCCCTTCTCAACATTCAGGAGGGCTACGATTTCGTGCAGTCGCTCGCATACGGCTTCTCCTCCGCATTAGGCTTTACGCTCGCGATAGTTATCTTCGCAGGCGTTCGCGTACGCCTTTCCTTTGCAAAGCCGCCGATGTCGTTCCGAGGAACGCCGATAGCACTTATCGCGGCGGGACTTATCGCGATGGCGTTCTCGGGCTTCACGGGAATGTCGTTCTGATGGAGGTACAGCTATGAATGAAAATATTCAGAATATAATCTACGCCGTGCTTGCGTTTTTGGCGCTCGGCGGCGCGATGGGCATACTGCTCGCCATCGCCTCCAAGGCATTCTTCGTCAAGACCAACGAAAACGTTGCCGCTATTGCCGAGCTTCTGCCCGGTGCCAACTGCGGCGGCTGTGGCTATTCGGGCTGTAACGCTCTGGCAGAGGCTATCGTAAAGGGTGAGGCTAAAACCTCCGCCTGCGTTGCGGGCGACGAGGCTCTCGCCGCGGCTATCGCACAGATAATGGGCGTTCCCGCCGAAAAGCCCGTGCGAAAGCGCGCGCAGGTTATGTGCTCGGGAACGTCGGAGTACGCAAAAAAGAAATACGCCTATAAGGGCGCGCACGATTGCTTTGCCGCATCGAAGATGGGCGGCGGCGACAAGCTCTGCCCCAACGGCTGTATCGGTCTTGGCACCTGCGCGGCGGCTTGTATGTTCGACGCTATCAACATCGTTGACGGCGTTGCCGTCGTTGACTACGAGAAGTGTCAGGCGTGCGGACGCTGCGTTGAGGCTTGCCCCAAGCACATTATCCGCATAATCCCCTACGAGTCCACCCATTGGGTTGGCTGTATGTCTATCGACAAGGGCGCGGTTACGAAGAAATACTGCGACGTTGGCTGTATAAGCTGCAAGATCTGCGAGAAGGCGTGCAACTACTACGCTATCAAGGTCGAGGGCGGCGTTGCGTCGATCGACTACGACAAGTGCACGATGTGCGGCGAATGCGTATCTAAGTGTCCGAGAAAGATAATCTGGTCGGACAGATCGCAGCGCGTAAGCATCACTATAAAGCAAGAGGACCTCAAAGCCTAACGATTCACGAGGTGCGCTTTGCGCACCTCGTTTGTCGCGTTTTATGAAGGGAGAGAGCGTATGATAAAATTGTATCTTGCCGTGGCAGACGGGCGCGACGAGCACACCGTCGGGACGGCACTTGCACGCTATGCGCTTTGCGACGCGTACGGCGCCAACGCTCCTCTCAAAAAGGATGCGCGCGGCAAGCCGTACTTTGAGGGCGTGCCGATATACGTCAGCATTTCCCACTCGAAGGGAACCTGCCTCGCGGCAATATCGGACGGCGAGATCGGCGCGGATATCGAGCTTACAGGCGGTGAGGCGGAGCATCTGTCCCGTCTTGCAAGGCGGTATTTTACAAAAGCCGAGGCTGAGTACGTTTGTGCTTCGCCGTGCGACCGATTTTACGAAATATGGTGCGCTAAGGAAAGCTATATGAAATACACGGGCGAGGGCTTCGCGCGCACAATGTCAAGCTTTTCGGTGCTCGACTCAAAAATGTGCTTCTCGCGTTTTGAGTACGGCGAATACCACGTCACCGTATGCTCCGCAGAATATGCGGACACACCGCCCACACTAATCAGCGCGGATAAGCTGTTTTAACAAATCACAAACAGGAGTAACTATGCGAACACTCTATATCAAAGAAAACGATGCGGGACAGCGTCTTGACAAATTCCTTTCAAAGGCCGTCAAGGCTCTGCCAAAATCGCTTATGTATAAATCCATACGCACGAAAAAAATAAAGGTCAACCGCAAGCGCACCGAGATAAGCTATATCCTCTGTGAGGGCGACACGGTAGAGCTGTTTTTAGCCGAGGAGTTTTTCGCCGAAAACGCTACCGAGGAGGCGTTTATGAAGCTTACGCCTCGCCTTGACGTCATCTACGAGGACGAGAATATTATGCTCCTCGACAAGCGTCCGGGGCTTATCGTCCACTCCGACGACAAGGAGGACGTAAACACGCTCATCAGCCACGTTAAGGCGTACCTTTACAAGAAGGGCGAATACAGGCCCGAGGACGAGCAGTCGTTCGCGCCCGCACTTTGCAACCGTATCGACCGCAACACGGGCGGTATCGTAATCGCGGCGAAGAATGCCGAGGCGCTTCGCGTGATGAACGACAAAATAAAAAACGACGAATTGTCCAAATTCTACCTCGCCGCCGTTCACGGTCGCCTGCCGAAAAAATCCGACACGCTTACGGGCTACCTAAAAAAGGACTCCGCCAACAACATCGTTGATATAATAAAGACTCCTCGTCAGGGCTACAAAGAGATAATCACCAAATACCGCGTAGTAGACGAGCGTCGCGATCTCTCGCTCGTCGAGGTCGAGCTTGTAACGGGACGCACGCACCAGATTCGCGCGCACTTCTCGTCCATCGGACACCCATTGCTCGGCGACGGCAAGTACGGCGTGAACCGCGACGACAAAAAGCTCGGGTACAAGTTTCAGGCGCTTTACGCCTACCGCCTTGAGTTTCGCTTCAAGACGAAGGGCACCGCGCTCGATTATCTTGACGGAAAGGTTTTCTGCGCCGACAAGCAAAAAATATGGTTTCTCGACGAATTTAGATAATGTTGCGATTATGTTCACGATAGTAGCAATTATTGTTCATACTATTGTGGTAAAATAAATACCGTTACTAAAACTACGAGAGGAGGGCGCAGATGCGAAAGCTCTTCAATATAATACTTAAGCCCGTTCGCGGCTTTACGAACGCACGGCTTCGGGTGACGCTCCCTATACTTGCGCTCGCGGCAGTATTTCTTAACTTACTGCTCGAGGTATGCGGCAGGCACTCACTCACTGCGACGCTGCGCCACGTAATAAACGATCCGCTTGCATTCGCAGCGGGAACGCTTATCATTCTTTCAACGCTGGCGCTGTGTTTGTTCTTAAAGCGCCGCTTTGCGATGCTCTTTTTGACGTCGATCATATGGATCATACTCGGCGTGATAAACGCCGTGGTTATGTCAAACCGCGGCACGCCGCTCTCGGCGATAGATTTCCTTATAATACGCGAGGCGTTCAGCATCGCAGGTGCGTATTTCACGCTCGTAGAGCTCGTACTTATCGCCGTGGCACTCGTACTGCTCGTCGCGCTTATCGTGCTGCTCTTTATCTTCGGCGCGCGACGCACGAAGGTCGATTACGCACGCTCGGGCATAAGCTTCGGCGCCGTATGCGCGCTCTGCGCCATAGCGTTTATCGGTATGTCCTTCGGTTACGTCAAAAGCGAAAACATCGTCAGCGAATATAATGCAAACGGATTTGCATACTGCTTCACACGCAGTCTGTTCGTGCACGGCGTTGAGCGCCCCGACGACGATGACGTCAGCAAGAAAAACGAGCTTATGGACAAGCTCGTCGCAGGCAAGGACTCCGACGCCGCTATTGCATCGCCCAACATAGTCGTGGTTCAGCTCGAATCCTTCTTTGACGTAAAGCATCTGACAAGCGTGGAGCTTTCAAGAGATCCTATTCCAAGCTTTACCGCGCTTAAAGCGAACGGCATTTCGGGTTTTTTAAACGTCGCACACGTTGGCGGCGGCACGGCGAATATTGAGTTTGAGTTTTTGACGGGAATGAACCTCGACCACTTCGGACTCGGTGAATTCCCTTATACGACGGTGCTCAAGGATCGCGCCTGCGAAACGCTCGCGACGAACTTAAACGAGCTCGGCTACACCTCACACGCGCTCCACAACCACACCGCCACCTTCTACGGCAGAAACACCGTATACCCCTACCTCGGCTTTGACACCTTCACACCTCTTGAAATGATGTCGGGCATCGAGCGCAACGTCCTCACCTTCTGCACTGACGACGTGCTCGTTCACGAGATAGAATCCGCGCTTGACTCGAGTGCCGAGCAGGACTTCGTTTTCGCGGTCAGCGTTGAGGGACACGGCGGATACCCCGACTATAATCTCGATTGGTATTACACCGAGGACGATATTGATATAATTTGGCACTACGCCGAGGACGGCGCCAAGGCAGACGCCGTTTATAACCAGTACCGTTTCTATGCAAAGCTTATCGAGCAGATGGACGAAACGGTCGGCAGCATTTGCGAGATGATGGAAAGCCGCGGCGAGCCGTACGTGCTCGTGTTCTACGGCGACCACCTTCCCGCGCTCCCGATAACGGCAGACCAGCTTGAAAACGGCAATATTTATCAGACCGAATACGTTATAAAGACCAACGTTGACCTCGTCGGCACCGAAAGCGTTTCGGATATAAACGAGCTTGACCGTGACCTTGAGATCTATCAGCTTGCGGCGTATCTCCAGAGCCTTTGCGGTATGGCGTCGGGCGATATAACCCTGCTTCATCAGCACGAGCTTGAAACGGGCGAGGAGTACGACGACATTCTTCGCACGCTCACGTACGAGCAGCTTTACGAGGATGAGGTAAAATACGAGCCGACCGATATGAAGATCGGCACGCGCCCCGTGGTATTCAATCGCTACGAGCTATACGGCGAAACGCTTTACATATTCGGCTCGGGCTTTAACGAGTATAGCCGCGCCAAGGTAAACGGCACCGCCCGTACCACCACCTTCATTGACGGGAACACGCTCGCTATAGGCGCACCCACGCTCGAGATAAGCTCCTTTGAGGTAATACAGCTTGCCGACGACGGCACGGAGCTTTATACCGCCGTACGCAGAACGAACGCGGTAGCGCCCGTGCTTATAAGCCTGCTTAATCGAAAAATAACGCTAAGTTAAAAAAGCTCCCCCACGGCTAATATGGGATATCCTTATCGGAGAATCCCCCACTATTAAGTCGCAAGCAAAAAGAGAGAACAAATCGGGAAAACCGAAATGTCCTCTCTTTTTTGTTGCCCTAATGAAATCGTGGCTATGCCACGATGAAATCTTCGCGCGGCTCAGATGAAATACAAGGCGCTGCCTTAGATGAAATCAAACCCGTCTAACGTATATCCCTGCGAAGCAGGATTTCATCGCGAAAGCGATTTCATCCACCATAGGTGGATTTCACCCGTCAAAGACGGATTTGACTGCGTGTTATCGCAAGCGATAACACGCCAACACCGTGGGGGATAATTTTATTTTGCCTTCTTTTCCTGCTTGGGGTGAGGGCCGTGATGCTTGCTTGGGATAATGCCTCGAGCCGAGGTCTTGTTTTCGGGGATAATATCGCCCGCCTTCGTGAGTGCGATCTTGGTTGCAAGCGGACCGAACAGTTCAAGAATGAGCACCGAGAAAAGAACAATATTGCGGATCAAATGTCCGTCGCTAAGGTCGCCAACCTGAAGCGACATACCGAGTGCAACGCCTGCCTGAGGAAGCAGGGTGATGCCGAGGTACTTGCACACGCTCGGCGAGCATTTCATCCACTTCGCGCTGAGACCTGTGCCGCCCCATTTACCGATAGCACGCGCAGCAAGGAATACGACGCCGATAAGCACGATGGAAAGATTTCCGAACACGGCAAGGTCAAGCTCCGCGCCTGAGAGCACGAAGAATATGATAAACAGAGGCGTCGTCCAGCCGTCCACGCGCTCCATAAGCTCCTCGGAGTAATCGCAGAGATTGCAGAACACCGTACCGAGCATCATACAAACGAGAAGCGACGAAAATCCTATCTCGACGGGGCCGATATGGAAATGGAGCATCGAGAGCGCAACCGTCAGGAACACGAACGCGATTGCCATCGACATACGCTTGGAGCGCGAATGGAAGAAGCGCTCGATAAGCGTGAGTATAACGCCCATAAGCGCGCCGAGAAGGAGCGAGGCGATTATCTCAATAAGCGGATTTACGACGATGGAAACGACGTCAACGTGCCCCTGCTCGAGTGCACGTGCGACTCCGAGCGATACGGCAAACACGACGAGACCTACCGCGTCGTCGATAGCGACGATGGGGAGAAGCAGGTCGGTAAGCTCGCCCTTCGCCTTATACTGGCGAACGACCATAAGCGTTGCGGCAGGTGCGGTCGCGGTGGCGATAGCGCCGAGCACGATCGCGGCAGGCATAGAAAGCACCTCAAAAAACGCCATAACGCCGAGCACTATATCAACTATGAGTGCGGCTGCAATTGCCTGAAAGATACCGATAAACGTAGCCGCCTTGCCCGTCTTTTTAAGCTGGGGCAGACGAAACTCGTTGCCTATCGAAAAGGCGATAAATCCGAGCGCCGCCGTTGAGATAACGGACAGATGCTCTATATTCTCGGCAGACGTGAAGCCGAAGCCCTCGATGCCGAGTGCACCAAGGCAGAACGGACCGACCAAAATTCCCGCCACGAGATAAGCGGTAACCGCCGGCAGTGATACGAGCTTTGCAAGTCGGGAAAGCATTAACCCGACGAGCATCGCGAGCGAAATTGATAATAAAAGCGTCATAATTACACTTCCAAAAAACGTATTAGCCACCCATTTGAGCGACCTATAATATATTATTACTAAATGATGATTTTGTCAATAGTAATAATAGACAAATTATAACAATATCCCACCCTATTTTAGGGTGGGATATTGCCGTTAATATCATTCGCTATACATCGGCGTCGATAAATATCTCTCGCCCGTATCCGGAAGGAGCACCACGACCGTTTTGCCGCGGTTTTCCTCGCGCGACGCAACGAGCGTCGCCGCGTGAAGCGCCGCACCCGAGGTTATGCCGACGAGCACGCCCTCGCGTCCTACGAGCTCGCGCCCTGCCGCATACGCCTCCTCCTCGGTAACGGCGATTATCTCGTCGCAGAGCGAGGTGTCGAGTATCTCGGGAACGAAGTTCGCTCCGATGCCCATAAGCCCGTGCGCACCCGATATGCCCTTCGAGAGGAGCGGCGACGATGCCGGCTCGACTGCAACGACCTTGACGTCGGGATTTTTCTCCTTTAAGTAACGTGCCGTACCCGTAAGCGTTCCGCCCGTGCCGACGCCTGCGACGAAGATATCGACCTTTCCGTCGGTATCCTCCCATATCTCGGGGCCCGTGCCTTCGTAGTGCGCCGCAGGATTTGCCGGGTTTTCAAACTGTCCCGCGATGATACTTCCGGGCGTTGCGGCGGCGATCTCCTTTGCCTTTTCGATAGCGCCCGCCATCCCCTTCGCGCCGTCCGTCAAAACGAGCTCCGCGCCGTATGCGCGAAGCAGCGCGATGCGCTCACGGCTCATCGTGTCGGGCATTGTCAGAATGACCTTATAGCCCTTTGCGGCGGCGACTGCGGCAAGTCCTATACCCGTGTTGCCGCTTGTCGGCTCGATAATAGTCGCGCCCGGCTTCAGCTTGCCGCTCTTCTCGGCGTCCTCTATCATCCTCGCGCCAACTCTATCCTTGACGCTTCCCGCAGGATTAAAATATTCAAGCTTTGCGAGCACCGTTCCCTTCACACCGTGCGCCTCACCGTATCGCGAGAGCAAGAGAAGCGGCGTTTTGCCGATAAGCTCGCAAACGGATCTCTTTATATTCACCTTACAAAAGCCCCCTTCGCTTTAATAATATTATTCTATCACCGAGCGTCCGCGTTGTCAAGTGCGGCAATCGTTTTTTAGCGTTTTCGACAATATTCGACAGAAAGATAGAACTGCTGACCAAATCAGCACGCGAATATTCGTGTGTCTTTAACATTGAAAAATACGGCAAAATATGCTATAATATACCTAATCGTATACGGCGCATACGTTAAACCACCCGCAAAAGGAGCCGCAGAATGCTACACACGAACACCCAAGAAGGGGCGCAAACCGAGCTTGGCGCAGAAATACGAATACTGCTTATCGAAATGGGTGCGGTAACCCATATCAAGGGCTTTGCCTATCTTTGCCGCGCAATTGAGATCGTACACGACGAGCCCGACGCTATACACAACGTAATGAACGGCTTATACGCAAGGATCGCCGAAGAAGCAGGCACCTCGCCCTCCTGCGTTGAGCGCGACATTCGAAGCGAGCTTAAAGTCATCCTAAGCTCGGGAAGCTTTGCCGTGCTTGACGAATCCTTTTCGCATTTCGGCTTCCGTGCGAAGGGCGTTTCCGCGCGTAAGTTCATCGCCCTTTTCGCGGAAAAGCTCCGCAATCATTTAATCAAGCCCGGCTCGCGCGTATTCAGGGATATTTGATGTACTCTTACTGCAACGCGCACCTCAAGGAAAACACCGCCAAAGCACTTATCAGCCTCGGCTTCCCCGCTGACCTTCGCGGCTACGAATATCTGCGATGCGCCGTCATCGAAGCCTATCACTCCCCCGAGCTTACCGCTTACGTCACGAAATCGCTCTTTCCCAGAGTTGCACGCCTTTGCGGACGCGTGCCTATCACAAGCGTTTCGCGCGGCTGCCGCCACGCTATAGAGCACGCCGCAGATTTCGGCCTGCTCAACGATTTTCTCGAGCGTACCGAAAGCGACGCCTATCCGCCGAGCGCACTCGTAATCAGCGAAATCGCAAGGTATCTTCACTCGTCGGAGGAATAACCGTTTATAAGCAAAGAAAAACCGCGCCGCCCTATCTTTGGGCGGTGCGGCTTTCGTTTTTGTCCACGTTGCGTCGTACCCAGTCTGCAAGTGAGTTGATAAATCTTTTTGGCGACGGACATTCTGCCGTAGCGAAATATTTTTTCAGCACACTCTTGTCACGTATGCTTTCCACACGTTTAAGTGCCGTGCGGATCGCATGCTCTACACACTGTACGGTAGTGCCGTTTTCCTTAGCTACCTGTGTATAAAGGCGGTCTACGATTCTGGCGCCGGACATTGGCTCGTAATATGTTATGCGAACTGAGTCACACAGATACGCGAAGCCTTTTAGATTGAGTGGAACTCCGAGTTCAAGCATTATATCAAAAATCTGATTTTCTATCTGCTCTCTCTCGTCTCCCTTCGTGTTGGTATGCGGTGTGTTTACGTTTATGATCATCTGGGTTCTCCTGTGGTGCTTTTGTGATACGTCTGTCATAATGCTTCAGCACACATCTGCACGTTAATCTAATAATATTTTACCATATAAACAACTAAAATGCAATTGGCAGTACAACCTAAGTTAGAACAAATTTTTTGTCGTTTTTTACTATAATTCAATCAACAAATGTCGAAAAAATGTCGAAAAAATCAAAATTCCTACAAAGACTTATGTTTTTTAGTATCATATATAGCCCTCGCGGAATATTTGTGCGCCATCCTTAATATAAATGTGTCAGTAACTATCTTTAGGGAGGAACGAACAATGCAAGACACGAATGTTTATAAGGATATAGCCGAGCGTACCGCGGGTACGTTTTACCTCGGCGTTATCGGGCCCGTGCGCACGGGCAAATCGACGTTTATCAAGCGCTTTATGGAGACTCTGGTAATACCGGCTATAAGAGACGAGCACGAGCGTGAGCGCGCAAAGGACGAAATGCCTCAAAGCGCCGCGGGCAAAACGGTTATGACGACCGAGCCGAAATTTGTTCCCGACGAGGCTGTGGAGATCACGCTCTCCGACAACGCCGTTACGAGGGTAAAAGCGGTTGACTGCGTCGGCTACATCGTACCCGAGGCTATCGGACATATCGAGGACGGGCACGCGCGTATGGTTCACACGCCGTGGCAGGCGGAGCCGATGCCGTTTATAGAGGCGGCAGAGCTTGGCACGCGCAAGGTAATTTCCGAGCACGCCACCGTCGGTATGCTCGTTACGACGGACGGCACTATCGGCGAGATCGGGCGCGAGAGCTACGTCGAGGCAGAGGAGCGCGTCGTACGCGAGCTCAAGGCGGCAGGCAAGCCGTTCGCCATCATACTTAACGCTGCCGATCCGAAAAGCGAGAGCGCGGTAGCGCTTGCTCTCGAGCTCGAGGAAAAATACGGCGCCCCCGTCGCGCTCGTCAACTGTCTGCGCCTCGACGCGGAGGATATACGGCATATTTTAGAGCTCGTTCTGCTCGAGTTTCCCGTTCGCGAGGTGAGGGTGAAGCTGCCCGAATGGACGCAGGCGCTCGATAGCTCGCATTCCCTCGTATGCGCGATGAAAGAGCTCGTCACCTCGCGCGCGGCGAGAATAAAGAAGATAGGCGAGATAGCCGGCGTGTTCGCGGATACAGACGGGTGCGAGGAAATAAAGTGCGTGAATATCGACAAAATCGACCTCGGGCACGGCACGGCGGAGCTGTCGGTTGAGCTTGCCGACGGGCTTTACTACAGCACCGTAAGCGAGCTTTGCGGATTTGACGTATCAAGCGAGAAAAAGCTTATCACCCTGCTTTTGGAGCTTGCCGCAACAAAGGAAAAATACGACCGCGTCGCTCTCGCGCTCGCGGACGTCGAGCAAAAGGGCTACGGCATCGTTATGCCCGAAACGGCAGACCTGCACCTCGAGGAGCCCGAGATAGTCAAGCAATCGGGCGGCTACGGCGTACGCCTTCGTGCGTCCGCACCGAGCATCCATATGATAAAGGCGAATATCGAAACGGAGATAAGCCCCGTAGTCGGCACGGAGCAGCAGTCGGAGGAGCTCGTTAAGTATATGCTCCGCGAGTTTGAGGAGGATCCGACGAAGATATGGCAATCGAATATGTTCGGCAAAACGCTCCACCAGCTTATAAACGAGGGGCTTCACACGAAGCTTGAGCATATGCCCGAGGACGCGCGCACGAAGCTTTCCGAAACGCTCGGACGCATCATCAACGAGGGCAGCGGCGGACTTATCTGCATTATATTGTAAACACACGGCTTGCGCCACGCGCAAGCCGATTTTATTTTTTCGACAAAAAACGACAATTTAAAGTGAGGCGCTTGCGGTTGTATCATATATAGCCCATATGTTTTGGTTAAATGGGCTATAATTAGCCTATAAGATAAATGGAGGGACATATGAATACGTATACGACCGTAAAGAACCGCTTGCTGGTTTTGTGCGAGCAAAAAGGAATGTCTATACACAAGCTGGCAATGGAGGCGGCTGTGCCGCCGTCTACAATAAAGAATATACTGTACGGCAAAAGCAAAAATCCCGGAATCGTCACCATAAAGATGCTGTGCGACGGACTTGGCATCTCGCTTGCGGAATTTTTCGCAACTGACGAATTTTCAAACCTCGAGCAGGAGATAAAATAACGGCAGAGTGTGGACTCTGCCGTTTTCGTTTTATCGTTCGGTCTTGTGTATTCTCTCGAGGCTTTCGCGATTTCTTCTCGCACAGTCGCGAAGGAAATCAAAGTCCGCGCCTGCCGACAGCATCTCCACGCCAAAGCTGCTCCAATGCTCGAGTATTTCGTCTGAATATCCGCCCGACGCTATAGCAACGTACTTGCCGTTTTGGTGAAGCTTGTCGATAGCGTCCCTCATAACGCTCGTTATCTTATCCGAGAGGAACTCGCCGAGCATACCGTACGAACCCGACAGGTCGTTCGGGCCGAAGATATAGCCGTCAACGTACGGGTTCTTCATTATCTCGTCAAGGTTGTCGATAGCGTCCTTGTGCTCGATCTGTATAAAGCGGCAAAGGGTGTCACGCGTTTTCTTCGTGTATTCAAACGCAGGCGTGAAGCCGTAGTCGTTCGCATTCATAGGACCGAAGCCGCGCTCGCCCTCGGGCGGATAAAGCGTCCACGATATCACGCGGTTCGCATCCTCTGCCGTGCGTATCATCGGGAAGATTATACCGTCAACGCCCATATCAAGCACGTGCTTGGTTGCAGAAAGGTCGTCCTGCGGCACGCGGACGATGATAGGCGTACCCGTCGAGCGAAGCGCCATTATGTGACCGAGCAGCGTTTCGTGCGACATATAGCTGTGCTCGGTGTCAACCCAAACAAAGTCGTAGCCCGCAAGTCCCGCTATGCGCGAGATGCTGACGTCGGAGAGCTGAACGTACATACCGACAGTCTTTTCCTTGTTTAATATTTTTTGCTTTAACATAAAATTCACCTCAAAACAAGAGTACCACACGTAGTATTTTTTGTCAATTTCATATGCGGACAAAAATTTACCCATTGCGGACATTTTCTTGACAAAAGGCGCTTTTTTATGTATAATAGTATCATAAAACGGTGAAAGGAGCCAACGCCTATGAAGATAACCGAATATACGCCAAACCGCGCGGAAGAGCTCTACCGTATGAACCGCCCTGCTATGGAGGGGCCCGTTAAATTAAAAATGATGTGGTTCGACACGATAACCAACGAGAATATGGACGGACGCATCTGCCTTGACGTGCACACGCACTCGTTCTACGAGATGTTTTTGATGTTCGCAGGCACGGCGTATTACGAGCACGGCAACGATTTAATCGAGCTCAAGGAGGGCTACGCTCTGTTCCTGCCGCCGCGCACGCCTCACCGCTACATAAAATCCACGGGGCATTTTCTCAAAGCAACACTCGCGTTCTCGTTTAACGAATCCTTTCCGCCGCCGATAACGCTCGACGGCGCACCGATAAAATTTAAGATTCCCGACGACGTTGCGCCAAACGTAGACTTTATTTTGAAGCATAGCGAAAGCAAGGACGTGTTCGTGCCGAATATCGTAAGCGGACGCGTGCTTGAGATAATCTACTCGGTATGCAAGGCTATCGGAACGCCTATTTTGCAGACGGATTACAGAGAGATAGACCCGCGCGTTTTGGTCGCAAAGCAGTATATCGACAAAAGCTTAAACCGCGTAATAACGACCGACGACGTTGCCAAGGAATGCTGCCTTTGCGCAAAGCAGCTCGGACGCATATTCAAAACCAGCACGGGTATGACCGTGTTTGAATACATAACCCGCTCGCGCGTCAAAAACGCACAGCTTCTGCTTTTGCAGGACAGATACAGCATCAAGGAGATCGGATATATGCTCGGCTTTGAGAATGAGTCGTCGTTCGTATCCTTCTTCAAGCGTCACTGCGGTGTAACTCCCGGCGTGTTCAAGCGCGAAAACGACAGTTAAAGGATAAGCCTCTCGCTTGTGCGAGAGGCTTCGTTCGTTATGCTTTATTTTTCTCCTTCGTAAAGACAGCTACAACAAGTCCGCCTATCGCCAAAAGCATCCACACCGAAATAATGCCGCTCCAGCCGAGTCCGCCTATCGCGTGCGAGAAAACGACGTTGGCTACCGAGGCGAAAACGTAGCCCGAAAAATCGAGCACGCCGTTTACGGTTGAAACCATACCGCTTTCTCTCTGCGAGGGGATGTAAATGCTCCAAAGCAGAGAGGATGTAACGCCGATCGACACCTGCGCCAAAAGCAGCAGTAATATATTCAAATAGGTCAGCTCAAGGGTAAACAGCGTACCGCCGAAGAAAAGCGCCGCCAAAGCGTACATAATTCGTATCATTTTAACGTCCTTTTCTTTGAATAACCCAAACAGAAAAAGCGTAAAGAACGGCACCGCCGCTTTTACGAACGACGTCACGGTATAAATGATCTTTGCGCTCGCGTCGCTAACGAGAAGCTGCTCCGTATAGTACGTCGGAAGCCAGAAGTTTATCGACGTCGATGAAATTTCCGCCAACGCTCCGACTAACGTATAAAACACGAAGCCGCGCAGGGTGAATACCTTAAAAATATTTTTAAATGCGCCCGTCTTTTTCTCCGAGGAATGTAAATTGTACGTAATTCTTCCCTTTCGCTCGAACACGGTAAATACCAAATACACGAGCACGCATAACAAAAGCGCAATACCGCCGGCAACTATGAAGGTCGTTTTCCAATCGAAGAACATCGAAATAAGACTTGCAATAAGCGGTCCCGCAAAGCTCGAAAAGGAGAAGAACGTGCAAATAACGCGCGAATGCTTTGCGCTCGTATTCTCCGAAATCGTTTTCACGAGCGGACCGCGGAGCATAGACAGCGAAAAGCCCATCAGAGCAAAAAGGAGTATTTGTATTATCGGTACTGCGGTAAACGAAAAGCATACGCTCGAAATGCCGCATATCGCCATACCGAGCGTTATCATAAGCTTAGGCTTCACGACGTCGCCGATAGTGCCGTTGAGAAGCTGTCCTATCGCATAGGCAACCGTGTACGCCGAGGTAAGAATGCCAAGCGTTCCCTTGGAGTAAAGCGCATCTCTTTGCATTTCGGGAGATACGACGCTAAGTATATTCTTCATATAGTATCTGACCATATACGCGCCCACGCAGACCGTTCCGACCTGCACCGCTTTGTTAAGCTCGGACTTTTTTTCCTTGTTCACCGTATAAATTCCCCCTTGAATTTTCTTATATTATACTGTATAATGGTATTACACGCTCGCGAAAATGTCAAGCAGGTTCACAAAAAAGAGAAAATCTCAAAAAGTCTCACGGCACCGTAAGGAGTGAAATAGGCTATGTATCAAAAGGAGCGCACGGATAAAATACTCGAGATCCTCCGCGAAAAAACGTACGTTGACGTAAAATATCTTTGCGATACGCTTGGCTACAGTAAAGCCACCGTAAACCGCGATCTCAACTTTATGGCGAAGCAAAACCTCATAAAACGCAGCTACGGCGGCGTTGAGCTTGTAGAGAAAAAAGGCATTCCGCTTATATTCAGATACCATAAGATGAAAAGCGAGAAGAAGCATATATGCAAGGCGGCGGCAGAGCTTGTCCGCGACGGGGACGTTATTTTCATAGACGCCTCGTCCACGACGGAATTTATGGTACCGTATCTCATAGGCAAAAAGGATATTACGGTAATAACGAGCAATATAGCAATCGTCGCACAAATGAGTAATTTTTCAAATATAAAAATCATCTGTCTTGGCGGAGAGATGTACGAGCCGCCCGCAATGCTCGGCGGTGATCTGTGCGTCAAAAACGCGATGTGCTATAAAGCGGACAAGTTCTTCTTTTCAACGCACAGTATCTCCTCAAACGGTGAAATCGGCGGCGGCGGAAGATATAATCTCATCCTTAACGTAATGGCGCAAAACTCAAAGAAAGTGATATATTTAGCAGACCACACGAAGGTAGACATAGACTCAAAGAGCGTCGTTATGGACGCAAATGACGTAGATATAATCGTAACCGACCACATATTCAGCGACGAGTTTAAGGCGAAATACGGCCATATTGAGTTTATTGAGGTTGCAAAATAGAATTCTCCCCCGCCGACACGACACGCAATAAAAAAGCGGCCAAACGGCCGCATACAGTCAGGCTGGTACAAAACCACACGGTGTTACCCGTATCAAGACTGTATTGTTAGTATAACACGCTTTGACTAACTTGTCAAGAAAAAGTGCGCTACGAAGTGCCTCCAGCAGCATTGTGCTTTTGGGTTCAAGCAGCGCACCTTTTCGGAGGAGACACTAAGTCGTTAGCAGTAGGGCACCATCGTCCCACACTTCCTAACAGTCAAGCAGCTCCTCGCGATAGTATTATACACCTTATTCACACAGATGTCAATACGAGCGCAAGCGATATTTGAAAAACGCAAAAAAAATAGTTGCCACTGGGAACGGAACCTCCGGCACAATGCGTGCGGGTACAACCGTGCGGCCCAACCGTGGCAACGTCAACATTATAGCACAATCCTTGCAGAATGTCAAGCGAAAAGCGAGTGATGGGAATCGATTACCCACGGCAGTAAGCCGCTTCGCGCCTGACTGCACCAAGGATGCAATGCATCCTTGAAGCGGACTTCTCTGCCCCACCAACACGCAATAAAAAACGAGAGGACACAAGGTCCTCTCGTTTTTTATTGGAGCGAGTGATGGGAATCGAACCCACGCGACCAGCTTGGAAGGCTGGAATTCTACCATTGAACTACACTCGCATATTCGGTACTCAATTATGATACCACACTCGCGCCGTTTTGTCAAGGGGTTTCTTTAAATTTTTGCAAAATACCGCTTGAAAACCCTTCGCGCTTATGCTATCATATATACAATAAACCAAGCGGAGGTATGCTATGCCGACACAAAAAGACACCAATCCCTTCCCCTTTAGCGACTCTAACAAGCGCTACCATTCATACGACTATTTTCTCCGCCAAAAATTCGGCGCGAAATGCGCGAAGCTTCCCGTCGATGCCGGCTTCACCTGCCCCAACCGCGACGGTACGCGCGGCGTGGGCGGTTGCATCTACTGCTCCGCGCGCGGCTCGGGCGACTTCTGTACGGACAGCGCGACGCCGATAGTAAAGCAGCTCTCGGCGGCATACGAAAAGCTCTCCGAAAAATGGGCACACCCTCTCGGCATCGCTTATTTTCAAGCGTTCACCAATACGTACGCACCCGTGGACGTTTTGCGCGAAAAATTCGAATCTGCGCTCGCTTTTCCCGAAACCGTCGGCATCAGCATAGCGACACGTGCGGACTGCCTCGGGGACAGCGTTTGCGAGTACCTCGCCGACCTTGCCGAGCGCACGTTTTTGACGGTAGAGCTCGGGCTTCAGACAGCCCACGACTCCACTGCCGCGCTTATAAACCGCGGTCACACCTTCGCAGAGTTCGTGGAGGGCTACGAAAAGCTACGCCGTGCCTCGGGCAAAATTAGCATCGGCGTTCACCTCATAAACGGTCTGCCGCACGAGAGCGCCGATATGATGCTCGAGTCCGCAAAGGCGGTCGCCGCGCTGAAGCCCGACCAATTAAAGCTGCACCTCCTGCACGTTATCGACGGCACACCGCTTGCCAAGACGTACGCGCGCGGCGAGTTCGAATGTATGTCGCTTGAAGCGTACGCCGACACCGTGGTGCGTCAGCTTGAGGTAATGCCGCCCGAAACGGCCATCGGCAGGCTTACGGGCGACGGTATGGCAGACACGCTTATCGCGCCCTTGTGGAGCCGCAAAAAGCTCGTCGTGATGAACACTATAGACAAGATGATGTACTCGCGCGACACGTGGCAGGGTAAGCTTTATTGTTGAAAATACACAAAAACAGAGCTTTGATTTCTATGCCCACATAGCCATTATTTTCCCTAAACCCCTTGAAAAATCGCCTCGCATAATGTATAATATATGATGTAGTCAGTTATCGAATATTATGATTTATTAACAAATGAGTAGAAATTATATATATTCGCCTACCTGAGTCCGGTGCAAAAACGGCGCACGGGCGGATAATTTCCCTATATAAAATATGCAGAAAAGGAGCATCTCACAATGGACAAGATCACCACAAAAAGTATACGTAACGTTGCCTTACTCGGCCACGGAGGAAGCGGAAAGACTTCGCTTTGCGAGGCTATGCTTTATCTCGCAAAAGCTACCGACCGTCTCGGAAAAACTCCCGAGGGAAATACTGTAAGTGACTACGATCCCGAGGAAATCCGCCGCGGCTTTTCGCTCTCGACAACGGTTGAGCCTCTCACGTGGCAGGACAGCAAGGTTAATATACTTGACACTCCCGGCTATCTCGATTTTACGGGTGAAATGCTCGAGGGTATAAGAGTTGCGGACAGCGCGCTTATCGTCGTTGACGGACGAAACGGCGTTGAGGTCGGCACAGAGCTTGCTTGGGACTACGCTGAAACCGAAGGTATCCCGAAGGCATTCTTCATCAACCGCTTTGACGACGGCGAGGCAAGATTTAAGAGAGTATTCGACTCGCTTCGCGAAAAGTTCGGCGTTACCGTATGTCCCCTTCTCATTCCGATGATCGAGGGTGACAAGGTTATCGGCTTCCTTAATCTTATAGATATGAAGGCTGAGGTCTACGACAAGACCGGTGCTAATATGGTTTCCGAGATTCCCGAGGACTTCAAGGAAATCGCGGCAGAATACCGCAATATGCTCTACGAGTCCATCGCACAGACCAGCGACGACCTTATGGATAAGTTCTTCAACGAGGAGCCTATCACGTATAATGAAGCAATGAACGCCGTTCACGACGGCATTATCAACGGCGAGATCGTGCCCGTATTCTGCGGCGCGGCTACAAAGCTGTGGGGCGTTACCGCGGTGCTCGACACCATCGCTAACTCCTTCCCGCGTCCGACCGCTCGCAAGACCGAAACCATCGTCACCGCAGACGGCGAGGACGAGATCGCGATCGAGCCCGAGGGCGAGACCTCAATATTCGTATTCAAGACTGTCGCTGACCCGTTCGTTGGCAAGATGTCGCTCTTTAAGGTTATGAACGGCACTCTGACGCGTGATATGGTACTGCGCAACACCACGAACGGTACAAACGAAAAGATGGCTAAGATCTACACTATGCGCGGCAAGAAGCAGACCGAGGTTGACTCGCTCTGCTGCGGCGATATCGGTATGATCGCAAAGCTTTCCGCAACCAACACCGGTGACACACTCACCGCATCCGCAAAGGATATTAAGTACAGAGGCATCGCATTCCCCGAGCCCTTCCTCACTCAGGCTATCAAGCCGCTCGCAAAGGGCGACGAGGATAAGATCTCCTCGGGTATCGCAATGCTTCTTGAGGAGGACCTCACCACACGCTACGAGAACAACGCTGAAACCAAGCAGCTTCTTATATCCGGTGTCGGCGATATCCACCTCGACGTGCTCGTTGCGAAATTAAAGAACCGCTTTGGTACGTCCGTAGTACTCGAAAAGCCGAAGATCGCATACCGCGAAACTATCAAGAAGGCTGTCGAGGCTGAAGGTAAGCACAAAAAG